>JACPXK010000034.1 GCA_016196565.1 Candidatus Omnitrophota bacterium | reverse complement strand
TCGTCCCGGGAGCGCGCCGGTCCGTATTATTGCTCTGGAATCCCGTCAAATCAGGGCGTATCAAATTCGTATTTCCTGCATCATCCTTGCGTTCCGCCTGCGGCACTTTCGTAATGTCGGGATTCGTCGCATCCGCTACAACCCCTGGCACAAAACTAAAATTGCCCCAATCCACATTCAGCTTCTGCCCAACGTGACGGCCTTCGGCTCCAAGCACCAGCGTCTTGATCTTCGTCACATCCACTTCATCAAATCGTCCCACCGGTACATTCCATCTCTTGCCGGTCCCTTCAATTCCCGTTAATTTCACTCGGTCCTTCTTGCCCGTAATATCCGTCACTTCAAAAAATACTTCCGTCAGCCCCGTCCCGCCATGATCGAGCCCTAACACAATCCCATTCGGAAATAATGCATTAAGATTGATCCTCTCGATATCATTTGTCGTGAGAGGATCTTTGTCATCTCGTCCCGGGAGCGCGCCGGTCCGTATTATTGCTCTGGAATCCCGTCAAATCAGGGCGTATCAAATTCGTATTTCCTGCATCATCCTTGCGTTCCGCCTGCGGCACTTTCGTAATGTCGGGATTCGTCGCATCCGCTACAATCCCTGGCACAAAACTAAAATTGCCCCAATCCACATTCAGCTTCTGCCCAACATGACGCCCCGCCAACGTCAAAGCAAATGTCTTGATTTTCGTGATATCCACTTCATCAAATTGGCTCGCTAACACTTTCCAGCGCCGGTTGGTGCTATCAATCCCGACTAACTGCACCTTATCTTGTTTGCCCGTAATGTCGGTCACTTCTAAAAACACTTCTGTGATCCCTGTTCCACCATGATTCAGCCCTAACACAATCCCATTTGGGAAAACTGTATTGAGATTAATCGTTTCGATATCATTTGTCGTGAGAGGATCTTTGTCATCTGTTTTTGGATCGTCATAGGCAATAAAAGCTCCCCCAAAGGATGTCGGGACTACGTCATTACCCACTTTCTGGCCGCCAACGTTAAACAAATTGAAGGTGATCTCCGCGCTTGTTTCCGATGTCAAATTCACATCCACTTTACTCCAGTCCTGAAATTCAGGCCGGCTTTCAGCCAGCGTACCGGGAGGACGCCTGTCCATATTATTGCTCTGGAATCCCGTCAAATCCGGACGTATCAAATTCGTATTGCCTGCATCATCCTTGCGTCCTGCCTGCGGCACTTTCGTGATATCGGGATTCGTCGCATCGGGAGAAATTGAAGCATCAAAATGCAATCCACCGGTTTTGACTTCAAAGAATCCTTGTTTAGGGCTCACATTAGCATGTTCAACCACAAAAACGATTTCCTTGATGTGGACAAAATCCAAATTGGGTTCCGATTGAAGAAAAAGCGATTTTGGAATATCCCCCTGCTGAAAAGATGAGGTGATTCCACTCAAACGGACGGCTCCGACACGCCCGGAAGTATCTTTAAATTCGATTTTAAGACACCCTTGCGAATCAGGGGCCGGACAAGCGCTATCGGTCCGAAGTTCGAAACTAAATTTACTAAATCCGCTCAGATCCTGAGATTTGACAGTGTCGGACACCGCAAAATTGAACACAGCGCCGCCAAAAGCATTGCCCGTACTGCTGGTATTGGTGACATCAAAGTTTAAACGGAACTGGGAATCAGAAGATTGATTGACAGAAATAAAAGCATCCGGCTGTCCAAACTTCGATGAAGATCCGAATGGGCTTAAAATAGGCCGTCCGGGGAAAATTGTAGGCGGATCAGAACGATAAGGAATTAAAGAGTCTTTATCCTGAATTTCAGCAACACCTACATACTGGCGGATTTCTTCCAGACTTTTCTGAGCAGGGTCATGAACTGCCGTGATTTTATCCAGTAGGTAATCAGCATTTCGTACGGTCGGATCAACGCCTTGAGCCCCATAAGTAACAACGTGGACTTCTTCGTTTTGCAGGCTTGCTACATGTTCTACCTCCAAAGCATTTTCAATATCCATCCAGCTTGGTTGTTCTTGAGCCGGACTTTGGCCATGAGCAACTTGAAAATGGGCCAGAAAAGAAACTGCGGTGTCCAGCAAACTCTTAAAAACCGCTGTAACACTCAATTGATTTTCTTCATGACTCGTAAAAAGCAAAATCACCCCTTTAACAACAGCAATCCCATATTCATAAGCCTGTTTTGCTAAATGGACTAAATTTTCTTGATTGATTTGTTTGACTATGGCCACAGCAAAATCTTTGGCTTGAGTCAATTTGGAAATAGCATTTTCAAACGAATCGTTTTCGGAAGTTGTAATTTCGGGCTCGTTATCAGACGTAATAACATTTTCATTCGATTTTTCGGATGTTACGGGGGTAAGTGCAATTTCATTTTCTTGGAGAAAATCCTGAGTCGTCTGCCGAACGATTTCTTTGACAACAATCGATGACGAAGTTTGCTCAGGCTCTGATAAAGATTGGGTAGGTGTATTGGTAAGCACTTCCTGTTCTGTCGGCGTGATGGCATAAATCGGCACAGGAGCAATATTCAAAATAAAACTAACGGTAATAAAACTGGCTATCCCCTGCCGGAAAAATTTCTGAACGGCCCGAAGTTTCGGCCAAAATGAGCTGTTGTCATGAAAAGTCATTGATTTGCTCCAAAGAAGAATTTCCTCACACCTACCCAAAGTATGAGGATGCGAAAGTATAACAGGGCATTCGTCATTTGTCAAATGATGCAACTCATTGCATATGAATAACTTAAATCTTATTAAAAAGCATAATTAAGTCTATTAATAAAAACTGCCCGGAGCCGGACTTGAACCGGCACAGGGATTTAACTCCCCGACGGATTTTAAGTCCGTTGCGTCTGCCATTCCGCCATCCGGGCATGCGAGGCGCGGGGCGGAATCGAACCGCCGTATATCGGTTTTGCAGACCGATGCATTACCACTTTGCTACCGCGCCCTGCGAAGACGGGAACGTCAAGTTCCCGCAAGCGCGTCAAAGACATTAGTCTTTGACGTGCAACTTTAAATCTTTAACGATCTCCAAAAGATGTTCCTACAGACCTTGCGGCTTGAATTAAGGGATGATGCCGCGGCACTATTTTAAGGGAACGAATCGCTTTTTCCAATGGGATGGATTTAATTTCCTGGCCGGACAAACAAACCATCCGTCCAAACTGATTCTGACGAATAAGATGAACTGCTTCTTTCCCAAAAAGCGTTCCTAAATTGCGGTCCACAGGAACCGGGGATCCTCCCCGCTGAATATGTCCCAAAACTGCTGCCCGCGTTTCCACATCCGCCAGTCTTTCTATTTTTTCCTCCAGCCGTTTTCCAATTCCGCCGAGCTTAATGGGATACGGATTTTTTTTGTCTTTCCTTTTGATCACCGGCGATCCCCCTTTTTCATAAGCGCCCTCCGCGACCATCATCAAACTAAACCGCTTACCTTCATTCAGACGGGCTTTTACTTTTTGAAAAATAAATTCCAGTTGAAACGGAATTTCGGGGATCAAAATAATATCCGCTCCGCCCGCTACACCGGCATGTAAAGCAATCCAGCCCGCATTCCTCCCCATTACTTCTAAAATCATCACCCGGTGATGCGACGCCGCAGTCGTATGAAGTCTATCCAAAGCCTCGGTCGCAATGGTCACTGCCGTATGAAATCCGAACGAAAAATCCGTCCCCGAAATATCATTGTCAATGGTTTTGGGAATTCCGACCACAGGGATTCCAAGATCACCTAAGCGTTTAGCGATCGTAAGCGTTCCGTCCCCTCCCACCACGACTAAAGCATCGAGCCCCCACTCTTTATAATGATGAAGGGCGCGCTTGGATTCATCTTTGAAAATAATGCGCTTTCCATAAGACCGGGGAATTCGGAAAGGGTTCGAACGGTTGGAAGTTCCTAAAATGGTTCCGCCGTGAGTCAAAATTCCCGAAACGATTTCTGAGGTGAGATAAAAACCGCGCTTTTCGATCAGGCCGGCATAACCGTCTTCAATGCCAAAAACCTCATACCCATATTCGAAAATGGCGGTCTTGGTTACGGCGCGGATGACGGCGTTAAGGCCGGGGCAGTCGCCGCCGCCCGTCAAAATCCCGATTCTGCGAAATTTTTTATTTTTCAAAATAAATCAACGAAGAGGCTGCAGTTCTTCTCCCGTATTTGGATCAAACTTATAACGGTCGGGAAAAGTCTGCCCGGTTCGAGGATTGTATTTGGTATGAACTTCCTGACTTTGCGCCGGCGGCGGATAATAGGGCTGTTGCTGCTGAGGCGCCCCGTAAGGCTGAGGAGCATACTGGCCTTGATATTGCTGCTGCATCATTTCCTGGCGGATTTCTTTTTTGGTCTGTTCTTTTTGACGGCGAGCGGATTCGCCGATTAAGGCTCCCGCCAAAGCGCCGGCTCCGGCCCCGATCGCTGTTCCCGCGCCGGTATGCCCGCTTTGACTTCCGATAATGGCACCCAAACCAGCACCGGTACCGCCTCCAAGAAGAGCTCCGGTTTCACGTTCCGATAACCCCCCACCTTCCGTCGCACATCCGGCAAAAATAAAAGCCATGGCCAAAACCCAAGAACCTATTTTTAAAGTATGCTTATTCATCGAACATCCTCCTGTTAATGGTTTTAACAAAGATAAAAGCTTGAGAATGCAGTATTATATGCAAGGCGCCCAAGTTTTCGAGATTATTTTTTTAGGCCTTCCATCCACTCTAAAAGCTTCCGGGAAATGGCTGCTTTGGATTGACGAATAAGCATTTTCGGCTGCCCATCAGCTCCCATCAAAGCCGTGGTAATTTTTCTGTCTCCGAAAGGGATATGCCGTCCTGACTTATAAAAATTAGCGACAATACCGTTTAAATGTTTCCGCTTCAGCTTTTCTTTAGCCCGGCGAAGCCAATCCTCGGTTTCCAGGCAAAAGCCGATCACTAACCGGCTTCCTTTTTTTTTGGCCAGTCCCGCCACAATATCCGGAGTTTGTTTTAAAAGAAGTTGTTTGGTGCGAGTCCGGTGAATTTTATGCGCATGCTTGGAAGCTGCCGTAAAATCGCAAACCGCCGCGGTCATGATTAAAACATCATGCCGGGGAAAGTACCGCCGGCATGCCTTTTTCATTTCTTGTGCGCTCGTGACTCGAATTAATTTGACGCCGGCGGGGGGTTTGACCGCCACCGGACCGCTGATCAGTGTCACCTTATGTTTCATGCGCCGCGCAACCCGGGCCAAGGTGTAACCCATTTCACCGGTAGAAAGATTGGATAAAAACCGGACCGGATCGAGCATTTCGCGCGTGGGGCCGGCCCGAAATATGTCCGAGCGCTTCTTTGCCGCAAACCAAATGACCTTTGACCGGATCGATAAAGTGGTAGGAAATGCTTTTCAAAATTTGAATATTTTTTTGCGTCAAAGGATGGGCATACATTTGATCATTCATGGCCGGGGCAATCGCAACCGGCGAGCGGGCTGCAAGAATGGTGCAGCTGGCCAAATCATCCGCCATTCCGGCGGCAAGCCGGGCAATAAAATTGGCCGAAGCCGGCGCCACCAAAATCAAATCGGCTTGTTCGGCCAGGGAAGTATGCAGCACGTCATAAGGAGTGTCGGGTGAAAAAAAATCATGATAAACAGGGTTCCCGCTAATGGCGCGTAGGGTAAGCGGCGTGATAAATTTTTTGGCGGATTCTGTCATGACACAAATCACCCGCGCCCCTTCCCCGCGAAGGGCTTCGATCAAATCTCCTGTTTTGTAGGCGGCAATACTCCCCGTAAGAACGTGGAGTACGACTTTATCCTTGAGCCTTTTTTCCTTTGGGAGCAGTTTCTTCATAACTGACCTTTCCGGCAGAAATTTCCTCAAGCGCAATGGTTGAAACTTTTTTGGACTTGGATTTCAAAAGAGGCTGCGCCCCTTGGGCTAATTCATTGGCGCGAGCTGCGGCAAGTAGTACAAGCTTGAAGAGGCTCGACGATTTTTCTTTCACTAATTTTTGAAGCGGTACGTACGGCATGGTTTTTTCTCCTTATCCTTTTTGGAATTTTTCAATCAAATCTTCAATTTCATGAACCGTTTCTTCAAGATTTTGATTCACAACGGTATGATCATAAAAAGAAGCCTCTTTAATTTCATCCTGCGCAATTTCAATCCGCCGCTGAATTTCTTCCGGAGACTCGGTTTTACGGCCTTCCAACCTTTCGCGCAAGACTTTTACCGACGGCGGCAAAACAAACAAGGTCAAGACCCGGGCTGTTTTACCCATTGCCTTCTTGGCCTTTTTCGCCCCTTGAACATCAATGGCCATAAGAACATGATGGCCTTTTTTCAAAGAATCCAAAACAAAATTTTTAGGCGTCCCGTAAGCATGATCAAAAACAGTCGCCGATTCCAACAGCTCATCATTTTTTTGGGCTTCTTCAAATTGCTTGGAAGTCACAAAAAAATAATCTTCTCCGTTTTTTTCTCCCATGCGCGGCTGACGCGTGGTCATGGAAATGGAACGGACCCAATCGGGATGACGCTTCAAAAGCCGCTCGACAAGGGTGGTCTTACCGCATCCGGAAGGAGCGGAAACAATCACCAAAACCCCTTCTCCTGAAGAGGATAATTCTTTATTCGATGTTTTGGACTTGTTCTCGGATTTTTTCAAGCTCGCCTTTAATGAAAACCGTTTCTTTTGAAATCTCGAAAAATTGCGATTTGGCTCCCATGGTATTGATTTCGCGAAGCATTTCCTGGCAGAGAAAATCGAGCTCCCTTCCCACTTCCGTGGAAATCCGCAGCCGGCTGCGGAATAGTTCCAAATGACTTTTCATCCGGACGATTTCTTCCGTAATATCGCTTCGCTCCGCAAGGAAGGCAACTTCCCGCGAAACCCTTTCCTTGTCGATTTCGCGGTCATCCAGGATCTGGCTGACCCTTTCGCTTAATTTGTTAAAGTACCGTTCTTTATGTCCGGACGCATGCTGTTCAATCTGACGTGTCGCCTTTTCAATCTTATCAAGCCGCATCGCCATATCTTCCGCAAGCTTTTTGCCTTCCCTTTCTTTAACACGGCTGGCATTTTCGAGCATATGCTTTAAGGCTTTTTCAAGTTTATGCCAAATCTTTTCGGGATTTTCTTCCCGGCCATTCTCGACTTTAAAAACTTCCGGAAGTCCTAAAATATCTTGAACCGATACCTCGGCCTTCATTTTGAAACGCTTTTTAAGTGTTCGAATCGCCTTAAGGTAGCGGGCCACCACTTCTTCATTGAGCTTCAAATCCCCTGCTTCCGGGGCTTCGCTATTATGGCTAATGGAAAGAGTCACCTTACCGCGTTTGATTTTTTCTTGGACTAAATCCCGGATCCGGTTTTCCAAAGGAAATAAGACGGCCGGCGTTTTCATGGAAAATTCAAAATAGCGATGATTGAGCGAGCGTATCTCGACTACCCAGTCACTTTCTTTAGGGGATGCCGCTTCCCGGACAAAAGCCGTCATACTTCGAATCATAAAGCTAATCGAGATATCCTTTTAGGTATTTTCAATGTGGAAAGTCAAGTATCTTAATGGCCTAAGGAGGGGGTGTCAACGCAATTTAAAAAGTCGCTGGCGGCCAAAGGGTTTGAAGATAATAATAAAAACAGGAAGTAGCAATAGCGTGCAAATTAGAGCAAAAACTATCGTACAGCTGGTCAATACTCCGAAGTGAACGGTAGGACGAAAACTGGCAAAAACGCTTGAGGCAAAACCCACCGCCAAAATCATGGTCGAAACAAAAAGGGCTTGGCCGACGTTCCGGTAGGTATGATGCAGGGATTGCAGGTAATTATGACGCTGGGAAAATTCGTAACGAAAGCGGTGGAGAAAATGAATGGAAGCATCCACCACCATCCCTAACACAATGCTGGAGATCATAGCGGTCGGGGTTGAGAGTTCAATGGAAAACATTCCCATCAATCCATAAATTGCGAGTATGGGCAGCATATTGGGAATCGCCGCCAAAAGCCCCATGGTAAAAGAACGGAAAAATATCACGATGACCGAGAGAATCGACAAAAAACTGAAAATAAAGCCGACCATTTGATTATGCACCAAGTTTTCCGCCATTTTCCCCAAAAGCACCACATTGCCCGTTAATTGATAGTTAAAATCCCGTCCCAAGGTTTTATCCAGATACTCCCGCGCCTCTTTTTCCAATAAAGCTCCCGCCTGAGTTCCCACAGCATGCATACGGGCGTCTAAGCGGGCTTCTTTAAAATCTTTTGTGATCATGGCCCAAAGCTGAGGGTCATTGGATTTTGCCATTCCTTTGAAATAACGGCCCAGCTGATCCTGGTCATCAGGAATCACATAATCCTTATCTTCCCCCTCCCTGGCCTTGTTGATTTTTTTAATGAGTGTAGTCACGCTGTTGACATTGGAAATTTCCGGTTTGGATTCCAGAAATTCTTTAACTTGATCAATCTGTTTAAGGGTTTCATAATCCACAAGACTTTTGTTATCCTTACGTTTAATTACAAAACCAAGCGAATAAATCCCTGTCAAATTTTCATCGATAAAACGCGTGGAAATTGCCAGCTCGGAATCGGGTTTTAATTGCTTGATCAGGCTTGTATCAATCCTCAGCTTGGAAATGCCTTGAATTGAAAAAACGGTAATCACAATCGTCGCCAAAAGAATCAGCCATTTCCACCGGAATTCAAATTTTTCGATAAATCCCACAAGGACCCGGTTAAAAAAATTCTTTTCATCAAAAGCATCTACCGGCCGGCGGTAAGGCAAAATAGGAAGAAGGATGGGGGTAAGCAGCATTTGCGCGACATAGGAATAAAAGGTGCCCAATGCCGCAAAAATCCCGAAACTTTGAATAGCCGGAATAGGATTAAAAGCCAATGAGACAAATCCAAGCACGGTTGTGATATTCGTCAAAAAATTGGGAATCCCAAGATGCTCCATGGTCATCACGACCGATTTGCGCAAGCTTGGATGATGCGGCCGCAATTCCAAAAATAAATTCATAATGTGGATGGTATTCGCAATGGCCACAATCATCACGACAGGCGCCAGAAGCGAAGTCACAAGATTCATTTCCTGACCCACCAGCGATATCGTCCCCATGGTCCAAATCAAAGAGACAGAAACGATCGTCATGGACAAAACCATGCAGGAAAAACTGCGGTAAATCACCATGGTTGTCACGATTAAGAGGATAACGATAAGCGGAACAAAAACAAATTGATCCCTGCGGATAAGGCGGACAAATTCATAATGCTCCACCGGAGCCCCCGCCATATAAAATTTAACCCCGAAATCTTCATGAGCATCAAGCAGGTTCTTTAATTTTTCAATCACTAACCCCTTACTGCTGCCGCGCTGTTTCTCGCCGGTTGATGGTTTTAAATAAATCAGGATGGTCGCCACCTTGCCGTCGGGAGAAACCAGATTATGGACATAAAATTCATCGCGAAGAATGTCGCCCCGGACTTCTGCCGGATTTTTTTCTCCTTGAAAGACGTCTTTTAAAAGCGGGATGACTTTGACTCCTAAAAATTTGTGCTGAATGTCTTTGACATTGGCAAGGCTGAGCACCCGTTCCACATTTTTAAATTTCGAAATCTCACCGGTCAGGTATTTAAGTTTGCGCAGATTCTGAATTTCAAAAAGGTCATGCGTGCGCATAGCAACGGCAATAAGCTGATCACTGCCGAATTGCTCGGTAAAGGTACGGTAATATTGATATTCCGGAGAACGTTTGTCGAAAAGCGTTTCTACGGAAGGATCGATGCGAAGCTTAAAAACCGCATAACCGGTAAGAAGCGAAACAAGCATCATGGACAAAACGAGCGGCCATTTCAGGACAAGGACGATTTCAGCCAACTTTTTAAACATAGATTTAGAAGGTACCCCGGTACTATTTGTTTTTTGAATTCCGTCAGCGCTGACGGAATTGGTCAAAAGGGGCCTGGCCCCTTTTGAAACACCATGCTATGATTTCGGCCATTATGGAGAGGATATTGAATCCGTGGATTTTATTTTATGGGCTGGTCTTTTGCGTTTGGATTTACCGCAGTTGGCGCGCCCTGCAAGCGATTTGGCAAATGCCGGCCATTACTAATAAGCCTAAAGCCGCCATTTCTAATCCTCCCTTTGTTTCGATCATCGTGCCCGCCAAAAATGAAGAGAAAAATATTGCCGCCTGCTTAAAAGCCCTTCTGGCGCAAGATTATCCTGCCTTCGAAGTTATTGTGGTTAATGATAATTCAAGCGACCGGACCGGCCAAATTATCGAAGAACTTAAAAATCAAAAATTGATTTCCTTGAATGCCCCCCCGACTCCTGCGGGATGGACCGGAAAAAATTTCGCCCTTCACTCGGCCATCCCCGCCGCCAAAGGCCAGTGGTTTCTTTTTACCGATGCCGATACCCGGCACGAGCCTTATTCGCTCTCTCAATCCTTGCATCATGCCTTGTCCCGCCAGCTTGATCTTCTCACTCTCCTTCCCCGATGCATCGCCGGAAGTTTCATGGAATATTTCATTCAGCCTTGCGCCATGAGTTATTTGGGGCTTTGGTTTCCCATGGAAAAGGTTAATAATCCCGCGGACAAGGCCTATTTTGCCAACGGCCAATTTCTCATGTTGAAACGTTCGCTTTATGAGGCTATTGGAGGGCACGCAGCGGTACGGGGAGAATTTTTAGAGGATTTCGCGATCGCCAAAAGAACCAAACAACGCGGGGCACGCACCGAATGCGCATTAGGCGTCAAAGTTTATGGAACACGAATGTACGATTCCATTCCATCCATCTGGCGCGGGTGGAGGAGGATTTTTCTTCATGCCTTCGAAAAAAATCCTTGGCAGCTCGCATTAAAAATAATGAGTGTTTTTATCTTTTCTGTCCTTCCCTTCCTATTCATTCCACGGGCATCCGACGGGATGATGCTGCCGCTCGCCACACTTTTTATGATTCTGATCATTTGTGCCGTCGCCAATGGAATCGTCAAAGCCAAAAAAGCCTACGCGCTTTTGCATCCGCTGGCCGCTCTATTTTTAATGGGAATACTTTTTGACGCGATGAGGCTCGCGCTTACGAAGGCTGAAACAAAATGGCGCTAGGGGTTTAAGCTTTTTCGGGGATAATCAAATAACCGCAATCGACGGCATACTGCATCAACGTCCTGCAAAAATCATAATCTGTTTTGGGAAATTGGATGCCCGTGCCCGCGAGCGCTTTTTCGGTATTCGAGGTATCAAAACTAAGCGAGCCGTTCAAGTATCCTAAATAAGGCGCCAGCATTTCATAGACAAACTGCTCTTCAATCCCCAAATTTTCCTTAGAAAAAGTATCCGGATCCAGAATTTCCAATTCCGGAATTTCGGGATATTCCGCTTCTCTGAGCTGAAGCAGGGTGGCAATCGTGGGAGGTTCTTGGGTCACCAAATGAAAGGTTTTGGATAAAGAATCTTCCTGGCTTGCGATAGCCAGCGAGGCATTTACCACAAAATCAATGGGGACAATGTTAAAAGAATTTTCCGGCCGGGTAGGAAGTTTGGATAAAAAACCGTGGACAAACAATTTCAAAAAAGGATAGATGACATTGAATTCTGAAACCTCGCCGGTCTGGGAATGCCCCACCACAATGCTCGGACGGAAAATGGTCACCGGAAGTCCTGCCTTCATGGCTTCTCGGACTTTTGTTTCTGCCTGATACTTGCTGGATTCGTAAAAATTGGCATGCTTAGGCGTCTTGGGAAGCCCATCTTCGGGCGCGACAAACCGTTCCAAACTGCCGGAAACATAGGCCGTGCTGAAATAAAAAAATCTTTTGAGCCGGCCTTTTTGACGGAATTCCCAAGCCAGCTTTAACGCCTCTTCCGTTCCGCCCAAATTGATTTTCATACAATCGGCCTCGGACCCGTTCAAAGCCGTGAGCGCCGCAATATGATAAAATTCCGTCACTTCCCGCTGTAAAACTTCCAAATCATGGGACTTTAAACCAAAGGAGGGAAGCGTAATATCGCCTTCTATCACCTGAACCCGCGTTCCTAAAAAAACTTCGAGCCCCATGTCCGCCAAAATTTTCCGGACACGGTCCCAATGCGAAAACCGGTTTTGACGGCGGATAAGTAAATAAAGACGGTCCTCGGTTGTGGTTAAAAGTTTTCGGATAATCTCTTTACCCAGGGTTCCCGTAATTCCGGTCAAAAAAAGCGCTTTCATTCCGCTCACAGGATTTCGCTTTCTGAAAATTTTTTCAAGGCAAGACAAATATTTTGTCCGCCAAAACCAAAAGAATTAGAAAGGGCGACTTTGACGCTGGATTCGCGCAGTACATTCGGCACATAATCGAGATCACAATCCGGATCGGGTTCTTCATAATTAATCGTGGGCGGAATCAAGGAATCACGCATGGCAAGAAGACAAACGATGGCTTCCAGCGCCCCCGCTGCCGCGATCATATGTCCCACCATCGATTTGATGGAACTGACAGGAATGGAATAGGCGCGCTTGCCCATCACTTTTTTGATCACAACGGTTTCAACCGAATCATTGACGCTTGTTGCCGTTCCGTGGGCATTGATATAGTCCACATCCTCGGGAGTAATTCCGCCTTTTCGCATGGCAATTTCCAAAGCGCGCTGGGCTTCCTTGCCTTCCGGATCCATATCTGTCAAACGAAAAGCATCGGCTGTCGATCCATAACCGATTACTTCCCCGTGAATTTTAGCGCCGCGTTTGAGTGCATGATTCAACTCTTCGAGAATCACCACCGCCGCGCCTTCACCCAGCACAAAACCGTCCCGATGTTTATCAAAAGGGCGCGAGGCTTTACGGGGATTTTCATTTTGAGTGGAAAGTGCGGTCAGCAAACTAAATCCTGCCACCCCTAGAGGATAAATCATGGAATGAGATCCTCCGGACATCACAACGTCGGCATAGCCGGTCTTGATCCATTCCGCGGCCTCCCCGATAGCTTGGCTTGAAGCCGCACAAGCAGTCAGGCAATTACAAACCGGCCCGCGAATATCAAAATAACGGGCGATGTGAGTGACGGTCATGAAGGGCTGGGATTCCAATTCCCTCAAAGCATTCATATTTTGCGCGGAAGATTCGAGGTACAAAGCTTTGTCCACCACAGAACCGTTGCTTCCTAAAGAAGAAGAAACGGTTTTGACGAAAGAGCCGAAATCAATCCCGCTGTCACCCGCTCCAAAATAAATACCGAAACGTTCGGAATTGATATTGAAAGGACGCAAATGGGAATCCCTCCAAGCTTCATCGGCCGCTTTGAGGGCAAAAAAAGTGCTGCGTCCCGCATGATCCAAAGCAGGGTCACGACGGCGCCATTTTTCAAAATCAAAGCCTTTGACTTCCCCGGCAATCCGGGAAGGAAATTCGCTGGCGTCAAAAATCGTGATCGGACCGATGCCGGATTGTCCCCGCAAAAGCCCTTTCCAAGTATCCGCTACAGAAAGACCTAGCGGCGTTACGGCTCCGATACCGGTAATGACCACACGCCGTTTTTGGGTCACGACTGGGCCTTTCTTACCGCCAGGGATGCGTTTTGTCCGCCGAAACCGAAAGAATTAAAAAGAAAGGAATCGAGTTCTTCGCTTTGAGGCCGGGATTTTACAAAGGGCAGATCACATTCGGGATCCGGAGATTCAAAATGGGCAATCGGGGGAATGATTCCCCGGTCCAAAGCAAGAAGTGCCCCGGCCATTTCAACGCCTCCGGCTCCGTAAACAAGATGCCCGGTAATGGGTTTGGTGGCTGTAATTTTCAAATCTTGGACGGCATCCTGAAAAACCGATTCCACCGCACGCGCTTCCTGAATATCTTCCGAAGGAATGCCGCTTCCGTTAGCCATCAAAAAGTCGATTTCCCGCGGCTCCATTTCCGCGTTATGAAGGGCGCGCGTCATGGCCAATTTTTTACCGTTAAAATCCTCAATGGAACGCGGATCATAATTAAAATCGGAAGAAGACCCATAGCCCACGATTTCCCCGTAAATTTTGGCTCCACGCTTGCGCGCGTGCTCAAGCTCTTCAATCACAAGCAAACCGGAACCTTCTCCCAGCACCATACCGTCGTGCCGTTTGTCAAAAGGACAATAAGAAAAATCTGCCGCCGCCGAACCGCTTTGAGAAAGAAGACCAAGCATATGAAAACGTGAAATTCCCATGGCGTTAATTTTCGAATCCGCTCCGCCGGCAAGCATCAAATCGGCGTCGCCGCGTTGAATGGTTAAAAAGGCCTCGCCAATGGCTTGCGTGCTGGCCGCCGAAGAGGTGGTGATGGTGTTGCTGGGGCCATGCAGACCGTGGGCAATGGAAATATGACAGGCCGGCATGTTGGGCAGATATTTTAAAAACCATAAAGGAAAAAGGGCGCGTATGCCGTCTTGGCCGAATTTATCCATTTGAAACTGGCCTTGGCCGTCCAAACCGCTGCGAATACCGACGCCGATTTCATCCAAATCATTATTGATAATGCCGACGCCAAGCGAAATGCCAAAACGGCTGCGGTCAATTTGATCGAGTTTAAGGAAGGCATCTTCAATGGCGAGCTGACTGGCACCAACGGAAAACTGAATATCGCGGGACATCACTTTTAAAAGTTTGCGCTGCTTGATATAAACGGCGGGATCAAAATCCAAAATTTCACCGGCATATTTGGAGGGAAAACCGTTAAGCTGAAAACTGGAAATCCGGCGGATGCTGGAACGGCTGTCCAAAAGGTCCTGCCAATAAGGCTGCCATCCTCTGCCGCAGGGGGTGAGCAGCCCTAATCCAGTAATCGCAACACGCCGCTTACTCATTTTACCTTTTCGCGAATGTTAAAATAATTCATGAAATTCTCATGAAAGGTTGCAGGTCTTGTTTGCGTCGGAACAAAACGCCCCACATTGACCAAAAAAAACCGTCCGTCGGCCACTTTTCCGTTTGAAGCTTTAATCTCGGCGTCAAACCATGCCCCTTCGGGACGCAAATGATCCGAGGTCGCATGAATTTCGATTTTTTGACCGGATGGAAAACCGGAATAAAAATTGGCCCGGTCGATCTTGGCGAAAATTAAATCTTCCTGAAAATCATTTTCGGCGCCAAGCAAAAGGGCCCCTGTCTGGGCCATCATTTCCATCAGAAGGAGTTCAGCGCTTACCGGACTTTGAGGAATGCGGCTGCGGGTTTCGGCAAATCGGCTGCGCGCAATCGTAACCACTTCGTCAAGGAGAAGCCAGCGCATCCGTAAAACCTGGGCGGCCTCTCAGGCCTTCACTTCTTTGGCCAAACGATCCTGAACATATTGAATAATCATTTGAACCGTAAAAAAATCACTGAGCTTGCTGACTTGAGGGTCGCGCGCAAAAGCATCAATATTCAAATACGGGACTTTCGCCTTTAATTCAGCAAGCCCTGCAGGAGTCACCACACCGCTTTGAACAAAGCGGTCATCGTTCAAGATATTGCCGGGAAAAAGATCGCCGCTTGGAATTTTGATGTCGAAGGCCTTTTCTAACCTGAAAATAATATCGATATAATCAATGGATTCTGCGCCCAAATCACGCGAAAGAGCCGCGTCGGGACGAACCTCCTGACGGTCAACTCCGAGTGCGGCGGAAAGCACCTCTTGAACTTTTGAAGCGATCTCTTGTTGCATTTTAAATTTGTCCTCCTTGAGTCAAAATAGGAATTTTCCCTTCCATGGTCAGCTGAGCCGACACAGCAATTTTCCCCTTATGGAGAAGCTCCGCAGACCATCGGGTTTGATTGCCCTCTTCAGCGATTAATTTTAAGTGACTTTCCCACTCATCCCCCGGTTTCAGGTAGGTGGAAAAACGAGTGGCATGAATTTGTTTTAGAAAATAATGCGTTTGGGATCCTGGACTCGTTTTTTCCAGATAGGCCTCGGCCGTTTGTTTGAGCATTTCCAGAGCGAGCACTCCGGGAAGAACGGGAAAATCAGGGAAATGGTCTTGAAAGAATTCCGATTCGAGAGGGATATGGCCCGCGGCGGCAATGCCTTCACCGGATTTCACCCACAAAATTTTATCAATGGATACGACGCTCACTCGGGACAATACCTTACGTTGAAGGGTTTAATTTAAAAATGAAAACACCGTTTAAAATACGCAATCCTGCAAGCCAGGTATAAATTTTTTTTTCGGACTTCAGAGAAAAACCCGAGCTTTCAAAAAGCGAAAGCCACTCTTCTCTTTTCTTAAAATTGCAGGGATGCCCGAAAAATTCGAAATTAAAAAGCTGATCCCTCAGCACGGTCCACCATCGGCCAAGGCTATGATGGTAAAGGTCTTCCACTAAAATAACCGCGTGCCGGGTAACGCGCCGCACTTCTTCAATCACTTTTTCCGGAAACGGAACATGATGCAGAACCGTCACCAGAATACTGACATCAAAACTTTTATCTTCAAAAGGGAAACGTTCTCCCCCGTAAAGAATGACCGGAGCTTTTTGAATTCCCGGTTTGACAACATCAAGGATTGTTAATTGATGCCCGCGTTCCGCCAAAGGAGCCGCATAAAATCCCCAGCCTCCGCCGACATCCAGGATTTGGCTTTTTTGAGGTAAATCATTCTCAAAAACCTGAACCATGGACTCTGCCCGTTTATCAAGGCCAAGACCTGGAAAACGGCTCACAACGCCGTCAAGCAAATGGCGTTGGATATTTCGAATGTTCATGCTGGATCCTGTGTTCAGGACTGGTTTTAAGCGAAGGAATTATAACACAAAGGCTGAATCGGCCGAAAGGAATACTTTTTATTTGATTTTTATAGACCGGCCGTCTATGCTCTTGCCCCATGAATAAGCCTTTACAAAATAAAACAGCCGTTGTGACGGGCGCTTCCCGCGGTATCGGACGTGCCATTGCCCTGCGGTTGGCGCAAATGGGAAGCAATGTGGTTGTCAATTATGTGCGCAATGAAGAGGCGGCCAGCCAAACTGTTCAATCAATCATCGCTTGCGGAGTAAAAGCTACAGCCTTTCAGGCTAACGTGGGCGATCCCAAAGCCTGCGAAGAACTCATCCAACATGCTGCCCAAGAATTAGGCGGCGTTGATATCCTGATTCATAACGCTGCCATGGGGGCTTTCAAACCGGTTTATCAGCTTAAAGCCAATCAATGGGATTTATCTTTGGAAATCAACGCCAAGGCCTTGCTTACTTTGACTCAAAAAGCAGTTCCGTTCATGGAGAAAAAAGGAGAAGGAAATATCATTGCCATTTCCAGTTTGGGAGCCCATCGTTTTCTCCCCTCTTACGGCGCAATCGGAATTTCAAAAGCTGCCCTTGAAACCCTGGTAAAATACCTGGCGGTTGAACTTGCCCCGAAAAAAATACGGGTGAACTGTGTTTCGGGCGGGGCCGTCGAAACGGATGCCCTTCGCTCTTACCCTAATTTCGCAGAACTAAAAAAAGAAATTGCCCGGAAAACGCCGGCCGGACGTATGGGCGAGCCGGATGACTTAGCGCGCGTCGTGGCCTTTTTAGTCTCTCCGGAATCAAATTGGATTTGCGGTCAAACCCTCATCGCCGACGGCGGGTTATCGCTTCTATAAATTATTTCCCGTTTGACAAGGCATCACGGTAATTTTCAAATTCACAGGTAATTCCCAGACACTTTGTCATTGAAGATGCAATCTTTTTACGCATATCGCTATCTTGATCGTCATCGAAATACCGGTAATATTCTTTCGGCGCTAAAACGACTAGCTTAAATTGTTTTGCTTGCCCGATGGGTAATTTTGTCTTTTCCTTTACTTTTTTGAAAAGCAAAAAATACATAACGACTTCACAAAGAGCACTTAGCGGGTTCTCACTCGTGTTATTTCCCGCCTTTAATTCAATAAAAGAATTTACCACCCTGCAATTTTTGTCCCCGTTCACCAAATCAACGGTCATGTGCTTTGCCTGACCGTTATATTCTTTCGCCGTCAAACCTGACAAAAAATTGAATCGATTGTATAAAGCAGGTACCGAAATCACTAATGCCCTTTCCATTCGGGCTTCTTCTTTGCTTGCCTTCGTGATGATCTTTCTTAGGGAGCAAAATTCTTTTCCTCCCCCTCGGCCATTTTTAAAAGGGTCTTCACAAAATAATTTGATTTGTTTTTCGATTACATTGACGGCTTTTTCGATATTCACTGACGTAGCGAACTTGCCGCCATCCATCATCTTCATCTCATTCCATGCGCTTTTACGATGCCAGATTTTTTTAGTTCGAAATGCTTCCCTGCGCAATTTCTCAACGATTTTTTCAAATAGCCTGTTACTCACACATGCCCCTGACCCGACCCCAATTCAGTATTTATCCTACCTTCAATAAGATGACAAATATTTGCTGAATATTTCTTTAAAATTCTCCAGATTAACTCGCATCCATTCGAAAGCTTCTTTATATTTTGAGAAATCCGGATTTCCAATCACCTCGAATTTTTTTGAAGTTTTAATCCGTGAAGCTTTTGTGTCCTCTGGAAGACGCATCCATTCGAGCTTTAGATTAGAAATTTTTTCTATCTCATCTTTTTTTTCAAATAAAAAGTCGAAAAACTCCTTATCATCGGGGATGTATAGTTCGCAGCTAAGTTCCTTTGATTTGGTGTTAACCGTCAATGAGAGAATGCATGCGGAACTCCCTATACTGAAACTATACCAATGCCGGGGCCAAGTTTTTGTCAGATTTAAACTTAGATTGTGTTCGGAAGCATATTTCTTAAAATTATTCCATAAGTCTAACTGGTAAAGCTTCGTATCGGTCAATCTGCTTTCTTCAGTTTTAGCCTTAGCAATTTTTGCCCAATCATTCGGATTGCTGATTATTTGGAATTTGGGTGCCGGCAAAGAATCGCCGATTTTCCATGCTTCCATTTTAACTGCAAAAAAATCTATGCTTTCATCTGTATGCTCATTAAGCCAATCAATGGCACGGCGATGTTCCTCCCGAATTTCTTTAAAAATCCAAATAATCACTTCAGCATCTATGCCTGATGCATAAGTAATCAACTTTCCCAGATGATCATGATTTGTTGTTTCTAACTGGTTTTCAATAATGATTTTCCTATCGGACCCTTCTTCTTCTGCCAAAATGTCAACATTAAAACTGCCTACATTGGCTTCGGTTTTAAGAAGTTTAATTGAGATCCCGAGCTCTTCGCCTAACAATTCAAGATTTTCCTCTCGAGACAACCATTTAGTAAAAGAAAGCGCTTCATGCTCCCAGACAACCCTCAAATCAATTTTTTTTAGTTTTCCCAATGCCTGAACCATTTATCTCCTCCTAATACAAACCCAGAAAACAGACGTGCCCAAAGAAAGCGACGTTAACTGCTTATGCAACTTTTAATGTTGAGGATTATACGTTAAACCACCTTCTTTTCAAAGGAGCGGTTTCTCTTCTTGAAACGGGCTGAAGATCCTGTTATATTTACATTGTAAATATGGACGACATACGCTTCGAATGGGACGAGAGAAAGAACAAGCTGAATCAGAAGAAACATCGTATTTCTTTTGAGGAAGCACAGACGGTTTTCTTCGATGAGCATGCGGTCGAGTTTTTTGACCCTGATCATTCGGAGGGCGAAGACCGATTCTGTCGTTCGGATTATCTCGGCCAGGAAAGCAACGCAAAAAGAGCGCGATTACTATGAAAAGAGGAGAAAATAATGAGAAAAGAATATAGCTTCACAAAATTAAAAGGGCGGAAAAACTCTTTTGCCCAGCGGTTAAAAAAGCAGGTCACAATCCGTTTAGGCCAGGACATTATCGATTATTTCAAATCGATGGCCTTGGAAATGGATATCCCCTATCAAAAGCTGATTAATCTTTATCTTCGGGAATGCGCCCAATCCAATAGAAAACTTAAGTGGGCGGCTTGACAGATCATTCTTCAGCCTTCTGAAAAATCATCACCAATTCTTCTTCACTGAGCGGCGGGAATTTCACTGTGTCGAGATTTTCTTTGATATGGGCTTTGTTTTTCATCCCCACCAAAGCAGTGGTAACACCCGGAACCGAGCGGACAAATTGAAGGGCACATTGCGAGGAATGTTTAAAACCCGGAAAATGCCGGGTGAAAAATTCCGGTAATTTTCCTGCCAGCCGCGCTTGAAGCAAAGAAGCACTGGCAATAACCGTAATGCCGTAGCGTTCGGCAACGTTAAGCAAAGAAACTTGATTAGCGCCGTACGACTGATTCGGGAAAATCCAGGCTTCCGGCATAGCGAGATTAAAAGGAAGCTGAACCACTTTAAAATGATGGCCCGGACCGCCCGCTTCACGCGCCAAAAGTGAAATTTCTTCGAGCCCCAGATATTCTTTTTGTTCCGACGGAACCCGGTATCCCTGCCATGTTGCGGTTCCGTACCTTTTGATTTTCCCCTCCCGGACTTTTTCTTCCAGCCATTCGAAAGCCAGGCGAAGCCGCTCTGAAAATATTTTGCGGTCAAAATCCGCCAGCTGGGTTTCCGGATTATGCAAATAATAAATATCGATGGTTTCGACTCCCAGATTATCAAGGCTGCGCTGAAGTTGATCTTCCAAATAAACCGGGGTTATGGCATGACAGCTTTGAGCCACATCCCCGGCATGAAGGAGTCCCGTATCGACATAAGTGGATTTCAAATAGGCGGAAAGATTTTTGGGTTCATCTTCATCAAAAGGGATGAAGCCTCCTTTGGTGCATAAAATAATTTCTTCGCGTTTGATTTTATTTTCTTGAATCAGCTGACGAAGCGCCCGGCCAAAGTTGCGTTCACTGCGCTGATGCCGGTAATTGATTGCGGAATCAGCCACATTGATTCCCGAGCCAATGGCTTCCTTTAAAGCCTCTTCGTAAGCATGATCGGTGGCCTCATCGGCTCCTCCTAAATAGCTGCCGATTCCCAGAGAAGAAAACCACAGACCTTCTCTTTGACGGAAATGCCCTTCGGCAAATTGTCCCGAAAAACGTTCTTTATATGAGCCGGTGCCTTCCTGCGTGGCATAGCCTTTGATTTTTTCCGGTGTCTGAGTCATGGAGATTATCAGAAGGTACCAGTTACCTTTTGCTTTTTTGATGGCGGAAAAATCATCAGCATTATAACAAAGGCGAGAATGCCGGCATAAGGAATTAACCATCCCCCGCGCCGGTAAAGGGTAGGCTGAGAGGAAACTTGAATTCCAAGGGTTTTGTGGCCGGTCGCAAAAATATCTTTTCCGGAACGATCCCGCACACGATCCATCACCTCTCCTTTTGAAGAAATGAAAGCCGACACCCCGGTATTGGCCGCCCTCACCACCGGCATTCCCTCTTCCACGGCCCGGAAAACGGAGGCCTGCAAATGCTGATAAGGGGCGCCGGTCGGTCCAAACCAGGCATCATTGGTGATCACACTTAAGAATTGCGCTCCGTCATCGGCCAGACGGCGCGCAAGATTGGGAAAAATATCTTCAAAACAAATCAAAACCGAAAACGGGAGTTCCCCATTTTGCAATTTGAAAATCAGGGGCGATTTTCCCGCCCGGAAATCACTGATGCCCAAAGTTTCGGCAATGGGGTCCAGCCAGCCCAAAATTGGTTTGAGCGGCACGTATTCGCCGAAAGGAACGAGAAAAAGTTTGTCGTAGCGGTCCGCGATTTTTCCTTCACGATTAATCAAATAAGCGCTGTTGTAAGCGCTGTCTTCATCTTCGAGGGCCAAGGCCCCGATCAGCAAAGGGGCATCCGCTTTTTGGGCAAGATTTAAAATTTCTTCGGAGACAAGATCATGATTGAAATAGCCCGGAAACGCGGCCTCGGGCCAAATAATCAAATCCGGTTCTTCGAAAGAAGCCAGTTCGGTCAATTTAGAATAAATTTTGAGGATTTGCTCTTTGGCCATGGGAGCCCATTTGACACTTTGCGGAATATTTCCCTGAATGAGTGAAATCCGAGCCACCCCACCCGGCGGCGGGTGACGATGAAAATGATAAATGCCGTGTGCGAGGAGTAAGAATAAAACAATTCCTGTCATTACGAGCGAACGAAGTGAAAACCAAATGGTACCAGGTACCTTTTGGCTTTTCTTCGAAAGGTACCTGGTACCTTCTGCTGCTATTTGCATCAGGCAGACATTCACGAATGCAATGACAAAGCCGAGGCCGTAAGCCCCCACCGTATTGGCGGCTTGAATCATCCAAAGATAATCGGATTGAGAATAAGCGATAAGATTCCAGCCAAAACCAAAAACCGGCATTTCGGAACGGAAAATCTCGACGCTCATCCAAGCGAGGGCAATGCCGAGAGCTTGAATCAAATAATTTTCAAGGCGCAAAAATCGAAATGCGGCCCAGCAAAAAATAAGGAGAAACGAGGTTTCTAAAAAGGCCACGAACACCCAGCCGAAAGTCGAAACATAGATCAACCAGTGCAAAGAAAGTCCAAAATAAATAAGCCCGGTTATTAAACCGAGGATGATCCCCTGTTTGGCATTGGAGGCGGTTTTGAGTGAACGAAGAAGCGGGACGAGGGCAATCCAGGCCAAAAATCCAAAAGAAAATTTAGGGAAGCTAAGGGCGAGAAGAATACCGGAAAGAGCCGCGGAAAAAATCTGCTGCCTTTTCACGGCTCATTGATACCATGGCATTTTTTATACTTTTTACCGCTGCCGCAAGGGCAAGGATCATTGCGGCCGACTTTATCATGGTCGCGGCGAGCCGGCTCGGGCGTTTGTGCCGGACTTTCTTCATGAAGCAGTGAGGATTCCCGGGGACCAATAGCATCGGTGATTTTCTGGGCCTCAGGATGAAGGAACTGTGCTTTTGAAACTTCAAGAGTCGCTTGGGCCATTTCTTCCTTCACCGTCTGAACGCGGAATAAAAGTTCCACGCCTTCTTCTTTAATACTATCAATCATGCCGCCGAAAAGATCAAAGGCCTCTTTTTTGTATTCGATCAAAGGATCCCTTTGGCCGTAAGCGCGCAGTCCAATCCCTTCTTTCAAATCATCCAAACTATGCAAATGATCCTTCCATTTGGAATCGATGACCTGAAGGAGAATATAACTTTCGAGAAAACGCATGCGTTCCGGCCCGAATTCCCGTTCCCGGATTTCAAAACGTTCCCGGATTTTTTTCAAAATATCTTCGCGAAGAAAATCGAGATGATCCGCGTTCTCTTTGACGATTCCGATAAAATCCGTGCCGAATTTTAGCGCAAGGGCTTGGGCCAATGCCGCAGGGTCTTTATCTTCTTCCTTAACATCCGGATGCATGTAAGTTCCGAGTAATCCTTCCACCCCATCTTCAATCATTTCGAAAATATGTTCGCGCACATTTTCCGCGCGGAGAAAACGGTCGCGCTCGCCGTAAATAATTTCGCGCTGGCGGTTCATGACGTCGTCGTATTCGAGCAAGTGTTTGCGGATTTCAAAGTTGCGGCCTTCCACGCGTTTTTGGGCAGTTTCAATGGATTTTGAAACCAGAGGATGCTGAATCACTTCCCCTTCCTGCATGCCGAGCTTTTGCATGATGCCGGAGATACGGTCGGAACCAAAGATACGCATCAAATCGTCTTCCAGCGCGATGAAAAATTTGCTAGAACCGGGATCTCCCTGACGGCCGGAACGTCCACGAAGCTGATTGTCAATGCGCCGCGCTTCATGCCGCTCGGTCCCGATCACGGCCAAACCGCCTTTATTGGCAACACTATTTCCAAGCACAATGTCCGTTCCCCGGCCGGCCATGTTGGTAGCAATCGTAATGGCCCCTTCTTGTCCTGCCTGGGCAATAATCTCGGCTTCCTTTTCATGGTATTTCGCATTGAGAACCGTATGAGGCAGATTTTTGCGCGCCAGCATTTGGCTGACTCGTTCGGACTTCTCAATCGAGACGGTTCCCACAAGTACCGGACGGCCTTTTTTATGTTCTTCCAGAATGTCTTCAACGACTGCATTGAATTTTTCGCGCTCGGTACGGTAAATGCAGTCAGCATGATCTTCACGAACGCATGTACGATTGGTGGGAACAACCACCACATCCAATTTGTAAATTTTTTCGAACTCCACCGCCTCGGTCGCTGCCGTGCCCGTCATGCCGCCGAGTTTTTTATACATGCGGAAATAATTTTGAAAGGTGATGGTGGCCAAAGTTTGATTTTCACGCTCAATTTTTACATTTTCTTTGGCTTCAAGGGCCTGATGAAGTCCGTCTGAAAACCGGCGCCCCGGCATCAACCGGCCGGTAAATTCATCGACAATGATGACCTTGCCTTCTTTGACCACATACTCTTCATCTTTTTTGAAAAGGGCGTGCGCACGCAGGGCCTGATTAATATGATGGATTAAATCGATTTGCGTGTTCTCATAAAGATTGTCAATGCCGAGAAGTTCTTCGCAGTGTTTGACCCCGTCTTCGGTCAAAGATACGGTGTGGGCCTTTTCATCGATTTTATAATCGGCTTCGGGCTTCAAGCGCGGAATGATGCGGTCGATTTTGTAATATTTGTCCGTGGATTCTTCGGCCGGTCCGGAAATAATAAGCGGGGTACGGGCTTCATCAATCAAAATAGAATCGACTTCGTCCACAATACAGTAATGAAGCGGCCGCTGCACACGATGGCCGAGAGCATTCACCATGTTGTCACGCAAATAATCGAATCCGTATTCATTATTAGTCCCGTAAGTAATGTCCGCTAGATAAGCCGCTTGCCGGGCATCATGAGGCATGTCATGCTGAATCACGCCCACGGTTAGGCCGAGGAATTCATAAATCGGCCCCATCCAATTCCGGTCGCGGCGGGCCAAGTAGTCATTGACGGTCACAAGATGAACCCCTTTGCCCTCCAGGGCATTCAGATATATAGGAAGGGTCGCCACCAAAGTCTTACCTTCTCCCGTCGACATTTCGGAAATCTTGCCTTGATGAAGCACAATGCCGCCCAGGATTTGAACATCAAAATGGCGCATTTTGACCGTGCGTTTGGAGGCTTCACGGACCACCGCAAAGGCTTCCGGGAGAATTTGATCGAGGGTTTCGCCGCCGGCCAGCCGTTTTTTGAACTCCTCTGTTTTGGCCCGCAGTTCGCCGTCTGTCAGTTTGGAGACGGCATCTTCAAAGGCATTGACTTGATGGACCATCGGCCAAATTTTATTCAGCGTCCGCGTATTTTGAGTGCCGAATATTTTCTGTAATGCAAATTGAATCATTTAAACTCCGTATTCGTCATTCTGAGGCCGAAGGCCGAAGAATCTAGATCCTTCGCTTCGCTCAGGATGACGGTGTTAGCTTCTGCCAACATATTTTTTCAAATAGGCGTGAATGAATTCATCCAAATCGCCGTCCATCACGCCCTGAACATTGGAGGTTTCCACATTCGTCCGGTGGTCCTTGACCATGCTGTAAGGATGAAACACATAAGAACGGATTTGCGATCCCCAGGCAATTTCTTTTTTCGGCCCGTATTTGGATTTAAGGGCTTCTTCATTTTCCTGGCGGTATCTTTCGAAAATTCGGGCCTTCAAAATTTTCATGGCCACCTGTTTATTTTGAAACTGCGAACGCTCGTTCTGGCACTGCACCACAATGCCCGTGGCAATGTGAGTAATACGTACCGCACTGGAAGTTTTATTCACATGCTGGCCGCCCGCTCCTCCCGCGCGGTAAACATCAATGCGTATGTCGGCGTCTTTGACTTCCACTTCGGGAATATCGTCCACTTCCGCGATCACATCCACGGAGGCAAAAGAAGTATGCCGTCTTTTATTCGCATCAAAAGGAGAAATTCTTACCAGACGATGCACTCCGGATTCCGCCTTGAGGTAGCCGTAAGCGTAAGCCCCTTGGACGATGAAGGTTGCGCTTTTGATTCCGGCTTCTTCCCCCTGCATCAAATCAACACTCTCTACTTTATAGCCCTGTTGATCCGCCCAACGGTGATACATACGGATTAACATGGCGGCCCAATCGCAAGACTCCGTTCCGCCCGCTCCGGCATTGATGCTGACAATGGCGTTATGACTGTCGAAAGGATCGGATAAAAGTCTTTGAAACTCCAAAGTCTCGATATCGCGTTCCAACTGCCGCATCTCGGACTGCATTTCCTTTAAGGAATCCGCCTGATTTTCATCCAACAGTCCCAACAGTTCGCCGAGATCGGACGCGGTTTTCATGGCCTTTTGCCACGGCTCCACGATTTTTTTGAGAGATTTAAGACGTTCGATGGTTTCCTGGGATTCCTGAGGACGGTCCCAAAAACCGGCTTGGGCCATTTTTTGATTGAGAGATTCTATTTCGTTTTCAAGCGTAGGGAGGTCAAAGATACCTCCTGATCTCTTGAAGCTTCTCCGTGAGATCGTGAATTTTATGATTCAGACTATCAATTTCTTCTTTCACCGCAATCCCTGTCCTTTTTGTTTTGTATAAGCCGGGAATTATATCACAAACCGGAAGGAGAATGTCACACATCCCCCCTCAACTCAAACAAACCGGAATTGAGGAGTTGTTGGTCGATGTTTTGGCCGTTCACCCAGATGTCGACGCGGTAGCGGCCGTATTGGTCGTCAGTTTTGGAGGTCTTAATTAGCACCGATGTGCTAATTACTGCCCGGGGGGATTTTGAAATCCCCTCCGGGGCTGTGATCTTCAATGCTTTTTGCAAAACTTTTTTGGCTTGAACACCTTCAGCAGTTTCAATTTCGGGAGCGTTGAGACGGCGAAGCCTCAAACGTTCTTTGAAATACATTCCAAACCCAAGATGAATCAGGGCGTGAAAGGTATCACCGTCATAAACCTCCAAGACTTCTGCTTCATAAGTATAAAGCGCCGACATGGGAGGGTTGGTAATTTTAGGGCCTTTGCCTTTGATTTCAAGATAAACGCAAAACCCAAGATCGAGGAATTTCTTCCCTTCGATTTCTAGAACGTTGTAAACGCCAAGTGTGCCGGGTTTGATTTCAGCAAGTTTTGGGGACGGCATTTTTGAAACCGTAATTTTTTTGGCGGCTTTGAGTTTTCTGATTTCATCACGAACTTTCTTAACAGACCAGTTTTCTTTTTGGGCTTGAGTAGCAAGAATTTCCCGTTGATCACCGTCATTGATTGCAAGAAGCGCTTGAATTTGTCCCCAGTTTAATTTGGCAGACGTCTGCCAAATTGGGTAAGTCCTTGCAAATTCCAATAGATATCGGAGTTCTCTATCACTCGTTCCAATATCTTTCGAAAGTTTTTTGATCACCTGTTCCCCATATTTCGCGCGGTCCTGATTAAGAAGGATATGTTCGTGAATAAGTTTTCCAGTTTCCCATTTGGTTCGTACGAATTCGGCTTCGACGGCCTTTTGGGCACGGACTTTGCCGGCAGCGATGGTTTCACGGACACGCCGGAGCAAAACGGAATAGTTCGCGAGTGTTTGGGTTTCTTTTTTAGCGAGGGCGGTTGAAGGAGTCATGGCCGGGTATTATAAAAGGAAGCTCGGGAAATGTCATCTAAACAGCTGAACCCTGTACCTGCGGAAGGGGTACCAGTTGCAACTAAGCGAAGGTAGAGACAAATCTATTTTGATCAAATAAAATCTGCAAAATATTTTTTCCGATCACAACACTACCAAAGCGTGAAAAGCTTAAAGCCGGCCCATAGATTCCGGCGGCTTCTCGAAGTAAATCCGCTCGAATCTCAGATCGAGTGGCGAAATAATTGGAAAGCGGCAAAAGAAGCAAAGCACCTCCCAATATCGTTTTCGTTTCCACGGTTCGATTCCGCTGTCCGGTAAATAAATTGTTCCATGTTTCAGGAGCAAAGAAAAAGCTGGAATGAGGGCCGAAATCCGGATCTTTGAAAATTTTCCGGTTCAAATGATTTCTGATTTCACTCCGGCTTAAGGGGCTTCCTTCGATTAAAAAGCGAACGTTTGACCCGAAGTGATATTTGGCCAGGGTGGTTGCGTAGGGGGCGAATTCTTGTTGTTGTTCTTTTGGCACAATCAAATAAATTTTCCAGCGCGAAGAATCTTTTTCAAACTTTTGCTGCAATGCCTGAAGATAACGGATCAAATAATCATTTTGCGCAAGCTCCGGGGTCCAATAAATCACCGCCGCCAATCGCTCCGGTGTTTGCTCGGATTGAAGGAAACGTTCAATTTGTCTTTCGAAAATTTGTTTTAGCTTTTGTTCAATTTCATCCAAGGATAAACCGCTGCTTAACATTAACCGTTCCAGTTCTGAACTCGAGGCATAAGCATTCAATACCGGCTTGGCCTCTAGCGCAATCCTTTCAAGCAACACATCGACACCCAATTCCCGAACTCCTTTTTCAGTCGCCTCTGCCGCATCCTTCACATCTCCTCCCGGCAGGCTTAAAAGAGTCAAATTTATTATTTTTATATAATAATTTAATTGACTTATATGAAATTTATTACTATCATGTACTCGAGCGCCCCTATAGCTCAAAGGGATAGAGTGCATCTCCTGCGAAAGATGCGGTTCGGGTTCGAATCCCGATAGGGGCGTGTCAATCGGAATGTCTCCGGCCGGAGACTTCCGATCGCCTTTATTGACATGGGATAAGCTCTGTGTTAAGTTTTTATCGCTTTCGCGGGAGATAGAATCAGAGCTATAGGACAAACCGATCGGCTGATCATTCAGCCGGTCGGTTTTTTTTGTGTCTATATTCCGCACTTCGAACCGATGGAAAAATTTATGAGAGCGCACTTCGGAGCGGGCATAATGTTCAAGCGTGGTCAAAATACGCGTTCTTTTTTCTATGAGCTCCGACACGGACAAACCATTATTTTCGGCGGTCACCTCGATCAGTTCTTCTGTGCCCAAATCTTCTACGAAAAAACGGAAATCATCATCAGATAAAGCTTTCTCGGCAAGTTCTAATAAAGCCGCTCCGTCTTCGGGAAGCAGCTCTATGGCATTAACTTGCTGTTCAAACGAAGCCAAACTCCGATAGGATTTGCCTCCATGCCCCGCTATATCCAGTTTTTTCGAACGAAGAAGACCAAGTGATTTGAGATCGTAGTAAGCTTCCATATAAGAAATCCCTACGAAAGCAGCAAAATTCGAAATGGTTATTTTTTCCCCGTCAGGGATAGCATCATGCGAAGCCTGCACAATCCGCTGTCGAACTTCTGTTTCTGATTTAATTTTACCCAACTCAATCAGACCAAGCGCGATCAAATCATAGTAAACAACATCCCAGGAAAGCTTCAAATCAGCGGCAAGATCCGCGATGGTTGCTGTCTTATCTGCAGGGATAAGGTCGTAAGCAACTTGGACTCTTTGGCGCCGCGATTGAAGCACAGCGGCCGTGGGTTGATTTATTTCCTTCAAATCAAGTTTCTCGGATTCAAGAAGACCTAAGGCTTTGATATCAGAATAAATAATATAGGATGGAAGCCCTAAGACAGAAACAAGCTCCCCAACGGTAATGGTTTGACCTGGCGAGATAGCCTCAAGGGTATCTTTTGTTTTTTGTCGTCGAGCTTCAATCGCAGCATCATCAAGAGCTTTTCGGATTTTTATCTTCCTTGAATGAAGAAGCCCGAGCGCCCTGAGATCTTTATAAACAATCCTGTAAGGAATCCTTAGAGGGACGGCAAACTTTTTAAGGGAAGGCTGCCCTCCCGGCGGTATTGCATCATGAGCGGCTTTTACTTTCTGACGCCGGGTTTCAAGCGCATTACCGCGAAGCGCCAATTTTATTTTAGATGATTCAAGAAGGCCCATTTTTTTGAGATCATAATAAACAACCATGTAAGTAAGTTTTAAGAAATCAGCAAGTTTTGGAATTGTAAGCGCTTGACTTTCGGGAATTTTGTCATGTGCTTCTTTCACTTTTTTTCGGCGGGCTTCAATCTCTTCAGGAGAAGGCTGAATTAGTTTTTTTAGGTTAAGTTTGTCTGAACCAAGAAGATCAAGCGCTTTAAGATCGTGATATACCGTATCTCCATTCACCGAAAGATCGTCAAGGAAGGAAACAATATCTGCAACAGTAGCTGTCTGGCCTGCAGGTATTGCATCATGTGCCTCTTTCACCTTTTGACGACGGGTTTTAAGCGGTTCGCCCATGAGATGCTTTTCGATTTTAATCTTACCCGAATCTAAAAGCCCAAGTTTTACTAAATCTCTATAAGCAATCCTCCTGCCTATAGTTAACGATGCGGCAAACTCTGTAAGAGAAGGTTGCTTGCCCGGCGGTATTGCATTATGGGCATCTTGAACTCTGCGGCGGCGCGCTTCAGCATTTTGAAGCCGCTCGGCTAGAGACACTGCTCGCACTTCGGAGCGGACCAGTGCTAATAAGTACCGCATGTTGGGTCCCCACTTGTCGTCAGCCTTTTCATCGGCAGGATCCTGTTGACCGTCTTTTAATTGACGTTGGGAAATTTCTCCATCAATATCCTGCACCATAGTTGCTATCCCCTTATAATCAGCTTTCCGGGCATCTTCTATGACCGGCGCCCATTGTTCTTCACGGACCAAATCTTTAAATTCTGAATTTTTCAGAAACTGCAAAAGTGTATTAAGGACCAATAAAACCCGGTCCGCGATCCGCCACTTTTCGTTTACTTTTCTGACGATCTCATCTCTTTCCTGTTGATACTTTCTTCCCAATAAACCGTCTAAATCCCTGCGTATATCTTCAGGGTCATCTGTGATTTTTGTTCTGGACATCAACAGACGAATCAATCGCTCCTTATCTTCCGGGGTCAATTTTTCATCGGATCCAGGGCCCCGTGCTTCGGAGCGGCCCAAAACCGATGTTTCGGGCACAGCTCTTCGAAGCTCTTGATGAGCTTCGGAGCGGGAATGGGTTATTCGATGAGACGCAATAAGAAGAACGGAAGGAAAAAGGAATTTTTTAAAAAACCATTCTACGGCTTGGCGTTTTAATTCTTTCATATTTAACTCGGTTTCGAGACTCATGAGCGCCCCACGCAAACGACCTGCCCTTTTTTGCATCGCTTCTAGTCTTGCTTCCAAAATTGGTATTTCCGAAGCGTCTCCGGAAATACCGTCAAAGTTCATACCCGACATCAATTCAGCAAGACGTTTTTCGATTTTGGCAATCCGTCTATCTTGTCCCGTTTGCCGTGCTTGGATATGCCTAATCGCTTTCTGGCGAACATTCTGAGGATTAATATGACTTTGCGGATTTCCCCAATCGGAAAAATTCTCTTCCCTGCTATAATTTTTAAGCAAGGCTTGAAAATCACGCTCCGGCAAGGCGTGAATGGATTGATAGTATTGCAAATTGGATTTAATAAAAGGCTCTGCCATTTTTAAATAGGCCGGCTGAACGGCACGGCGAATTTCTTCATCGATAAAATCGTTTTGGGCCCAAAACAATCTTTGCTCGGTCATGGGGGCTTCTAAAACGCGCTTGGCATAAAATGACGCCCAAGAAGGCTCGCCGTTCTGGATTTTTTCCCGCGCCTGGGCGTCCGTCAGTGAAATCAAACGTCTAAATCGATGAAATTGAGGTTCGGATCCGTCAACATCTCCAAGCTCATATCCGATAATCCGGTCCTCTTGAAGGGTTAATCGCCGGGCGGGAAGAAAATAAAGACCGTGAAGGTCTTCATCCTTTTGAACTGCTTTCCACCGGTCTGAGGATGAGAAAAAGCGTTGACGGATGAGCCCGGTTTTTTCGAAATCGATGAGCCGGCGTTTAAATTCCTGTTGTATCTCATCTTTCAGATGACTGTTAAAAGTAAGCCAACTAAGCGGTTCGATTTTTTTGGCAATTAGCCGGTTTTGCGGAAATGCCTGACGGCCTTTTTTAAAAATATCCGCCAGAAGACTCGCATCCGGTCTTTTTAAAGCAAGATTTGTCGCCATCAAAGTAGAACGTTTTAAAAATCCCCGCCGGCTTAAAAGTACTAGCGCGTGGCTTAAAAAAATCGCCAAAACCCGGGCTGGATTCACAAGCGCTTCCTGGTGAACCCTGTTTAATGAAATTTGGGCAACGCTCTCACTCAAACTCATGCCTTTAAAATGGCTTTGGACGTATTCTTGCGCCCATAGAATCAAATCAGAATTATTTTTTAATGCGCTGGTGATTCTTTCGATAAGTTCGTCAGGATGACTTTGCAAAATTCGCGAAAGGGATTTTGGCTCTTTCAATCCCAACGCCTCAAGAAAACTTCTCGACGGTATCATCCCTCTTGGATCCGTTTTATCCTCATCGCTTATCCTCGCTTCGGAACGCAAACCTCTTTTCTCTAATTCATACATAACGATTTGATGAGAAGTCCGGGCATCCTTTAAATATTGACGTCCCTTAATTAAGTTTCGATGAGTCAAAATCAAGACTAGTGTCGGGCTTAGGACTATCGCTATTAAATCCAAAATGGCAACCCAGAATTTTAGTGCTGGATTTTTGTTGAATTGAAGATTGGCCAACGCAATTAGCAAAAGAACCGAAACAACAACCTTCAGCGATGGAAGAAATTTTTTAAAAATCAGCCCATCCCCTTGCTCGTCGATATTTTCAGATTGTTGATCGATGAAAGCTTCTAGTTGCTCTTGATAATCCAACAAGTTTTCGTCTGAAAGCAACCCCATCTGTTCCATCTCTTCGCGGTAGCTAGCTGTTAATATTGCAGAAGATTGCATCTTGGTCGTCATCCGCGCTTCGGAGCGGCCCAAAACCGATGTTTCGGGCACAGCTCTTCGAAGCTCTTGATGAGCTCCGGAGCGGGAAAAATGAGAAGCGCTTAGAGGATGGGCGAAACGATAAGGAATCGGATAAGGATTTTTATCATCCTGCCGGAAACGATAAGGCGGACGCGTAATGATTCGCTTATCGCGATTAAAACCTTCTCGGATTAATTCCTTCTGAAAATAAGAAAATGCATCATCCACGATTCTTTGCGCCAAACGGCTGGAGCTAGGTGCGGATGGATTTTGCACGGCCTGTAAAATCGCTTGCGCAAACTTGGCCGTGACGTGGGACGCCTGGCCGGAGCGAATCAAGTCATTCACCGCATTTCCTACACTGCCAAAAATAAAATCTTCGGGATTAACTCTTAGGCTGCCTAAATCCACATAGCCGTCGGAAGCGATCCTTAATCCAAAAGCCTTGATTTTCTCTGCTAATTTTTCAACCAGCGCTTTCAAGCCAATGTGCTCATACGCAAAATCCCAGACACCATCTTGGATGAAAACAGCAAGCTCATTGGATTTTTTGATTCTTGACGAAAAGGCATTTTGAACATCCTGAAATAACCGGCTCTTAGGATTTGATAATTCCGCTGCAACTTCATTATAAATAGACAATGTCACGACATTGGCTTGAATATAGCGAAGTAACTGCTGTCCTAAAACATCTTGAAATTGGCCCCGAAAAGTAAAATTATCTCTCGGCATGAAATCAGAGGAAATCAGCATTAAATCTGCGTTCAATATCGTAGAAGTTTCGGTTGTTTTCAAATCGATATGAGCTTCGTAAACTTTATTGCCATCGAATTCAAAATGAAAATCTTTTATTGGCTGGGCAAAATTTTCGACAATATCAGGCCGTGTTTCTAAAATCCATTGAGCCATGTCCCTTGCTAAAATAGTTTCCAAGGAAAGCGCGTGCATTTGGCCGCTAATTGCATGTTCATCTTTGGGAATTTCTTCATCCGTCAAAGTAAGAGGAAGCCCTTCTCTTTCGTTGAATTTATAGAGGGCTTGAAATCGTTCTGACACGGGCTCACGAACGGCGTTTTCTATCGAGACAGGATCACTTGCGGCATGCATCCAAACTCTAGCGTATGTTTCTTTGAGGGTTTTTCCCACTATAGTCCTCACATCCCAAGGAAGCATACGACCTAAAAGCCTTTGGGCGTGGGCGATTGTACTATCACTTGTACGCAGATTATTTCCCAATATCAAGGCACGGGGCGCCGTCATAACGGCACGCCGCGAATGAAGAATAAAATCAATAACCTTTGGCTCCCGTAAAGCCCGCTGAATGATTTCCACCCATATTTCGAAAGGCTTATTGGAAGATAACGCCGGATGATGATATTTTTCGACAAATTTTTCCGCCAGACGAACCCAAGCATAATTTTCTGAAAGACGTTGAACGATTTTTTTGGTAAGAAGAGATTCTAAAGGATTTCTGACTTCTTGCTCGGAGAGCCCCAGGACCCGGAACAAACGTTCATCGTCGGAATTAAATGAGCTCTCGGATATCGTTCGCGCTTCAGAGCGTTTGACGGCTTTAAAAGCGTCTAAACGTTCGAGCAAATCTTCATACATTTGTTTTGTCAAGCCGGCATCGGTAAGATCTTGCAAAATACGTTCTTGCTCAATGTATTCTTCGGCAAAAAAATAGACGAACCAGGGCACGTGCTCTGAAGGAAAAGGGTTAAGCAGAATGCGGTCCCAAGGATAAGGCGGTTTTTCCCCTTGTTGATGAATTTTGAGGAACCACCGGGTAATCCAAGACACGGTTGTTCCCGCGAAAGAAACACCGGCATCCATGCTTTTCTGTTTGATCTCGTTAATGACATTTTTTAAAAGCGCGCGGTGGGGAAATATTAATTCCTGTAAAGGAATGAATTTGGGAATATCTTCCGGATGAAGAATGGTGCGGCCTAAGGGATATTTACGCATCACATTTGATTCAAGATCCCAATAAGGAGAGGAGCCCAAAACAAAATGAACTAAGCCGACTTTTAAATTTATGAGCAATTCTTCCCGCAGCGCGCGAGGAACATCATCGCCCCACTTTTCCGATTTTTTTTCCGATTCAATGGTCCGTACCGCCAAACCAAAACTGCGCTTGGGGTTAAAATCTGTTTCAGGCTCTTTGTTGGCTGTGGTGATGGACCTGACATGCATGCCTAATAAAAATAAGGTAAATGCCGCCATCCGGTATTTGTATTCTCCCGGCAGGCGTGTTCCATTGCCCGCAAGCCGCCGAAAAACCGGCATGAGATCTTCCGTGGCCAAATCATTTAAGGCAAGCTGCATGAAAATAGTGAGAGAAAAACTCCAAGCCTTTTGAGGATAACGCTGATTGAATTTCTCAATCACTTGATCCAATTTGCGAAGTTCTTCGACAGGAGCCGACGGATTTGCGAGCACAGCCACCCCTAAAGCGATAAAAAGCCGTATCCATGACTGATCTTCTTCGGAAATACTATTGCCTTCTTTGTACGACACGACGTCACGGTCGTTCATGTAGGTGGTCAATTCGCGCAAAATGTATCTCAGCCATTTTGTTTCATCGCGCTTTAGAACGCGCGGGACGGACCTGATTATCTTTTCTAATTCCTTTGATCCTATTTTGTCCTGACCGGCCAACTCCCCCGCCCTGTGAATCCACCGGGCCAAATCCGTTTTAGGTTTTGCGGACAATTCGATTTTCGCGGTATGCCAGTGAGACGGAAGATAAGGGCGGACTAAAGTGACGCGGACAAACAAGCTAATCGCCATTTCGATGATTTTAAGAATACCCACCAAAATGAAATTTTTTACCTGCATGCCCAGCAGATTAAAGTAATATTTCGATTTTTCTTTTTTACCATTGAAAGTGACGGAAAGGTCTCGTTGTCTATTCAGCCAATGATGCATCGCGGCCCCTTCAAAACTCAGGCCGACGATTTCTTCGTAAGGTGAAATAATTTTATTAATCTGAGGTGAAAGCAGCAATTGGCGGTAAGCGCGCCGGACATATCCTTTTTTCGATGGACCAGATTGAGCATAAGCAGCGGAAAGCGTCAAAGGCTGCCCCAGACTTAATTGCTCTTTAATTTGAGGAGCATTCCCATAAAATCTAATCGCGCCTTTCCGTTCCGTAGCGGCATTCTCATCGAAAATCACCGCCGCGTAGCTTCCTTCAGGAAAATTCGTGTCCCAACTTTCTTTAATGGTCCCAAGCGAAATAATCAAGCCATCGCCGTGAAGGGTCAAATCGACATCTATTTCGGCAGTAAGACTTCGCGTTTCGGAGCGGACTTCAGAGTCCTCTAAATCCAAAGGCGGAAAATTGAGGAGTGTCCTCGGATGGAGATTGGTAACCCTCGGGACTATTTTTTGATAAAGATCGTCGGTAAACCAAGGGTGTGTTGCCCACTTTCTCAATTGCCAAAGTGCGTGATAAAGATAAGCATTAAGATTGATCTGACGGTCGTGATCTTGGAGATGCCCCAAAAGCGGTTTGATAAAACTACCGAACATTTCCGGAGTGACATAGATAGATTCGCGTTCGCCATCAAACTCAAAAGTCACCCTATTTCCAACCTGCCACTGATCAAAATCTATCGGTGTCTCGGAAGCCAAATACAAAATCAAAAGTTTTAGATCCATTTCTATAAAATCCATTGCAGGACCCTGCTTTACGTTAGCGTACAACAAAGTAGTAAGATCAGGGACCATATATCGAGTATTTTGTATTTCCAACATTCTTAAGTAATCAGGATTATTTTCCGTCCGCCAATTTTCTATCTGAACGGCCGGAAAAATCACTGTTTCCTCCATCCGTGCTTCGGAGCGGCCCGAAACCGATGTTTCGGGCACAGCTCTTTGAAGCTCTTGACGCTTTCTGAAACTTCGAGTTTCAGAAATGTCTAGCGGTACCAACACATCGGTGTTGGTACGAGCTTCGGAGCGGGGATTGAAAGCCTCTTTCAAAAACCCGGCTTGACGGCTATCGAGAAGATCTGTCCATTTTATTTTCCCATCTTTTTTGATTCCCAATCGAACGACGTATTGGTCCACGTTTCCAAACGGAACAACCATTCTTCCATCCTGCGGGAGCCGGTCCAACAGTTCTTGCGGAACATTGGCAATGGGATTCCAAATCGCCACAGCATCGTAAGGGTCCCCGTTGAGATATTCTTTCGTTTCACCGGTTGTGATTTTTATATTTTTGCGGCCATTTTTTTCGAGACTTCTTTTGGCATACTCAGCAAGGGCCCGGTTAGGCATCACGGCAACGGCATGTTTGACCAAATAATTGCTTACCGCGAGTTCATCAGGACTGCGCGCATCGAGGTGAAGCATGATTTTATTCGGATTCAAATCCAAAGCAGCAAGCATGAGGACCATCATCATGGGTTTGGGGACCAACCCCCCGTCGCCAAAACGAAAAGCAATATCGTCGTAATAAGCCTTTTGACGATCTTCGAAACGCTCCACCGCCATAGCGGGAATAAAAAGATCGCGCGGAGCATGATACCTTTGAAGATTAATTTCTCCAATCACGCTTTCTTGTTTTTGCCTGTCTCCCGGATAAATTCCCTCCAAACCTTGTTTCCATCCTCGGAAATGAGGATCTCCCAAAAACTCCCAATTGATAAAATTCTTCAGACCGGTTCGATGATCTTTGAGATATTCAGGATCTCGGTAAGCCCGGTGAAAATTTTCATCGGGTTGCAAATCAATCCGCGCTTCGGAGCGGCCCGAAACCGATGTTTCGGGCACAGCTCTTTGAAGCTCTTGACGAGCTTCGGAGCGGCCCGAAGGTGAATGACGGAACGCCTCATGGATAAGCGGTTTGATTTTTTCTACAAATTTAGACGCGAACGCTCCCATATGGCTAAAACCCAAACGAAACAAATCCAATTTGACATTGATCTCAAGCTGTCTTATTTTTTCTAAATCCGCATACTGCTGTTCGCCCTCCATCCACGAAGTGACGGCCGAGCTAATTTCGGAATCCGAAGCGCCCTCTTTGATGAGATCCCTGACACTTTCTTTTCTTCTGGCAATCACTTTTTCTAACGCCATCATCCAATCATTCAAATAATCATCCGGATGGCGTTGGTCCGATCCCGTTTCAAGCCATTTTATAAATTCATCCGCCGTTTTATGATTGTCCCGGGCAACCTTGAGGACATACGCCGGGTCCATGAAAAAAAGCATTAGATTGTTTGCTTCGTGCCCTATGACCTGCGTTAGCATATGGGCAAAGGTAGCGCGCAGCTCTTTGGGAAACGAGGCCAAATTCAAAACCGTCAAATTATTTTTCAATTCCAGCTGAAACAATACCGTCCGTGAAATAATCTTATGGAAGATTTTCTCAAAGGAGCCGTCCCTGAGCTCCATTTGTTTGTCGAATTTTCCCAAATCTCCATCCGGTTCCAAATAGCGGACACGTCCCCGGGTCATCCGAAGTCCGTATTCCCAATTTATCGGGACGGGAAACGTTTCAAGCTTATAACCCGATTGCTCCGGATTTTGGGCATAGAGCACTCTTACTAATTCTTTAGTCGGCGGCCGGTCTATTTTAATTTTTCGAAGCAGCCATCCAAACGGAAGAAGATGCCAGCGGTCGAGAAATTCTAAAAAAAGGAAGATCTGGCCCAAAATCCGCTGGATCCTACGAAATAAATAGAGAAGCAGAGGAAAATGCTTAAGCTTCAAAAGGAATTGATTGACCTGAAAAGCAAAGATTCGGGTATTCCAACGCCGGCTGACGAGTTCTGGCTCCGGATAAATAATTCTTCGAAGCCCGCGGGCGGACGCGTAAATTTCAAGATAACGGTTAAGGACATTCCACCAATCGCGGTAACGTTCATGGGCCTCCGGATGTTTGTGATAATGCCGGTAATCGTCACTTTGAATTTCACCGACCACAAGCGTGCCACCCCGAACATAAAACCGGACATAGGCAAAAGCGTCAAAAACATGCCCGTAATGCCTGTCGAGGTTCCTTTCGGCAAGCCATTCGTTTTCTTCCTGACTTAAATAAAGGGCCATGACACTGGCTCCCGGCCCGACGCCATCCAGCAAACGGGTAACCAAATAAGGCACCATCCTGACGCGATGTTCAAAAGGTTTGGGTCCCGCCGCTATCTGAAACTCCGGGTCATAGCTGGGGTCTTCCACGATTTCAAACAACATGTCTTCCAATGTTTGGCGAAGTACCGGATTGATGGAAATTGATGTCAATAATTCTTTCATTTCCCGGATAACATCCGGAACGATTCCGGCCGGAAATAATTTCACGGCATTGGCAATATCTTCAGGATCGATCGTGTGAAAAAACAAACAATTACTAAGAAAATTCGAAAGCGCTTCTTTCTCTTCTTGCGGCTCTGTCATCCATAAGGGCAAAATCCCTCTTATCCATCTCGCTTTAAATTCTTTATCGTTGATACCTAAAAGAAGCTTCGCCAATTCCGAGCCGATTTTCGATTTTTTATTTCTCAAATCCTTCAAATGGGGTTTTATGCCGTCACTTAAAGCAAACGCTATTTGTTTGCGAAGCCCTTCATCTTTCATGCGATTTCCGAAATTAAGCAATGCGATCATCAGTTCTTTTTTTGAAGCCTCATGACGGGGAAATGCTTTCAGAAGGCGGGTGCTGACTTCCTCTTTTTCGCGTTCCGTAAGGTCGGAGAAAAATTTCGCCAAGGTCTGATATCCTTTCGAAAGCACGTAAGATTTTGTCTTTTCAGGTTTAGAAAGAAGATCGAGCAGGGCTTTAACAATTTCTCCATGGCCCAAATCCGAAATTTGAGACATGGCACGTCCCACATCGGCCGGAAGTTCTGACCTCAGCCCGGTAAGGATACTCTGATCATCGCTTTGTTTTCTCACAATCCCCCAGGCCAAAAAATCCCGGCCATTTCCGTGGGACGGGTGATGCAATTTAAACCGTGTATTTCCATCGAAAGGTTTTTCCGTGGAAATTTGCCATCCTTGGCTGGACCCGAAAGAAAAAGGATCGCTCATACCAAGGTCAACCCCCTTGGCTCCGATAAAACGTTTTGAGCCTTGGGCAATTATCTCAGCTCGAAAAGCCTGCATATCCGTTTCCGGAAGAAAGAGCGCTGAGACACGAGCCAGATCAAATTCTTTGATCATCATTTCATACGCCGTATTTTTACTATTTTTCACCCTTGCTTCAGACCTAATAATGAGCCTTATGGATGTAATTTTCGAGGGATCAGCGTTTTTCGTGATTTGAACCTCAAAAGACTTTTCGTCAAATCCTACCTTAAAAGGAATATTTCCTTCTCTAAGCTTTGCTTGTTCCTCGATATAAGAAAAAAATTCCTCCTGGCGTTCCTCCGTAAGAGAAGTTTCGTCTTCCAACAAAATGGGCAAGGATAATTCTTCCTGGCTTCCGTTTCTTTCCACATCCCACGTCACTTTGAAATCACCTTGAGCCAAGCGTATTTCCAAAACAGGGTCATCGGGATAATTATTTTGAAAACTAAAAATATTTTCGATCATTTTGTCCCAGACAAATTTATTGCGATTTTCGAAACTTTTGACCAAAAGTTTCACGCGGCCGTCTTTTATTTCAAGCAGAGTAATTTCAAGCTGCAGTTCTTGAATATATTTTGTCTGTTTTCCCGGTTCTAAAGATAAAACGGCGGGATGTGCGACCGGACTCAATATAAACTTAGGGTCCCAAACGCTGAACCGGACCGTTCCAAAATCTCCTTTAAGAAACTCCTTTAACAAAACCATTTTTTCAAAGGCCTTTTTGCCATTTCGTTCTGCCAACTCGATAATTCGCTCAAGGGGGGGATGGCTCGGAACTGGGGGTGAATCGATAAGCGGAGTATTGATTTTGTGAATATAGGGAAGCCGTGTTTTAGAATTATCCCATTGGTCTTCCGAAAGTTTTTCTCCGGCATTCCAATCCGGATAAATTTTCCAGAAACCCAAGACATGCCCGACAGCCATTAGCACCATGGTGTAAGCCTGCTCCAAATAAAATTCCGGAAACTCGCCCAGAAGCACATAAGAAATCATCCCGTTCAGCGGCATGCCTAATTTGGCCTTATAAAACCGGTTTAACTCTCGAACTCCTTCCAAAAATTCTTGCCGATGTTCTTCCGCAAATTTTTGATTGATGTAAACGCCGTGTTCTTCCTCCCCCTTCACAAACCAAAGGACCGGAATGCTTCCCTCTTCTCCTTTTTTTGCCATCGCTTGTTTGATTAATGACACAAACTTATCTTCATCCAATCGCATTTCGGAACGGCCTGAAACTAATGTTTCAGGCACAGCTCTTTGAAACTCATGACGAGTTTCTGAGCGGGAAAGAAGTTTTTGCAAACGTGATAATTCCTCACGAAGCCCGGTCAAGATTTGAGTTTTTGTGAGAAGTATTTCTTTTTTGCGTTTTATTGAATGAAAAGCAATACCTTTTCGATCAAAAACTAAATGCCCCGGATCACCGGCGCCCGGTTCCTCGACAGCGATCAAAAAAATACGCCCGTCTAAATTCACGACCTCTTGCGTATGGGCATGGCCAAGCACAATGCCATAAGCATCAATATCTTGAAGCATTTGATCCAGTTGGACTTTGTCGATTTGAGAGCCAGGCCTTTTCAGTTTCGCACTTTCAAATGCCGCCCTTTGAAATTCAGTCAAAGCAATCCAATGACGCATCCACCAAGGCTTATCATTTAATTCCCCTTCCACTTTTCGGGCATGAGGCCCAGGTTTTTTTGTCCGTGTTATTGTGGAGACATCTTTTAACGATTTGGCGAGTTTTTTTATATTTTTCTTATCCTCCATGATTTGAAGCAGCCATTCATGAGGCCAAAGCCAATAAAGAGGAGTCGCTTCCTCAAAAAGCATTTTCACTTTTTCCTGATTATTCTGACGATTCAAATAACTGGGATCGCTTTTCAATTTCGCTTGTATGGTTGCAAGGTTTTTTTGCCAGGCTTCTAATTGTTTAAGGTTTGCCCTTCCTCTTCTGAGTGGAATCCCAGCATGAACATGGAAAAGACCCCTTTCGTCCTTATGAAAAAACTTAGAGTTTTCGAGCAGCCACAAAGCCAATTCTTGAGTTTTTTCTTCGCCTCCTAATTGATCCATCATTTTTTGGCCGACCCATTTCATCCAATACTCACGAGTCACCTTATCATCGAGCAATAAAGACCTAACCATCCAAACTTCGTGATTGCCAAAAATCCAATCGATTTTGATGGAAGGAGAGCGACTTGAAATTCGTTTTAACTCTTTTAAAATTTCCCAAACCCGTTTGTTATTTGGGCTATCCGCAAAAATGTCTCCTTGCCCAACAATGCTCAAAGGACGGTTTTTTTGTTCTGCAACCTTTACTTTGCGAAGAATTTTTTCAAGATCTTCAGCCTGTCCATGTTTATCTCCAAAGTAAATAATGGGCACATATTCATCATTTTCAATTTTTTGAATATGCTTTTTAAGACGGCCTATTCTAATGCGAAGTTGATTTATATCCCGCACTTCGGAACGGCCTGAAACTCGAACTTCGGAGCGGTAACTGCGGAAAGGGTTTTGAATAATGTGCTGGACCAGGAGAATGCGCCGATTCGGTGTGATTTTTTTGCCGGCTATTCTTGTTCCGTTTCTGGATTTAAAATCCTTCACATAGGCTTTGATGAGAATAAAACCAGGCTGATGAGGAGCCGGCAGGATTTCAAAGCTAATCTGGGCATGAATTTTCGAAACCGTGCCGTCTTCTACCTTGATGGCGTGGGCTTTCGGCCCCTTGTCTTCGTCTTCCTTGACCTTACCACTTCTTCCAAGAACAACAACATCTCCGTTTTGAATAGCAAAAAAACTAATGGAAGCGGAGCGATAATCTTTGCCGACTTCTTGCAGCGCCAAATCACCATAATCTTTCAGCTCAACCTCATAAACGACACCGCCGATCTGTAATTTTTCACTTTTTTTGGCGCCGGGCCTTTCAAACGGTGGCCTTTCCGTTGCGGCAGCTATTTCACTCGCCACAAAAGTTTCCCACATCGCCTGCGTGAGCCCCGCATTAGTTTCTTCTTGCTCCTCCACCGTTTGCTTGTCCCCCTTATTTTTTGGAGATGCGTCTTCAAGTTGATCCAGGGCAAGCAAAGGCGGAATCCGAGGCATCATGGGAATGGCGGCAATCACCTTCGGTTTTGGTTCTTCGAGAGTCAGTTCGCCGATAAATTTGCGATGAAAATCTTGAATCAAACGAATATGCCGGTGATAACCACGCCACAGACCGAAATACGGCCCCCATCGATCCTCGATATCAAAAAAATAACTCGCTTGGCTGCCGGAATATTCATAAAGCGGCATGGTCAGAGAGCGCGTTTTAACCCATTCGCTGCGTAATCCAAGTTTATTGACCGGAGACTTTAATTCTTCAATGGAAGGAATCATGCTGCGCTTGTGTTTGTCCGTCACAAAAATATAACGGAGTGTTTGTGTTTTATCTTTAGAATCCAAAACGCGGGCGGTCATGAGCCCATAATCAAAATAAATAGGATCTCCCTGCTTGGGATCAATCCGTATCAAACGCCCCAAAGAATCAAAAATATGTTTTTCACCCCATATCGACTCCACATAATGATAAGTTCCGTACGATTCAGCGATAGAATAACCTCTACCGCTCATGCCACTATCTTCTCCGATAAAAGCCGATCTGAAATGGCGGAAGCCGGCGCCATCTTCATCAGAATACTTATACTCATAAAGAAACCCATCCGGCCGTTTTAGGCTCTCGAGAAAATATTCACTCTGGTATTGTTTGCGTTTGAAACTCATGCGTGTTCCATCCGGAAGATTTACTTCAACCTTGTTTTGAGACCCCGATGGGTCCGGAGGTTGGAGGCTTTCTCCCCCTAGGCGGATCCGGTCCGGAATTCCATCACTCATTCCGGACAAAATGGGAAATTCGTCGATTAAATCTTCAAGATTCGGGGCCTTTTCGGGATTGGTCACGCCAACTTTTTCGGGCGGTGTAGGATCAGAATTGCTCCCATAAGAGTGAGAATCTGAATTGAGCACTTCTCCTTTAGCATTCACCGTCGCAAAATAGGTTTGGCCCGGCTCCGAATCTGATTCATCCCGAGTTGGACCCTGAGAATAAACCCGGATATGAGTGGTCCCGGCAAACATTCGCTCACGGTCCTCAAAATCTTCAATTTGTCCGACCCCATGAGCAAATAAAATTTCATAAAACGATTTGAAGATTTCATAGGGCGCGGGAATGGAATTTTCATCAAAACCTTTATCAAAATGCTCAATATTTCTTCCGTCATAGGAAGTGACGGACGGCAAATAACGCAATGAGCCGCCATGAGAATTGCTGCGGTAATAAGTCCTTGCGACATAACGCTCATAATTTGCCGATTCTCCCGGACGCTGATCGTCTTGAACAAAGAGCGTGGTTGCAACCCGGCCGTCATGCCCCATATCATAAATTAATTTTGGAAGATAAATGGTTCTGCCGTCGAGAACAAGTTTGTATTCCGGGACCATGCCGAGCCGCTCGAGGTCTTGAACCATTAATCTTTTGCCGCGAAATTCCGAGCCATGAATTTCAGTGGCCTGCAGCACACGTCTTTTTTCTTCCTCATCGATTTTGGCAAGGAAGGAAGGTTTTGTCATTCTCAGCTCCGATTTAAGCTGGAGATTTTTCGGCGGAAAATCCCAATCAGGAAACGGCGTCACAGCCGGAGCAAAGAGACCTTTTTGGGCGGACTCGGAATACGATAACAAAATCGAAGAAGCCTCCGCGGACTCTTCGGCCAATTCGTCCATGGCCTTTGCTTGAGGAAAAGGAATGGCCTGAGAAGAATGCTTAAATCCATTGGCGGAACCGGCCATAATGTAAACGGGAATATTTTCTTCAGAACGCCATACATAAAATCCATTGCCCTCAGCCTTTAATGTCTGCGGCCCGCCCACCATAAGAAACACTCCCTGCACCGCCAAATTCATTTTTTCCGTCATCATTCTTTCCAGCCTTTCAACACCCAAAATATAATCGGGAATCTGGTCCCGCAAAGTCCGATTGACAACTCTTTTCATGGCCTTTTCTTTTTCACTGGTGTTTCTTTTGGCCTCCACAAAATAAAGCCCGTTTGGAAATTCCCGGCTTTGCTCGGGCCTCAAAAAATCGCGGTGATCTTTGTCCACCAAAAGAAAACCGTCAATGTCTTGAGGCAGGCCTTTTCTTCCCACGTCAAAACCGAATCCGATAATTCGAGCTCCGCGAATACTTTTTTCCAGTTGAGAAATTTGCAGAAGTTCGCTGGCGGCCCCTCCGAAAGCTTGAGGATTTTCAGTGTCCATCCTGAGGATCAAGGCCCCAAGGCCGGGGGTTTTTCTTTGAATGTGCTCCGCGATCAATGCCTGCAGCGTTCCTAAACGAGGATTTCCCCAAATGGCTTTAAGGCGGGCTTCTATCAAGTCTCTTTTTGTTTTGCCGTTGGTTGATTGCTGGCGTCGGGAAGGATGAAGGCGGCTATTGGCCGGCCCTACCCCGCTTCCCTTTAATCTTCCCCACCATTTTTCCAGGACCTCAGGAAATTGAAGATAACTTGGGTTGCGTACATCTTCGTCAAGTTCGGCCACAACACTGCCCGGAGACTGATCTAAGGTCACATCTTCCTCCGCATGATGAAGAACTAGTAATAAACCTCCCACATATTGTTTTCCGATTCGAATGTCATAGCCTTGTTCTTTGATATCCTGTAAGGCATGCTCCAATTGTCCCTTGGCGATGTCCCGAATGATTTCATGATGCAACGCGACTTTTACTTCATGCAAATATCCCCATTGAAAAGTCATGCTGGAGGGCAGGACTTCTCTTCCTTCGGGGTCACGGGCAAATTGAATGCTTTTAAGCCAGAAAGGATTTTTAGATCCTGAACGGGAAGGCTCTTGCAATTCCAGAGGATCGATTTTCTCCAAGGCGAAGGCCGCGGCATCGCTCAATTTCGTTTTTCTTTTTCTTCCGGAATGTTTTTCCAGAATTTGAATCACTTTCGGATTTCGTCCCGCGATAGGACCGATACGCCCGAGCGCCCAAATGGAAGCAAGCTGGACCCCCAACACCGGGTCTTGCAGAGCATCTGTCAAAACAGGGACGGCGCCTGCCGCGTAACGTCCTCCTATTTTCCCAATCACCCAAGCAATTCCATGCCGGATGAGAGGATTGTCCTGATGAAAAGCGCCAATGAGATCAGGAAGAATCGGCAATCCTTTTTTTGATAATTCACGTACGGCTCCTTCCCGCACCTTTTTCTGATTTAGCCCAAGATCCAGGATGAGTTTTTCAGTTTGATCCGTCCGCATTTCAGAGCGGGAAAAATTCTCCGCGAGGAAAGCCTTCAGTGTTCTTAGCCATTTGCGTTGATAAAGAGGGAAAGAACCTACTTTCGTATAAGCGATTATCCCTTTGGCTAAGATCTCCTTCAGCGGCGGGCTTTCTTGAGACATGTCCCCCATGAGTCTCCATGCCAAATGCGTTTGTGGTTGTTGTTCAATATCTTTTAGAGCCCGCAAAATCAGTTTTATAATTTCTTCAGGAAGGATTTTTTGTTTCGCACTCCATTTTTCCCGCAATCGGACTATTTCATCATCAGAAAGAGGAAGTAATGGCTCTTCGATAGAAATTTGTTTTTCGGCAGGAACAAAAATTTCCATGGGGTCAGGAATACCGGCGGCGGGACGAAGGCGTCTTAAAATGAGTTTGCCGTTTTTAATTCTTCCTTCCAATCCCAGACTAGGATCAAAAACCACTTCATCATCAAGAATAAATATCCATTTCGGATCATCCCCCGTCATCATATTTTTAATCCCGACATAATTCACATCGTCGCTTGGGGCATAGCGGATAAAATATTCGGGTGTGCTCGTTTCAACGCTTTCCTCCCCCTTACCCCGTCCACGATTGACACTCTGTTGCATTAAAGGAGAAAGCGGTTCAAAGAAAGGATGATCCACAAGATGAATCCACTTTTCACCGATGGCGGCAGGATCTATCTCAATCTCATCTCCTTCCTTTTCTAAGGTTCCAAAAAGACGATAAGCCTTGGGATCAAGATGAAGGGCAAAGAGAAAACCTTTTTTCGGGGATTCAAAAGCCGGAATATCCACAGACCGGGTTTTTTGATAATACAAAGTATCATCGGACACGTGGACCCAGTCATCAGAATCCTCCAGATTTTTTTCTCTTCTGAGTGCGGGCAGATTATGCTGAGGGCCTTCTGTCGATCTTGTACGATACTGTGCGTGTTCGATTTCAAAAGCATTCATTCCCGGTCCGGAATCCAATAAATAAATCCAAAACTCAGGATCTTCTTCTATTTGACCGTTATCCTTCGCGAGAACTAAAAGAATAGCGCGGCCATTTCTGGATACGGCATGCTGAATGGCATTTGCGACATGAAGTTTTACAAAGGAAGCCAAATAATAGGGATCGATACCTTTGGGAAGCACATGAGGTTTTACGCTTTCCCATATTTCTTGTAAAAAATTGTCCCAAGGGGTCGGCGGACCCCCAACACTGTCTTGCCATTTCTCATATTCGATTTGCCCAAGCCACATTCCCGCGACGAAGTTTTTATTTAATTTAAGCTTTCGTAAAATCTCATTGGCTTCCACACGATCATCCAAATGATGCCAAAGCTCATAAACCTCTTTTTCAAAAGGCCCGCCTTGCCATGCCGCCCGCATTTCCGAGCGGCCTGAAACCCGTGTTTCAGGCACTGCTCTTTGAAGTTCTTGACGAGCTTCGGAGCGGCGGCGAGCCGTGGGCTGCTGGATCAAATCCCTAAGATAAAGCAGGTAAGCCATACGGATAATTCCTCTAACGTATTCCGCATGTTTGGCGCCATTTTTTTTAGGAAAAATACGGGTTGGTTTTATTTCCCGGTAAAGCCAGCCGGGGATTTGGCCGGGAATTTGTTCGTATCTGAGATTTGGTTCTTGGGATAGAATTTTGATAGTTCTCTCGGAAATTTTTTTCTTAAATTCAATGGCTTTATGCGCATCGCCCACATACCTCCAAAAGCTTGTGGAAGCACCTTTGATTTTTTCCGCTTGAATGATGGCCAAAGCGACATACATGAAACTGGCTTTTTTTCCGCCAAATTGAGGTTCCGTGGCCAGTTTGTCGTCAAGCTGATCGTCGTGCCAATCGATATAATCAACCACTCCCTGCGGGGTGGCATCAAAAGTTTTTTCGAGATTAAGAAGCCACTTGTGCCTTTGCAGAAAATTCCAGCCTATAAGTTCTCCCTCCACTTTATGCCGATATTTGATTCTTTGAGCTTTGCCCAGCCTATGAACCGCTCGATTAAGGCTGATTTTCCGGTTCGGATAAACGGGATGAGGTAAATCCTCCGCGGTTTTTTTGTCATACCATGCCCTTAAGGTTTTGAGGTCTTCAAAACGCGGGGCTTTTTGAATATTTTCGCGAAGGATTTTCCGCAATTCGGCCAAACTGGCATCGCCATACCGGCTGAGGCGCAGTCCGTGAAAATAATTGCGGTCAAATCGATAATAAAGAGGCTTGGGATAGGCCGGATGAGAAACTTCTATTTTCAGAAACCACTTCTTTATCCCTGGGTCAAAATAAGGGCTTATCACGGCAGGCTGGTTGTCGGGAACATCGGCTAGAGTAAATTGAATATCTTTTACCATCCTTGGGTCCTGATACGATTGCCCAAAAGAATAAATAACTTTTTTATGAGCAGCATCAGCCCTTCCATTCATAATCAATTTTTTCTCTCGCATGGGAGGAAGGCCGGGGTCGTTATAGATTTCCGCGAAATAAAAGAAAACAATATCATGTTTAGCATCCGAAGGAATAAATCTCAAATGGTTGGGAGATTCAAAACGATAATAAAATTTCCTTGTTTCTTTTTTGCCAGGAACCTCAACTTCCAAAGTCCATTGATCTTTGAAACCCGGCGGCAAATCCCTTTTAAAAACCGCCTTGGTCTTTACCTCCAAGGAACCTGCTGCAACTTCTTTTAAAATCGATCCGGGCAATCTCAATTGAAGACTGTGCTGCTTTTCATCATCATCATCCCAAGTCCCGAAAGTCACGCGGCCGGACGATACCGGCATTTTGAAACTTCTTCCCTGACTCGCGCCGGCGAAAGGTTCTATGGCAGGATTAAAAAATTTATCCGGCTTGCCTTCCCTGACATAGCGGACCAGTTGTTCGGCTTCTTCCGGATAAGTACGCCGCGTTTCGGAGCGGGAGAGCAAACTACGGTAGACATTTAAATATTCTTTGGCAGGTTCGCCCCAACTATTGTCTTGAATTAAAGCCCGATAGCGTAATTCATTCCAGAGCGACCATTGCCAGCCGGTTCGAATGTTATCAAATAAGTCACGCGCGATTTCTTTTGGCGAAACACTGTAGGTCTGTGTCATTTCAGAAGGCACGGCGTGTTCTATGGAAAAATATTCATCCGGAATTAAATTCCAAACTTCAGCGGGTGTTTTAAGATTCAGTTTCTGGCGAATGCGCTCCAATAAAATATACTGAAAGGCGTGCCCCCACTCATGGCTTTTCACATCAGGGGCAATTTCATGAACGAAGTAGAATAAGAGGCTCAAAATTCCATAGACGACATAAGCCGAAAAATGTTCGCGTGACCATAACTCTCTTGTGTAAAAAGAAGCCATCAGCCATGGCATCACATAACCTGTGAAATACGGGGTAAAATGCGCCCAGACTCCGATCTCTTTGATTTTCGACCCCTCGTACTTCAAGTAGGCATGCGGAGAATTCGCTTGCAATAAAAACAAAACGGCGTGGCTAAAGCCCCATAATAAATAGTGCGTTCCGATAACGTATTTGCCTTGAATCAAGGCATAAATCCCTTTAAGAGGAAACAGAAAGATGCGTCCTAGGGTTTCCCCAAAAAAGGTACGATAGGGCAAATTTTTCCGTTTAATTTCAACTCCAATAGCCCTTGCTTGGTTTTCAACAAAGCGAATAAAAGTTTTGATGTCCCACCCTCCCAAGAAAAGGGAGGAAGGTTGATTTTCCCGGATTTCCTTCAATACCTGCTTTTCGAGCGCATCAAGACTCTCCAGATTTCGCACTTCGGAGCGAAGCGCGGAAGGTGGAACTTTTTGAAAAATGGTGATGGGTCCGGCAAAGGAAGTATCCACCGTACCGATTTTCTTGCCGCCCGTGTAACGAGGGATATCCGTTCCTGTCCCTCGAAAGGCGGCTTCTATTTTTCGCTTCAGGTGATCATCAATTGCTCCAGATTTTTCTAATTCTTCCAAATAATTTCGATAACCCAAATTTTTAAGATACCTTCGCAAAACCAAATCATGTTCCTCAGCAAGAACAACAAATCCTCCGTCACGCAATAAATGCGAGTCAACATCCTCGATGAATTTACGAATACCTTGCTCAATTTCACCTGGATCCGGAAATGAACTAGAGGCGTAATAATTCCCCCAATGCACAAAACCTTTTAACAAAACAATATCAACCTTCCGGCCATTCTTTAAAAGCTGTTTAACATACGGTGAATTCATAAACTTGAAATTATCTACGGAATAAACCTTCAGCCTTTTCTTTCTTTTCGTGTGCTTGGGTAAAAGTCCGTGACTCTTTAAAAATTCAGATTCAAGTTTCCGGATCTGTGTCGCTAAGGGAATAGAGCCATTATTACCTACTCCGCCATATCGATTGATGGCCTTAACATCAAAAAAATACGAAGCTAAAGTATCATTGCCTATGCTCGGATAAAGCATCCGGCCCCTTAACCCTAATTGATAAATCAACCGGTAAAGCAATATTTGAAGTTCCGCCGCTTGATCGTCATCGTCTTTTTTGCGCAGCAAAGCAATTTCTTTCAAAGTTTTTGAGATTGAGGCAAGACTGGCTATTTTAATTTTTCGAGTTTCAGAACGAGATTTTCCTACGGGAACGGGTTCTTCGTCCGGCTGCGGAATGGGATCGACATAAGGCTCGCGCTCAGGCTCCGAAGGCTCTTCGGCCGGTGCAGGGACATATTCCGGTATCTCGATAGGTTCGTCTTCATCAGGAAGTTTTGCCGGGCGATTTACCGGCCGAATCCGCTTTGAACGAAGCTCGCTTCGCCGGGGAATTTCTATTTGATATTCTTTCAATGCCGCTCCAAAAGCCTCTGGATCAGGCAAACGATTCCACAACGCGGGATCAATTTTTAAAGCATGCGACATGATTTGCAAATAATATCTTGTGGCCTCACGGTTCGAGGGAGTAATAAAAGGATCGTAACTTTCGAGAGTTTTGGACGGTTTAATTTCATCTTTATTCGCTTTCAACAAGTCTTCGATGATTTCCGCGGTTTGATAGCCTAAATTACGGGAGTCTCGAATAAATTGCGCGCCGACCGCCAATCTAAGTCCCGATCCGAAAGATTTTTCAGTGGCTCCTCGATGAAGCATTTTCGCTTCGATAGCGCGCATTGAAGGCAATAATCGATTCCAGCTCACGTCTTTCTTGTCAGGCTGTATGGTTTTTAGAGGAACCAGCCACCGGTATTTAGGAAATAACGCTTCTTCAACCCGGTATAAGCTCATGGCCCCAAGGCGTGCGTCATGCTCGGAAACTTCTAAAACATCTTCCGAATTTGAATAGTGGTCATAACTTCTCAAAAACGCGATAAAATTCCGCTCAAATTCCCGGTAAGTTTCGGCGATCGCTTTCATGCGATCATCCATCCAAGAAGGCTCTAGCCAAAACAATTCATGAGCAGACTCTTCTTCGCAGGCCAAAAGCATTCCCAAACTCAAAAGCTGCACTTGCCGTATCAAAGCGGCCAAACTTTTTCCTTTGAGATAGGGCGGCAATCGAAAAACATAATCCAGCCGGCGTCCTTTTTGCTGGCCTTCCCACCGAATCACCATGTCTTCTCCCCGAATCAGAAGACCATGAGCCGCACCGCCATCTCTTTGATGAATTTTTTTAAGGGGATGAAAACGCGGCAAATAGGTGTTAGAAATATAAAGCCATAAGGCTATGAATTTGCCGCGATCTTCTAACTGTCCGTCTATGCCTGTATCGTAACCAATGGAAAGTTGTATTTCATCACTTCCCGTTTGATCTCGCATCTGATCAATTTTACCGGCTAACTCTGCAGCGTCCGCAGTGGGAGTGAGCACAATTTCTCTTTTTTCCGTTCCCGCTCCACTTTTGGCACCCAGGGTAACTAACTGGTCGAGAGGAATTTCTGGATGCTTTTTCACCACCAAACCAAAACCAGGACGGATATTTTCCTCGATGAGATGTTGATGGGATTTCAATCGTGCAAGCAAATGGGGTTTGCTTAGAATGATTTTTTTTATGAGAACCGACCATCGCCTTACTACCTCTTCTAAAAATTTAAAATTTTCGATCGCGTCGATGATTTCTTTCTCGGGCAAATCCGGATCAAGTTCAAGTTCAAATTCTGGATCGAGTTCCATAAAACTTTTTGCAACTTTTGAAATTTCCTCGTAGGTAGTAATTTTTCCATCATTCATCAAACTCTCGACAAGCCTCCTAAAAAATGCTTGGTAGAGACTCTCCCAGTTCGTGGTTCTGAATTTTTTTGGATGTTTTTTGGCAAGCTCAAGAAAAGGTGGAATGATTGCCAGCAATTCCTTTCCCGGATCAGCCGTAAAGGTCGCGAGATTGTAAGCAAACATGAGAAAACGATTCCAATCAGAGCCGGCAAAAACCTCGGGATGAGTCTGCGTATTTTGAACGAATTTAAGAATAACTTTTAAGAGAACATGTTTATCGACTTCCACCCTCACATCGGATAAGGTCAGAAGAATTTGATTCCAATCAACGTTTTCATACCGGAAAGGCCCTGGGATGTAGTCTTCCAGAAAGATCGGCAGAGATTCAACGACCCATTTTCTTTCATGACTGTCTAATTTGCCCGAAACCAAAGCATTTCGGAAAAGATTCAAATTTCTTCCATTCAATGCCCATCTTTTTTTGTTTGGGTCTTTAATTTGAACAACAAGGCTCGTAACTACATACTTAAGATATCTATCTGCGGCTTCTTCATCGACGACTGTTTGACTTCGCATTTCAGAGCGGGCCGGCTTTGCTTTTTCAAGCTGTTTTTTCCAGCCGGTCCGAACGCTGTCAAATAAATCGCTCGCGATTTTTTCTGGAGAAATAGCAAGGTCCCACATGCCAGGCACGGCACGTTCCATAACATGTTCATTGGGGATTAATTTCCAAACTTCATAAATTGTTTTAAGACTTAATTTCCGTCGGATACGCTCTAATAAAACATATTGAAAGGCATGCGCCCATTCATGATTTTTTACATTGGGATTATTTTCATGAACACCATAAAGGTAAAAGCCAATAATTCCGTAAATCGCATAAGCTGTAAAATGTCCGAGTGACCACAACTTTTGCGTGAAAAAAAACCCCCATAGCCAAGGCATAAAATAGATTCCAAAATAAGGGGCAAAGTGAGCCCAAACCCGGATTTCTTGGTCTCCTGGCTTTTTGTAATATGCAAAGATATGAGGAGCATCAGCTTGCAATGAAAACAGAAGGACATGGTCAATAGCCGATGAGAAAAAGTGCGTGCTTGCGGCAAATTCTCCGTGGACCAATGCATTAATTCCTAGAAAAGGAAATAACAAAATACGCTGCAGAGCGTCCAAAAGAAAATGCCAATATGGTTGTTTTTTTAACGAAATTTTAATCTTAAGAGCGTTGGCTTGACCTTTAACAAAATGGATAAAGGATTTTGTATCCCACTCTTCCCTAAAAAATAATAAGGTTTCTCTTTTTTGAATTTCTTCCAGCACTTCTCGTTTGAGCGCATCAAGACTCTCCAGACTTCGCAGCTCAGAACGAGGCTTTAACATTTTGGGATGAAGTAAAATGTCTGAGAGTTCTGCCCCTTGCACCAATGGCTCTGCTTGAATGTAAGTGGCGGAGGCAGGAGATTGAAAAAGGCGGGCAATGTTTGCGTTGTCTAATTTTCCTTCGCGTTCCAGGCGGCGGAGGCCGTCGGCGAAGGCTTTGAAACGGACCTCCCATTTCGCCTGAAGATTTTTGAGAAGCGTATTGTCTTGACCCGCGGGCGTTATTTCGTCGAGAAAACGGGTGTGGCTTGAGGCCTGCTCGATTCGTTTTTCATCCGCCAAATGGCGGATTAAATTATCACGCCAGAGTTTGATTTGATATTGTGACGTGGAACGGGTAAGAAGTTTATCACGCACCGCGCGCATAAAGGCGTCGTATAAATTCACGCGGCCATTTTGCGGTTTCAAATAAGACCTCCAGGAAAATTTTCCCTGCATTTGATCAAAATACAATTTGGGATTTGGAACAGAATCAACATGAGGGGTCAAAAGCACATAAGAGATGCCGGACTTCTCGAGATCTTTTTGAACTCCAGGACTGTGAAAACCTCCGGCCACAAAAATGACATTTTGCTTTGCCACAAGAGTTTTTAGCCGGCTCAGCATCGTTTCTTCGCGTTTGACGGCGATTTCATAAAATCGATGGGCATCTGTCATCCTGAGTGAAGTGACGTCAGGGTTCTTATCCCACTTCTCACGCGTAAGCTGAAACTTAGACAAATCTTCAAGCCATTCCGTTTTTTCATCCAGCTCATCGATTTCTCTTTCTTTGGGTGTCGTAAGCAGCTTTGCTTTAACTTCTTTGATGGTACCCTCCATTTCGCTCATGAGTGAAGAAGAAAGGGCGCCTTTCAAGATTTGATGATCTCGTATCAATTCCTGAAGTTTTCCGGAAATTTTTAATTGAGGATTGAGCGTAAGAAGACGTTCCGCCATTTCCACCGGACCCATTTGCCCGGTATGAAAAGCCTGTTTCCATTGATTGAGGCCAATCATGTCATCGCGAGAAGATGAAGCCGCCGTAAGCGTTTGCACTTCCTGATCAATCATTCGATAGTCCGGAGATTTTTCGAATTCTAAAAGATTCAAGACTTGCCAAAGGTGAGGATACAAAACTTTTTGATTTTCCTTTTGGTTTTGTTTATTAAGCTTATTAAGAAATTTTAAAAACTCGGCAAAATTCGAAAAGTCTTTGCGCCATAAATTCAACTGCCGGACAAATTCCAAAGCTTGGGGAGAATAATATTTTTCTTGAAGCGTTTTAACTTTCAATCGAAGCTTATCAAGATGCGGTTTCCATTCCCCTTCTGCCGCCAGAGAACACAAAAAAGCCTCCAACCCTTGCTCGTAGAGTTTCCAATCTTCAACGCCGGTAAAGCGGGCATTTTTCACGTCCCATGCGCTCAACATCGCGGCACCCGAAATTTCACCTGCCTCGAGATATTCGCTTAATACTTTTTTGAGTCTTTCGGGTTCCGGATAAGCGCGAAGAAGCACGGGATCTAAATCCCCCGCGGCACCTTCGAGCGCTACCGTATTGACCGCATAGTGTTCCATTAAAAATTCGGTGAGCCTTTGAATGGATTTTTGAGCCGAAGAAGAAGCGTGAAGGTCTTGAATGAGAAAAACGGTTGTATCGGAGGTACCGCGAAAAACTTTTTCCACGATGCCGGCATCATTTGGAATAGAAATTTCTTGCCAGGCATCCCAAACAGATACCGCTTTTGGAATATTGGCTGCAGTATTCGTCAGCGCGTAAGCATTTGTTTGATGATCAAAAAGTCCCAGCGTTAAGACATAGCAAAAGCATGTCAGGAATGCCGTAACTCTTTTAAAATCAGGGATGTACTTGAGATAAGCGGGCATAAAGATTGGGAAAAGTTACCACATCGGGAAAACGCATGCAAACCTTGAAAAGACAGGGGGCGGGGATGATTAAAAATACTAGAAATTGCTATATTTAATTGGGGTGGAAATAATCCCAAATTTGACGGGCAGCGGGTTTGCTCATCCCAGGAAGACCGGCGAGTTGCTCGATGCCCGCACGCTTGAGTTCCTCCATAGAGTCAAACTGTTCGAGGAGGATTTTTTTGCGCGCTTTCCCGATTCCCGGTATGACGTCAAGTTCCGAGCGGGTTAAATTCTTTTCTTTAAGTAGACGGTGATAAGCAATGGCAAATCGGTGGGCTTCGTCACGGATTTTTTGAAGGAGGTATAAAGCTGAAGAATTGGAAGGCAGCTTCAAATCGACTGGACCTTTTAGCTCGTCATCCTGAGCGGAGCGAAGGATCTCGCGAGATTCTTCGGCCCTTCGGGCCTCAGCCCATGACTTTCTTTTAATTATTAATGAGAAGTCAGGGCAGTCCTTTAGGGCAGAATGACGCGGCCGTATCCCATAAATCGTTTCGAAGCGTTTGGCGATGGAAATCAATTTTGTATTTTCAAACCCTTCACACTTCATCACTTCATAGGCCGCATTCCAATGTCCGATTCCCCCGTCAATCATGATAATATCCGGAATAAAAGTTTCACGGCCTTCTTTAATCCCCGCAAGCATCCTGTTCAAGGCTTCCTGAATCATGGCATAATCATTGATGCCGGTAACGGTTTTGATTTTATAGCGGCGGTATTCCAATTTGTCCGGAAGTTCGCGGTAAAAACTTACTTTGGAAGCCACGGCTTCGTCCCCCTGAATATTGGAAACATCAAAACAAACAATTTTTTCCGGAAGTTTTTCCATGCCCAGCGATTTTCTGAGTTCTAAAGTCGCAGAAAGCGCTATGGCAGCCTCAGGCTTCTTCAAAGAGAAACGTTTTTTCCTCAGTTTTGATAAGGCTTCGATTTGTTCTTTGAAATATTGTGCGTCTTCAAAACGGAGCTCCCCTGCCGCTTCCTCCATGCGCTCACTCAAATACTCCACAAAACTTTTCTTTCCTCCGCCGAGAAAATCCCGCACTTCTTTGACGACCTGGTCATATTCGGTTTTGACCTCCGGTTTGATGCAGGGAGCCAAGCATTGGCCGATGTGATAATAAAGGCAGGCGGTTTTCGGCAGACGCTGGCATTTACGAATGGGAAAAAGCGCATTGATCAGCGTGACGGCCTCGCGCAAAAGCTTGGCGTCCGTGTACGGCCCATAATAAGCGGCCTTTTTATCGTTTTTGTTGCGCGTTAGATGGATCCTGGGGAAACGTTCGTTCGTGATTTTCAAAAGGGGATAACTTTTGTCGTCCTTGAGCTCCTTATTGTAACGGGGCTGATATTTTTGAATGAGTTGGGCTTCAAGCAAAAGGGCGTCGACTTCTGTCGAGGTTTCGATATAGTCCACCGCACAAACTTTTTTCATCAAAATCGAAATTTTGGGAAGCTCCAGGCGATTGACGAGATAAGAGCGGACACGTTTGCGCAGCGAGAGGGCCTTGCCGATGTAAAGGATTTCTCCCTCCGCATCTTTCATCAAGTAAATACCGGGAGTAAACGGGAGTTTTTCGATTTTTTCGCGAAGAGTAAGAGTTGTCATATTGCTTGCGTCATCCTGAGCGTAGCGAAGGATCTCTATTTAGATTCTTCGGCCTTCGGCCTCAGAATGACGGCTCTTTTCAGCATCCAACTTACCGCTTCCTGCAATTCTCGGACGCGCAAAATAAAACAAAAAACGATGTATGCCGCGGCACCTACGATAATACTTCCGAAAACCTTGATCAACATCTCAAAAATGGCGGCGCCCGGAAAAGCTCCGGAGAGTCCGTGATAAGTTAACGCTGTGATGCCTCCCATGACAAGGGAAGCAATCAGGACACGGGCAAACGAACTTACGACTTCCCGGAAAGGAAAGGAAAAAATTTTGCGGTTGAAAAGGAAACAAAGCAGGAAAAATTCTAAAATAGCGGCAAGGGAGGTGGCCAAGGCAAGACCGGCTTCTCTGAAAAATTGCATAAGAATAAAATTCAAAGTCACATTAACCGCCAAATCTGCAAATCCCAGATAAAGCGGGGTTTTTGTGTCTTGCGCCGCATAAAATCCTGCCGTGATGATTTTTTGTCCGGAATAAGCAAATAAACCGATGGAATACGCCGTAAGAACCGCGGCGGTTCTTTGGGTTGAGGTGATATCAAATTCACCGCGCTGAAAGAGCATGGCCACGATCGGCTGGCTGAGAACAATAAGCCCCACGGTACAGGGAAGAATAATAAAAAAGACATTCCTCATGGCAAAGGCCATGGTTTTTCTGGCTTCGTCAATTTCCTTACGGGCCACATGATGCGCGATAGCCGGAAGAAGCGCCGTTCCCATCGCGATCGCGAATACCCCCAGCGGAAATTGCATGATGCGGTTTCCATACCACAAACTCGAATTGGCTCCCGGACCCGCCATATACCCCATCGTGGAATCAATGAGGAGATTGATTTGGACCACCGCAAACCCGAAAAGCGCGGGAAAAAAAAGACGGGCGGTTTTTCGTAAGCTTGCATCCATAAAATCAAAAACCATTTTCCAGCGGAATCCTAAAGCCCGCAAAGGCGGGATTTGAACCGCTACCTGCACAAAGCCGGAAAGCAACAAAATGACGGTAAGCCAGCGAAGCTGTTCTTCCGGCAGTGACCCGGCATGCGGGATAATCCACACCACTCCCACAATCCAAAAAATATCGAGAATGACCGGTCCAAGGGATGGCGCAAAAAAATGATTGTGACAGTTAAGCACTCCCATGCCCATGGCGAAAAAACTGATCAGCCAAAGATAAGGAAAAAGATACCTGAGAAAATCGAAGATAAGGTAAAGGCGCGCAGGAAGATCCGGGATTTTAAGCGCGAAATACAAAACAATTTCCATGGCCAAGAGAAAGAGGGCAAGACTGGTGAGGATTAAGGTAGAAAGGAGCTGCGCATAACGGAAGGCTGCTTCTTTGCCATGTTGATTGAGCGTCTCGGTATAAACCGGAATAAACGCACTGGAAAGGGCGCCTTCGGCGACAATTCTGCGCAAAAAATTGGGCAGCATGAAAGCATAGAGAAAGGCGTCCCATTGCCAGCTAATGCCGAAATTTTTGGCACTGACAATATCCCGGATCATCCCCAAAATGCGGCTGGCAAGCGTCATCAGGCCCATCAACCCCGCCGCCTTCATCAAATGTTTTTTCCCGCTAGGGGCATTCATGGGAGGATTGACAGGGATGGGCTGTTGTGTTACAGTTTGCGGACTTTTACCTAAGAAAGAGGTTTTTTTCATGCCTAATATTGCTTCAGCAAAAAAACGGATGAGAAGTGACGCCAAAAAAAAGGCCAATAATCAAGAGGCCATTTCCGAACTTAAAACGCTTAACCAAAAGCTTCTTAGCCTTTCCGGCGACCGGTCCAAAGCCGAGGAACTCGCCGGGCGAGTGATCTCCCGTTATGATCGTGCGGTTTCCCGCGGCATTATCCCGCGCGGCCGCGCCGACCGCAAGAAATCCCGCATCGCGGCATTTCTGGCCAAACTCAAGAAGTAATTTCACAAACCCAAGCCTCAAGCGCTGCCGGCCCTTCGGTCCGTCCGGTTTTAAGTTTCCAATCCATTTGAAAAAGCCCCTCCACCGCCCGTTCGAGCCCTTTCAAGGAAAAACGGCGGATTTGGCGCATGAAAAATGGCGCCTGCTTGGGATAAATTCCGCAACGTTTGAGAAGGACATTTTCCGAAGTTCCCTCTTCTAAAAGGGTACGCCCCAGCCAAAAACGACGCAGCTGCCAATGCAAAAGCCCTAAAAGTGAAATAACGTCTTCATCATTTTTAGCGAGAAGTTCCTTTAAAACGCGCAAGGCTTCCGGCTTATTTTGACCGGCCAAGGCATTGATCAATTGAAAACCGTCCGGTGTCTGGGTTTTTTCAGCAAAACTTTCGACCATGTCTTCTGTGATCTCTTTTTCGCTGCCCGCATACTGAATCAATTGTTCCAGCACCGAATCAAGAAGTACCGGTGTGTCCCCCATTCTTCCCATCAATTCCTGACGCGCCGCCGGGGTTATGGTTTTATCAAACATTTTCAATTTCTCCTGAATCAGGCGCAGGCCGGAGGCCTGTTTTTGATCTTCATCAAGATAACAAACCGCCCCTGCGCTTCCGATAAGATCGGCAAGCCCTCCTTTTTTTTCAAGGGTTTGCGCCTCAAAAAAAATAAAAGTCGTCTGAGATGGACGGGTTAAATATTCACCCAGAATTTCTAAATCGCCTTTTTTAAGACGTTCAGCGTCTTTAATGCGGAAAATTTGAGCCGGGGCCAGGAATGGAAGGGTGCGGGCTTCGGTCAGAATGGATTCGAGCGGTGTTTCAAAAAGGCGGAAGGTCTGGACGGGAATTTCGCCTGCGATTTTTTTTCTTATTTCACCCAGGCTATTCTGGAATTTTTCTTCGGCGAGAAAGGGATCGCCGACAAAGAGGGTCAGGACTTTAAAGGAACTCACCAATCTTCCACAATGCGGTCGACAACATTCTTGGCCAAACGATCCACCGCCCTTTGAGCGGCCTCTTGCCTCGACAGAGAGCGGATCACACTGACGAAATATTCCGTATCTCCCGTGAAATTAGGCTCCTCCCATATCACTTGGCGCGTTTTCCGATCCGTCAATTTAAGGGACAAAACAATAAAGAGTTTATATTCCGAGACCGATTCAAGGCTGGTAAAACGAAGCCCCTCTTGTTCAAAACCCATGAGGCTGCTTTCGAGAATGACATCGGCTTGATCTTTAGGAACTACCTGTAAATTACCGTCGCGATGCAAACGGCGGATAATGGCGTTGGTGATATCGATTTCAAGCCCCGGTTGATAAGCGTAAACATGGCTGACGGGAATTTGATTGATCACCGTTCCCACATAAATCGTTTTCATATTCTGGGGAAGCGTGGTGTGACGGGTGTAACCGCATCCGGAGACGGAAAGAAGGAAGATAGCTAGAGTCGTCATTCTGAGGCCGAAGGACGAAGAATCTCGAAGGAGATCCTTCGCTCCACGGAGTGGTCCTTTAGGGTCGCTCAGGATGACGTGAAACGTTCTAAAAATCATCGGGGTGTGCTGGGATTTTCTGGTAGTTGAAACCGTTCGAGTTCTTTGGAAAGGAAATGATTGCGCGATTCAAGCTGGGTCACGCGGTTTTCAAGCCGCTCGCGTTCGGTCAAAAGATCCTGGGAAGCCGATTTCGAATTGACGCGCGGAACCAAAAGATCAATTTTAGTAATGCGTTTGGAAAGAATATGCGACTCCTTTTTTTCCAATTCCTGTTCCTTGGCAATCAATTCCCGGATTTGATCAACGACATCTTGTATCTCTTGCTTGAGTCCTTCTCCTTCGGCGACGAGCTGCTCACTGCTTTTGATCACCGCTTTTTTAGAAGAACCGCTGCGGACTTTTAAGATTGCCCACTGAGCCTCGAGAAGCGCTTTTTCCCTTTCATAGACACTGCGGCGAACTTCCAGCTCTTCGACCAAAGCCTGAATTTGCTGCTTCAAACGATTTTGATCCGAGGCCGGTTGCCCGGAAACAGCCGCGGTCTCATCCTCAACGACGGTTTTGTCTTCGCTGCGAGCTTCTGGCGGAATCGAAACAATTTCGGGCGCTTCCGTCTTTCCGCCTTTGATCGAAATAGCCTGGCGCACAGCTTTCAATTCTTCTTTGAGAGATTGCAATTCTTTGGTTTTTTCATCCAATTGATGAATCAAAAGATCTTGGCGTTCTTTCTTGGGAACGAGCCTCTTGGCGCTGTCAATCGCCTCGCCGATCACTGCATAAGGCACTTTAACGAAGGACGAACGGAATTTAAATCCTCCGGCCAAAGACGCTTTCGCCCTTAAAATCTCAAGCTGTTTTTCCAGCTGATTGATTTCCCGGCTTTTTGATTCAATCAAAAGGCTTTCAAGTTCGATGTCTTCTTTGAGCTTTTTTATATCGTAGGCCACATTGGCATCTTCCAGCACGGAAGAGGAAGATGCTCTTTTGGTCAACTCCACATCTTTATCCGGCAAACCAAAAAGAAAGGCACGCCAAAAACCCACAAAACCTTTGGCCGGGGCCGCGATCGTACTGCCGGTTTTCTGCCAGCCCACTTCGCTAGACTGTCTTTGATGAAAAATTTCATTCAATTGATTCAAAAGCTTCTTTTTGCGTTCATGGCCGTCTTGAATTTCTTCGTAGCGGCTGCGGATACTTTTTTCAATCTGTTTGATGGATTTGCGAAGTTGGCCGACATCGATTTTTTCCTTTCCTTCCAGTTCCGCAAGCAAGCGTTTTTGCTCTTGAAAGGCCAGCTCTTCATTAAAGGCTTGGTTTAAGGCATCGACGATGTTATTTTGGGCATTGATTTTTTCTTTCAAATGCATTTCCAATTCCAAAAGTTCCTCGAGACTCTTCTTTTCAAGAGAAGGCCCCTTAGAATCAAAAGGATTTACCCATGCCACGGATTTATCCAGAGACTCCGCGACGACACCGGCGGAGGAAGAAACGATTTTTTGGGGCGCCTTGATCCAAGAGAACCATCCGGCGGAGGAACCGTACTGCTTTTCATAAAAGGCACGTTTTTGCTCTATCTGCTTTTCAAGCCATTCAATTTCCGCGGCAGAAGTTTTGAGTTTTTTCTGCTGGGCCTTGACCGCTTCTTTCGTTTTGACACCCAGGGGGATATTCCCACTGCTTATTCCCAGTTTTTCATCTTCCAATTGTTTGACGAGCATCGTCAATTCGCCGTAATGTTTGTAAAGAAGTTCCTTTTCATCCAAAAGGGCCTTTTTCTCTTCTGAAACCTTGTAAAGTTTCTTGGCCTCTACACGCCGCACACGCTCCAGGGCCGAACCCGGTTCTCCCACAAAAGGAAGGATATCCCAATACGAGGTCCTGTCTTTGAGCCCGAGATCGGAACGCCATTCTTTGACTTGGGTTTTTTCATTGCGGAGATCATCGGCTTCCTGATCCAGGGAGGCCTGCCAGCGGTCAATGGCGTTTTTGAGATCTTCGGAAGGATTTTTCTTGAGAAGTTTTTTCTTGGTTTCGAGTTTTTTGTATTTGTCCTTAAGCTCACGCTGACGCCGCTTCAAATCCTCTTCGCGGCGATTCATGCTTTGAGATTTATTCTTCTCCAAAGCTTTTTGACGTTCTTCCAAGCGCTTGAGTTCCCGTTTCAGGCGGTCTTTTTCTATATCGCTTGTGGTTTCTTCAAGCCCCGTTAATTTAGCCTCGAGAATTTTGATTTGCTGATCAAGTTCCTTGCTTTGTTCGGTGAGATAAGTGGCCGGCTCTTTAAGGGATTTTAATTTTTCGGCGGCTTTCTTGCCCCATTGCGTATGAGGGTATAGGCGCGCGACATCGGCATAATAAATAAGAGCGCTGGAGAGAAAATTTTCTTTTTCATAATAGAGGCCGATACGATAATTTTTTTCGGAATTCTTTTCGTCGATTTCCTGCCGGATTTTTAAGGCCTTCTCAGAAACCCCGGCATCCGGATAACGTTCTAAGAAGCTATCCACCTGAGTGGAGGCCTCTTCCAGCGCACGTTGATCGCGATGGGCCGCAGAAGATTGAAGAAAAGCAGTTTCAGTGAGCTGATACCGGGCTTCGGGAATGAGAATACTTTTGGGGTATTGCTCCACCAAGGTTTGGAAGGCCTCCATCGCCTCTTTGTAATGTCCCCATTTCTTATAGGCAAGTCCCAAATGGAATTGCGATTTATCCCCCCATTCGCTATAAGGCGCGCTTTTGACGATGTGCTGAAAAACTTCTACCGCGCGGGGAAGCGAAGGCAAAATCTCAAGCCCCATCAGTTTTGCTTTTTTGCCGGAAAAGAAAAGATTGCCGATGCGGAATTCGCGTTCGATCACTTCGTTTACGCGGTCACTTTGCGGGTAGGACTCCACAATGGTTTTATAGGCTTGAAAGGCTTTTTTGTAATCGCTTTTTTCCTCAAAAATAATTCCGATCCGGTACTGGGCCTCGGGCGCCATTTTTGAAGCGGGATGTTTTTTGATTAAATCTCTGAATTGATCAAAAGCTTCATCGAGACTTTTTTCCTTATAAAGCTGCATGGCGAAATCAAATTTTTCATTCGCTTCATCTTGGGTGGTTCCTTCCGGATTGACAAATTTACCGGCTTCAGGCGACCAAACCCAATAAGCCCATGAGTTTTGAGGAAGAATAAGAGAAATCGAAAGCAGTAAAAGGAGGATGGTCCTAATTTTCATAACTTAATGGTTTGCCTCGACTTAGGTGATTTTTGCAGCGGGACGTACTATAGCAGTGAAATTTTATGATGTCAATAGAGAGAATTTATGATTTATCCGATGACTCAACCCGTGCTAAACCCTGACGGGCATTGTTATGAGCCGGCATAATCTGTAACACTTTTTTATAGGCCAGGGCGGCCTCTTTGGGCTTTGCCTGCTGTTCCAAACTGTACCCCAAATTGTAATAGGCTTGGGCATAATCGGGTTTAAGACGAATGGCTTCTTGATAAGATTCTATCTCTTTTTCAAATTTTCCCTGAATGCCGTATGCGGCGCCTAAATTCATATGGGCCTCTGCATAATCGGGCTGCAAGGCAATTGCCTTTTTAAAATTTTCAATCGCAACATTGATATTCCCCTTTTTAGCATAGGCAATGCCTAAATTATTATGGGCTTGAGAATTCTTCGAATCATATTCAACGGCCTTGGAAGCATATTGAAGGGCCGCATCCGGCGATCCGATTTGATTGTAAGCAAAGGCGAGATTACTAAGTGCCTGAACGGATACTCCTCCCACACGCAAGGCTTGTTCATAATAAGCAATGGCCTTTTCATAGTCTCCAAACTCTCCCAGCACATACCCCATGCCGTTATAAGCGGCGGCAAATTGAGGATCGATTTCCACCGCCTTTTGATAATGACGGGCCGCCATTTCAAGATTGCCTGTTTTTTGATAAACCCAGGCCAAATTTTTATGAGCATAGGCAAAGTGAGGAACTCCTTCGATGGCTTTTTGTAAATGTTCCGTCGCCTTGTCATATTTCCCCCGCTCGGCAAAAAAGGCTCCCAAGGAATTATGAAAGTCCACGGCCCCAGGTTCGATCTCAAGTGCTTTTTGATAATTTTCGAGGGCCTTATCATATTCTTTTTGCTGTTCATAAGCCACACCCCTATTGAAATAAGTGATGGCATCTTTAGGATCTTTCTGATGGGCCTGCTGAAAATATTCCATCGCCATTTTGGCATCGCCGCGCCGGAGATAAACAAGTCCCAGATTATTGTAAGGCCGCGCTTTTTGAGGAGATTTCTGAACCGTGTCTTTCCAAAGGCTGATGTCATCCGCCCAAATCATATTCCTCTTGTAAGTGAGTATGGAAAAAATCAAAACGACAAGCGTTAAAACAAGAACAGATTTTTTTGTGTCTTTCAGGAAAATAGCGGCGGCATAAGGAAGAAAAAGAGCGAATCCTGCCATCGGCAAGTAAAGCCGGTGTTCAAAAATAACATCTTTCAAAGGATGAAGGCTAGATTCAATGCTTAAGGTAACAAAAAACCAGAAAATACCGAAAGAAAGAATGCGGTATTTTGACAAGAGCTTGAGGCCGGCGATGAAAATTCCGGCCAAAAAGCAAAACGAAGCCATCGTGACGGGCTGCCAAAAAGTTTTGGCAAGCGGATAATCATAATCGAGATTTTGCCCAAGGGGCAGAAAAAGCAGACGCACATAAGTCCGGATGACATTAATTTGAGTCAGTAAATATTGCCATTGAGGAGCGGCTCCCACGTCTCCCACGGAACGCCCTGTGACGGCCTGCGTGGCAAAATGAGGAAAGATAGTCCGGCTAAGGATTAAAAAAAACGGTAGATAGAGAATACAACGGCGGGTGGTTTCCGTCATTCTGAGGCCGAAGGCCGAAGAATCTCGATGGAGATCCTTCGCTTCGCTCAGGATGACGGGAGACTTTATAAACAAAATATCCATGAGAATTAAAATAAAAGGAAGCGTAAAGGCCATGGGTTTTGAAAAAATAGCGGCTACCGCAAAAAACCAGGCTGCTGCGATAAAAACGATTTTGTTTTTCTGCCTTCCCCATAAGAACAATACCAGCGTTGCCAGATAAAAAAACGTGGCCATCAAAGTGGCGCGCTGGACGATATAAGTGACCGCTCCGGTTTGAATGGGATGAATGAGAAAAATGAGCCCGGCAAAATAAGCCATCGAAGAGGCTATATCCTTCTCACTTTTCAAAATTAAACGCATAAAAATCATGACCAAAAAAGCATTCGCCAGATGGAAAATAAAATTCACGCCGTGATAAGGGAAAAGCCGGTAATGATGGAGGTGATAATTCCAAGCAAAGCTCAGATGCGGCAGAAACCGGGAGCCGTCATACTGCCAAATCTCAAGCACACGGAAAGGATTTTTAAGATAATCATTATTGATGATGGAGCTCATATCATCCATCTGGAAACCGGCATGAAAACTCGGGCCATAAGCGGCAAGGCCGAGGAGGACGAAAATAAGAATCAATCCTGCACGGACGAAGGGACTCGTAAATTTCATAAAGAACATATCGGCATGATTTGCCGCTTACTGCAAAACATCCGCGGGATCGGGAAGCCTTCGAAAAGCATCCACACGAAGAAATCCCTTTTCTATCCTTAAGGTCAAGGCCCCCAGGCGGCTTGTTTCCCAAAGTGGAATATCCCTATCCTGAAGAAAATCTTTCAACTCTTGGCTTTCCCCGCTGATTAAGGCCATTTCAGGATCCGTCATTTCAAAAAGTTCACCCAAAAATTCCGGCAGTCGATTTTCATGCCATTTTCCAATCGCCGGAAAAATCAACGCATCCGCAGCAAAAAGCGCATCCCGGTACTTTTTAAGGGCACTCAAAATATTCTCATTCAGACCGGGAAGAAATAGAAAATGTTTCTGGCCGGCAGAAACCCGAAAGAGAACACGGCCATCCACCACCTCGAGGATTTCGATTTGGCCGGCGCCTTCAATATTGATTTTTTTTCCGCGAAGGGCCGGCAAACGATGCGTCCTGCCTAAACGGATAGGGCCTGCGGAGGTTTTTGGGAAAAGCGCTGTTTGAGGATAAATAAAAGACCTCACAGAAAAATTGCGTAGGACGGCGGGAAGTCCTCCCCAATGCTTGGCCGAAAGATCCGTCATCATCACGGCTTCCAAATCCTTGATCCCCATTTTGCGAAGGTAAGGATCGACCAGCCACTGGCCTTGATTAGAGGGAAAGGCCCTTCCGGCATTGATCAACCAATGATGACGGCCGGAAAAACGGATATGGGCAATTTCATTTTTACCCGCGGCAAGAATCGTCAAAGAAAAAGCAGGGTCCTCGGGATACAAGAAAAAAGCACCGGCCGTAATCAGCCATAATCCCATCACCCCGGCCCGTAACCATGAAATCCAGGGACGAGAAACGGCCTTCAGTCCGAAAAAAATCCCTAAAAAAATATAGTAGAAAACCAGATGGAGCAGTGAAGGCGATCTTAGAAAAGAATACCCCCATGCCGCTTTGGCGAGCAGATGAATCCAAGCAACGCCCAGATGGAGAAAAAATAATCCGCATTTAACCGCTAAAAAACCGAGAAAAGGAATGTCGCCGATCAAAAGGGCCATGATGGCGCTGACCATAGCCAGATGAAAAAGAGGAATGGCGCCAAGATTGGCAAAGATGCTGGAAAAGGAAAAAATATTGAAATAATAAATCGCAATCGGGAAAGTACCGACCATCACCGCCAGGGTTTGCCCGAACCATTCCTTCCATAGTACTCTTCCCGGCCAGACGCGAAAAATCCAAATCAGGGAAAAAACAGAAATAAAGGAAAGCTGGAAAGAAAGGTTGAATAAAACCCCGGGGTCAAAGATCAAAAGAAGAAATAGCGCCAGAAAAAAGATCCCGGCGATAAAAACATAAACGATCACCATTCCAAGGCCGCATGCGGCAGCGATTTTTTGTTCCCACCGTAATAGAAGGAGAAAAAAAGAGAACGTGCCCGCAATGAGTGTAATATTCAACCCGCTGATGGCCAAAAGATGAGAGGTCCCGGTCTTCATAAAATCATCGCGAAGTTCATCGGGAATTCCTTTGCGCTTGCCAAGGATCAGAGCCTTGAATAATTCGGAACCCAAATCAAAATTAGATTGAATCGACCTTTTGAATAAGTGATCAATGCGTTGATCCATGGCCAGCCGCCATTTCTCGATAACCCTGCGAAACATGATTCCTTCCGTAACACGGATGATTCTTATCGATTTTTCCCCGAACCCCTTGAAAAGGGCCGTTATTTCCTGCTGGGCCAAATATTTCCCGTAATCAAATTCACCGGGATTTAAAACCGCGCGCGGTTTCTCGAGAATTCCCCAAAGCCTTACGCGATCCCCATAATTGGGAACCAGCTCCGGATTAAAGAGAAAAACTTGCACGTCCCCTTTTGTTTCATGAAAGGATTTCTGCTCGCTTTCTTCGCGGCGCATCAGATTTTTCGAAGAAAGCACGAAAGAAACTACGCGCCGTTTGCCATGGACTTTAATTTCAGGCTGGGTTTTAACCATCCCTTCTAAAGACAAACGGTCCGTCCCCACCCACTGTTCTATGGCCTGTGAGGGTTTTTGGGAGTCGAAATCCGCATAAAAAATTCCCAGAATGGCGAGGTGGAAGCTGAAGAGAATAAGAAAAAATTTTCGCCCGCGGCTGATCCAAAGAAAAGGAAGCCCCAGCAAAAATAACGCCGCAAGGACAATTCGCGGAACTTGCAGCCAGGGCTGAACCACAATGCCGAAGATAAATCCCAATACCAGCCAGAAACAGGGAAAGTTCATATATTCCTTAAAATCAATTTAATATGCAAATTAATCAACTTTAGGGAAGTATAGCGCCATTTACCGACATGGCAAGGAAAAATTAACTCGTCATTGCGAGCGAACGAAGTGAGCGAAGCAATCTCGCTAGGTTGCTTCGTCGGCCCTTTGGGCCTCCTCGCAATGACGATTAAAATGAGAGTTTACGGAAGCTTCAAAACAAGAAGACGGCTGGTAAATATCTCCGCGCAAAGCAGAAGAATGGCAGGGATTAGAAAGAGAGGAAAAAGCTCGTCATAATTGCGGTATTCTTTGACCTTGATTTCGGAAGATTCCAATTTGTTGATTTGTTCATAAATGGCCGACAACGATTGCGGATCGCGGGCACGGAAGTATTTTCCCCCCGTAATATCCGCAATTCTTTTCATGGCCATTTCATCAATCTCAACCTCCGCCTGAACATAACGTTTTCCAAATAAAGGATCATTTACCGGAAAAGGCACCAGGCCTCCCCTTCCGATTAAAATCGTGTGCACGCGAATGCCGAAAGTTTTGGCAAGTTCGGCGGCAGTCACAGGATCAATTTTTCCGGAATTGTTGGCACCGTCGGAAATCAGAATAATCACTTTGCTTTTCGCGTCACTGGCACGGAGGCGGTTGACCGCCGTTGCGAGCCCCATCCCGATGGCGGTTCCGTCGGCAATCATTCCGATTTGAATTTCTTTCACAAGCCGGTTCAGCACGTCATAATCCAAAGTCAAAGGGCATTGGGTAAAGGCATTGCGCGCAAACACAACCAAACCAATGCGATCATTTTCCCTGCCCTGAATGAATTTGATGGCTTCCTGTTTGGCCACTTCCAGGCGGTTTTCGGGTTTGAAATCTTCGGCCAGCATGGATCCTGAAATATCCATGGAAATAATAATATCAACCCCTTTGGTGGTGTATTCCTTTTCCGCCGTCACGCGCTGGGGCCGCGCCAGGGCCATGACAAATAATAAAAGCACAATGGCCCGAAGCCAGGGTAAAAACCGGTAAAGGGTCGCCCCGAAAGAAAAAGAAGTCTGAGGCAAAATATCGATGCTGGAAAACGGAATGGCGAGGTTTTGGCGCTTTTTGGAAAAACGCAAAATAACCGGGATCAAAAATACCAATAAAAAAAACAGAGGATGGCGGAATTCCATGGCCCTAATCTATCATGACTGGAGAAAAAATCAAAAGGTCTAAGGAAGACGGAAAGCGAGGAGAACTCCGAGCATGATCAGAATAAAAAAGAGAAGGGTATGCTGATAAATTTTAAGTTGAGGCACACGCGGATTATAACTGCAGTTTTATTTTTTTTCCACGAAGATTAAGGACGACTTCTTTTGACTGGATTTCCTCCACAACCCCGCCGTCGACCTTTTCTCCTACCCGCACAATTTGATCGTTGATGACGGCATATTGTTCTTCATTCATGCCGGTAATGCCGGTAAGGACAAATCCCTTGGAAAAACCCGCCGAAGGCTTGGCTGTATTCTTTGGCAACGTTATTTTCGAAGTCATTGTCATAAGTGATTGAACCCCAAAAAAGGCAGCTACAAAAATTAAAATTCCGGCCAAAATGGTTTTGATTTTTAAAGGGGCGGCCGGAGGATCTTTAAGCCTGGCGGCAAGCTCTTCTTCGTTTTCGATAATGCGAAAATAATTCTGGGGTTTGGAAGCAGGCTGTGCCGGCGCCGTTTCTTTTTGGCGGTTTGCCTTTTGCAAAGCCTCTTGAATCAAGCTCATACACAAACTCCTTCTAAATCCGTTTGGGCCATGGTGACCATGGACTCTTCCACCGTCCTGGAATTTTGAGTAAATGCGGCAAGCATAGCGCGATCCGCCAGCATATTAATTACTCTCGGAATTCCGCTGGAAAGTTCATAAATAAGATCCATCGCTTCTTTCGTAAAAAGATTTTGCGGGGCTCCCGCCACCCTTAGGCGATGGCTGATATAATCCGTGATCTCTTCCCGCATGAGGGCCGGCAGATGATAGCGGACAGAAATACGCTGCCTAAGCTGCAATAAATCCCGGCGGTTCAAAATTTCTTTTAATTCCGGCTGTCCGAAAAGAATGATTTGAAGAAGTTTTTTTGTCGCGGTTTCCAAATTGGATAAAAGACGGATTTGTTCCAAAGCCCTGGGAGCCAAAAGTTGGGCCTCATCGACAATCACCACGGCATTTTTTCCCTTTTCGGTTTCTTCCAAAAGAAAACGGTTTAAGGCGTCAAAATAATCTTTTTTCTTTTTCCCTTTGGGTTTAATCCCGAAATCTTCCACAATCACTTGGAGAATTTCGAATTCCGAAAGCCGGGGGTTAAAAAGAAGGGCGGAGTGAACTTCCCCGTTCAACCGTTGGAGAAGGGTACGGCAAAGGGTGGTCTTTCCCGCTCCGATCTCCCCGGTAATTTGAATAAAACCGCGGCGGTTTTGAACCCCGTAAAGAAGGGCCGATAAAGCCTCTTGATGATGATGGCTGAAATAAACGAAACGAGGGTCCGGCGTTACATTAAAAGGAGATTCATTGAGGCCGAAGAAGGATTCGTACATCGTGATTAATATTACGGCAAAAACCCTGATACCTTAACTAATGGGGCCTCAATTCAAAAACCTTGCCGTCTTTGCGGGAAATATCCACAATGAGGGGACGAACGGTTTCAATCACCACATCTTCAGAATTGGCTGTCATCAAATCCCGGACACGCATTTTACGGCTTATTTGGTGTAAAGCCGGAATGTGAATATTGGCGCTTTTTTCCTCATTCCCATTATTGACGGCCACTAAATAATACCGGGCCCCTCGCCGGAATAGGGCGGTTTTAACGTCAAGCGTCGCGGACTGCGTAACGAGCGGAACTTTAAGATAATCAAGAATTTCCCCCACGAGTTCTCGATTGGGTTCCACACCAAAGTGCACAATCTGGCCTTTCCCTATTTTTTTAATATAGCCAATGTTATGAAGCCCAAAATTCCCAAGATCAACGCTGATGTTGTGTCCTTTAATCGGATCAAAGGTAAAGACCGAACTCATCATTTCGATTTTTGGCCTGCCTGGCGCAAGCTGCAAGTTGAATCTTTTTTTGAATTCGAAAAGAATGCTCCGAGGATCTTCGAAACCGACAAGCGAACAATTTTGGAAACGGTCATTTTTACGCGGATAATTCCGAAAAGCAATCAACGTCCCTCCGTTTTCCACATAATCACGCAGGTTCTTTTGCGAAGAGGCTTCGAGCCATTGATTGCCGGAATAAAAGAGAAACTTTTTCTGACACATTCCCAATCGCGGGTCGCAAAGTTCATAATCCACGTCGGATTGGTATAAAGCCACCAGAATTGAACTGTTATGCGTCAATGTCCTGGCCGCATACTGCAACGGATTAAAAGTCACCGCCACTTCGGTCAGCTTAGATAAAGTTGGCGGCTGGATTTCATTAAAGACAGACACCAACTGTTTAAAAACATCATAGAGTTCACTGCGCACTCTTCCCCATTCATTGATCGGCGACATATACCAATTATCGCGGTTGACAAGCATGTACCAGTTCCAGCCCGCAATGCCCCCTAAAAGCGCGGAAAGTGCAATCAAGCGGTAATGATTTGGTGTAAGGACCCCCGTCTCATAATGCCGGGCGTGCCAAACGCCGGCGGCAAATTCGGCAATATAAGGAATGGTTGAAACCCCCTTAAGATAACGGACCTTATCGATTAATTTGCGCTGTTCGTATTGATCTTCCGCAAGCTCACTTAAAGGATAAAGATCAATGCCTACCATATCGGACGCCGACTGCATTTGCTGCCAGTCATGGGCGTAAAAGAAGGGGTACAAATTGAGATAAACCGGAATATCGATTCCCAATTCCCGGTAAGTGTTTACATTCCAACGGGCGCATTCAAGCGAATAAAAATATTTAAATTTAAAAAAATCAATATTGCGTTTGAGTTCTTTGTCCCCTTTTAAAGCAAGACCGGTTTCATCCTTCAACATCGTGGCAATAAAAGGTTTTGTTTCCTTAAAAGATTCGTACTCCGTCCCCCAAGCATCATTCAGGTCCCGTAAATTGTTGTTGTAAAGGTTTTTGATGAAATCCTGAAACATTCCGGGCCCTCGATCCAATCCATATTGATTGCCGAAAATATCCGGCCAAGGATCAATCTCATTGTCGGCTTGAAGCAGAATAATATGGCCGCCTTTGCGGGAAGCCAGATAAGGTTTGAGTAATTTGCACACATGCCGGAGATAATTTTTCGCGTAGGACAAAAACTTAGGGTGAAGGCGGTGATATTTGTAAGCGTAAGCGGGAACACCTTCATTGGGCCATTCACTGTAAATATAAGGCCCGGGACGAATGATGACCCGGAAATCTTCTTTGCGGGTCAATTCAAGGAAGGATTTGAGGTCATGTGTTTTATCGGTTTTCCCGGTAAAATCGAAATGCCCTCGCCGGTATTCATGATAATCCCAAGGAATATAAGTCGAAACGACACGAAGGCCCATCTCGCGGACACGTGCTAAAATTTCTTTCCAATAACTGGGATTCAGCCGCCAATAATGGACTTCTCCGGAAATGAGCGGAATATTCTTTTTTCCCACCCAGATCTGATTTTTTTTAATGATTACTTTGGGCATAAGTTAGGTGACGATATTGACCACTCGTCCCGGAACCACAATCACTTGTTTTATTTTTTTACCGTCCAGCCATTCTTGCACTTTGGGCTCCGCCAGGGCCTTTTCACGGATCTCGGCCTCGCTTAATCCTTTAGAAACGACTATTTTGGAACGAACTTTACCGGTAACTAAAATGGCCATTTCCACTTCTTCTTCGATCAGATACTTGGGATCATACTTCGGCCAAGGCTCATAGGAGAGGCCTTTTGACTTTCCGAGCCGCTGCCACAACTCCTCGGCAAGATGAGGCGCAAAAGGCGCGAGGAGAAGAATAAATTTTTCCATAATCTCGCGCGAGTGAGTTTCATCTTTATAGGTTTCATTGATAAAAATCATGAGGGCAGAAATGGCGGTATTGAGACGAATGCTTTCAATATCCTCCCCCACTTTTTTGATGGCTTGATGGAGACGTTTGAATTCGGCCTGCGTCGGAGGCTGATCCTTAATACTCGGCTGAAGTTTATCCTCCGCGGTAATATAAAGACGCCAAACGCGGCCAAGAAACCGGTAAACCCCCTCCACTCCCTGCGTGGACCATGGCTTGGTCATTTCCAGCGGTCCCATAAACATTTCATAAAGCCGTATGCTGTCGGCGCCATATTGGTCCACCATCACATCCGGATTCACCACATTGCCGCGCGACTTGGACATTTTCTGATTGTCTTCGCCAAGAATCATGCCTTGATTGATGAGGCGCTGAAAAGGCTCCGGGGTTGAAACGGCTTTAATATCGAAAAGAACTTTATGCCAAAAACGGGAATATAAAAGATGAAGCACGGCGTGTTCTGCACCGCCCACATAAAGATCAACCGGCATCCAGTATTTTTCTTTTTTGGGGTCCACGGCAGCTTTCGGATTTTTGGGATCGAGATAACGCAGATAATACCAGCATGAGCCCGCCCATTGCGGCATAGTATTGGTTTCACGAGAAGTATCTGCCCCCCCACACTTAGGACATTTTGGATGATTCCATTCTTTGGATGCCCGCGCCAAGGGAGGTTCCCCTTTTTCCGTTGGCTTAAAGTCAGAAATTTCAGGCAGTACAAGCGGCAAATCCAATTCGGACACCGGCACTATTCCGCATTTTACGCAATGAATGATGGGTATCGGCTCCCCCCAATAACGCTGGCGGCTAAAAATCCAGTCGCGGAGTTTGTATTGAATGGATTTTTTCCCGATTCCTTTTTGTTCGAGCCATGCCGTGATTTTTTCTTTGGCTTTATCAGAAGACATGCCGTCGATGGAAAATGATTTGTCGGGCGTTGTGGAGTTGATGCAAACGCCAATGCCCGTAAAAGCAGATGGGGCCAGGCCCCTTTTGTCTTTTTCTTCGGGTTTAATCACTTCCACAATAGGCAAACCAAATTTTTTTGCAAATTCGAAATCACGTTCATCGTGCGCCGGCACCGACATAATGGCGCCGGTTCCGTAACTGATCAAAACATAGTCGGCAATCCAAACGGGAATTTTCTTTTGATTCACCGGATTGACGGCATAAGCACCGGTAAACACTCCGGTTTTTTCTTTGGCCAGATCCGTGCGTTCCAAATCGGATTTGCGTGCGGAACGCTCGACATATTCTTCCACCGCTTTTTTCTGAGCCGGTGTGGTAATTTTCGCGACGAGTGAATGCTCCGGAGAAAGCACCATATAAGTGGCACCAAACAAAGTATCGGGACGGGTTGTAAAAACGCGGATTTTTTCCGGACGGCCTTCCAAAGCAAAATCGACTTCGGCTCCGACGGATTTCCCAATCCAATTTCTTTGCATTTCTTTAATCGGCTCGGGCCAATCCACGGCATCGATTTCTTGCAAAAGTTTTTCCGCATAAGCCGTGATTTTTAAAACCCATTGCCGCATGGGCTTGCGAATTACAGAATGTCCGCCGCGTTCACTTTTTCCGTCAATCACTTCTTCATTGGCAAGCACGGTGCCAAGCGCCGGACACCAATTGACCGGCATTTGGGCTTCATAAGCCAGCCCCTTTTCATGAAGCTTTGTAAAAATCCATTGCGTCCAGCGGTAATAATCTGGATCCGTAGTGTTGATTTCGCGGTCCCAATCATAACTAAAACCAAGCCGCTGAATTTGGCGTTTGAAATTGGCAACATTTTTTTCTGTGGCTTGACGCGGATGAGTTCCGGTCTCAATGGCATGCTGTTCGGCGGGAAGCCCGAAGGCGTCCCAACCCATGGGATGAAGCACGTTGAATCCTTTCATCCTTTTATAACGGGCAATCATATCGGTGGCGGTATAACCTTCAAGATGTCCGACATGCAGTCCTGCCGCGGAAGGGTACGGGAACATATCGAGAACATAATATTTGGGTTTTTCGCTGCCAGGCTCGCCGGGATTGGCAGCACGAAAGGTTTTATTTTGAAACCAATGAGCTTGCCATTTGGGCTCAATTTCATCGAAGGGATAGGCTTTAAATCCGCTGGTCATAAGTTGAGTATATTAGCTGAAAATGCAAACGCCGTACACGACTTCATTGGTCGTGACGGCGTAGTACTCGATCATTAGATCGAGTGCGGAGGGAGAGAGTTGAACTCTCATGGGGTTGCCCCCGCTGGATTTTGAGTCCAGTGCGTCTGCCGGTTCCGCCACCCCCGCCTAAAAAAACAAATACGAAACAGGGCGGAATTGTAGCACAATCGCAGGGTCTTGAAAAGATAACGGGATTAAGCGGCTTTTGCGGATTGGCGCAGAGAATAAATCTCGATGATTTTTTCGGAAAGAACACCAAGCTCGCCGCCATCCATGCCAATAACGGAGGCGAGATAAGGATCTTGAGCATAAAAATTCCGCAAAAGGCCAGGATTCGTTAAAAGTCTTTGCTGTTCGGCTTCGTCTAAAGATTCGAATTTAAGAAGGGCATAAAGCGCAAGGTCATAGTGGACTTTTTTAAGCAATGCGTGCGAAAGCTGATTGATCTTTGCCGTAATCGAAAAAATATTAAAATCCTTTCTCACATCAATTTCTAGATTATCCGTCCAGAGGGATGAAATGCGGGAATCAAGGCTTTCGGTCCCCGTGATGATTTCTTCGATGGTTTGCCGCACACGCTTATCCTTGGCTTTTTTAAGAACCGCGCGAATCGATTGAAAGGTCCGGTTGACTTTTTGATTTTCATGATAAAGAATCCTGATTGTGCCAAAAGCATCCGAATTTTTTTGAAGCGCATTCAAAACGACCGATTGATCCCGCGGATCTTCTCCGGGATAATCGGTCAATAAACTGATCTTTGGCCCCCGGTAGTTTTTTATAAAATCTTCCAAATATTTAAGGTCCCCGGAAAATGTCGAATAGTAAATAGGGATTGCTCTTTGACCCAGTACGATGAGTCCGATCATACGTCCGACAAAGGCTTCAATATCTGAAGGCGTGATGATTCCCTGATCGATATAAGTCCGTAATTCACTTCGTAATTTTGCTACAAATTCTTCTTGGGACATTTCATTTAGCAGTTTATCGATTGTTAAATTTTTAAGATTCGCGAAGTAATAAGTCAGATCGGATACTAATTGCTGTTTTAAAGACAGCCCTTTTCTTAATTCCGAACGATGGACTGCTCTAAAATTTTTAACCCACGCCTCTTCTACTCTGTCTAATTTCGCGGAAACCGTAGTTTCGTGCAATGCGGGATAAGAAATATCGGGGGATGTTTCTTTCAAATGGACCTTGCGATATCCCATCATCGCTGGAAATTTTTCAAATAAGAATTCAATATCATTCCAGGGATTTTGATTGGATGCAAAACGTCCTCCTCTACGTTTAACATCGGCAGCGGTCGGCCAGATGATTTTTCGAATTCCCTTCTGCTGGGCATATTGTTCAAACCACCAAACTAAAAAGACCGTACTCCCTCGATGATAAATAGACAAATCGTGCTGTAATCCTTTCGTTCCTTTTTCCCGCGTATCTAATTCTTCTAAACCATTGGAAATAAAATCGTTTTCGATCACTGCGATCTTTTCTTTTTTAATTCTGAATACACGGAATCCCAAATGAGCAAAGCCTATGCGCTGAGTTTTCCCTCTTTGTTTAACTTTGGAAACTTCGAGCAATTCATCTTGCCGAATCGATATGTGCTCAATTCCTCCTCTTAAAATTTCTGGTATGGCAAAGCCATCATAAAAATTTCTTTCTGCGTCATCAGTAGAAGACCATCCGTCTAATATATCGCTTCGCAAAGGATTACTCGTCCTATCTAATGGTTTAGAAGTATCTACGGGGGCAATGTCCCATTCTTCTTTGACTCTTCCCCAAAGATCTAGTTCTGCTTCATTAGGAAGAATATCCAATGTTAATTCTTGAACCCCATAATTGGTTCTTAAATGGTTTTTATCTACCGAAATTGCATGCCCAAAAAGAGGGACTCCAAATTTTTTAGCGAGCGCCTGAAGTGATAAATGGTCATGGCGGAGAGGAGAAAAAACAGAAGGTTTGGGCATAGTTTGTCCTGGAGTTGATTCAAATTCTGAGATTGTATTTGCAGGAGAACGATACCATCCGTCAAACGATTCAAGTCTCTTCCCCCTTCTTACATAACCACCAGAAGACGCAAGAATTGGGCGCTTAGTGTGAGCATTTATAAATTGTCTGATTCTGTTACGCTGCTCGATAGTTAGCAATTCCCGCGGCATAGTTACGAAATATTCCATAACCCGGCTAAAATTATTTCGCTCAAGCTCCACTCGGAGTTCAAGAATGTCCAAAGTTGATTTAAAGGATTGTATTAATTGATCATCTTCAAAATTTTTCTTGAAAAATTGCTTCTTCCTTTGAATAAGTCGGTCCCACAGATGCAATTGTTGCTCCAACTGCTCTTGCGCCATATGGCTCAAGTTAGTTTTTTGTAAATCTTTCGCTTCTGCATCAAGCAGCTCGAGATGTTCTTTGCTGCTAATAATTCGAGTGACTATTTCTTGTGTTTTCTCCATCAAAATTTCTGTCGACTCAAATCCTAAATCAAAAAAATTAAAATAGCGGCCTTCTTCTTCAGGCAAAAATTGCCGTCGGACGATAAGGTTATCTATTTTTCCTAAAATAGTCCTTCCTATCAGGCGAAACTCATACTGTTTTTCTTCTATCTTTCGAATCAAGCTATTTGCATCAAAAGCAGCTCTTGTACGTGAAAGATCAGACTCCCTAAAGGGGTTAAAACTTCTTGTTTCGGAACGTTTCGGGGAGTGTGCATCCGGCAGCTGGGGACGCCTGGCTGCTATAGGAAAACGCGCAATAAGAATTCCTTCTTGGTCATTAAGTTGCTGAATCAATTGGCCTTGATCATCTAACGCACTGCTTCCATTGACAGCCGTCATCCCCTGACTATAACTCACATTCACCGTAAGACTGGGAATACTCAAAAGGTTCCAAGCTAGCCACCGATGGTGCTGATTCAATTTTTCTCTTGTAAAAGTCGGTATGATTGCCAGTTGTGGAGAAGGATTAAGGTTAGACGCCTGAAGGCGTACCAATTCGAGGCATTCAGAACAAATCACAAAAAGTATAGGCTTGCCATCGATCGTGATGATTCTTTGCTGCATGATTTCGTCAAAATTATGGGTTTTGAAATATTCCACCCGGTCGTCATCAAGTTCAGGTATTTTAGTCATCACTTTCTGCGAACCATCCGGCTGAACAAGGACATATTCATTTCTTTGAACGGCTTTATCCGTGTTCGGCGGCAAGAAATCCTGAACATCGTAAGCCGTGATTCCCAAACCAATGGACCGGTTATAGGTTTTGGCCAGACCGCGAACTCGTTCATAAATATCCGCAAATACACTTTCGGGAATTTCCGAATACTTGGCATCGGTCACCAGCGTGATAAACGATTCAGAGAAAACGACGAGATTTACCGGTTCATTTTTCAATTGCTGCAACACTTGCTCTATTCTGGATAAAGCGTCATCGATTCTGGAAGAGTTCCCTGAAGCAATATCCCTATCCCATAATGGAGAGGAAAGATTCATTTGCACGGCAGCCACACGAAAATCAGGTTGCCCAGCGGGCAAACCTGGCAATTCCCCACGCACAATGGGAAGTCTTGTTTCAGACCTAGCTTGCGCACTACGTAGTCTGCTAGCGGCAGAAAAATCTAAACGGACATAAACCCTTTTTCCTTCCCGGTCGTACTCCACCCCTCCCATTCTTATAAAAAAATCCCTAATTGTGAGATCATCCGTATGCATAGAAATTGCTTCATACTTTGAATTTTGTCGTACTTGACGGATTAACTCTTTAAAGAGAAGCATTCCGGCATGGCCGCGATATTTTCCCAAAATAGCGGCGGATTCAATATAGAAAGTATTTTGCTTCCAAAGATCCGGGTCCAGCGGTTTTCCCCAAAAACTTTCAACCAAACCTTCATAATCTTCCAGAGGACCGCCGATAACATAACCTACGGCTTCGGCTCCATCCTGAACGGTGAGGGCAATGGATACGGGATCTTCAAAGGAAGAGGCCAAATCATCCTGATCTTGGCGTAAACGGGAAGGAAAAACCTCTCGCTCAATTTTCATAATCGAATCTTTGATTTGCGGCCAATCTTGAGGTTCAATTTGGCGCACTGTTAAAGCTTCGGCGACAGGCGCTTTGGCAGTACGTTTTCGTGGGGATCTTTTGCTCCGCTTTTCCTGCTTTACGGAAGGTCGCTCTTTTTTCGAATTCAAATCAACGGCATACCCTTCCACCCATCCATAAGGACGAACAATCATCCCTCCAAAAAAAAGACTCAAAAAATCCCTCACGCGGCGCGGCAAAATTCGCACCCACCAGGGAGGACGGTTAAAAGCTTCCAAATACTCGGGCAAATAGGAGGATGCTAATTCTATTTTTAATTTTCGGGGCGATGCTCCGGTTGCCTGGATATGTTCAATGAATTTTTTAGGCACCACATTAAACTGAACAAAACTGTTGTAAAATACAGTTTGGAAACCGGCGGCACGCGCATATTCTTCAATGGCTTGTTGAATCAGCGGTCTATCCATAGAAAGCGTGCCTTCTACGCTGTCGACTAAAAGGACTCCTTTTCGTTCGTGCGTGTTTGGATCACGGTAAATGCCCGCTGCTATAATCGCTCGGATTTGCCTTCCTTCATTCGTCGAAAGGTCGAGCATAGAAGTACTTTTATTCTGCAAATATCCAAACCCGCCCAGTTCGTTAATACCCCCTAAGAAGGTGCAACAGTTGAATTCAAGATGGTGACTTAAATCAATGAGCGGATGCCTTTGCCAAATTTCAGCTCTCACCTGCCCACGCATGATTCCACGAGATTTGCTAAGCGCTTCGATATAATCCTCAATAATTTTTCGTGCATTTTGAGCATCAAGTTTCACATAATGGTTTAGCAATTCACTTAAAAAATAAAGGGCCGTGTCTTTTTTTAGGGTACCTTTTTTCGACGACTCGATGACATCTTTAAACTCCTTCACAATTCGCTTTGCTGTTTTCGCGCCTCTCAAAAGACTGCTTGTTTGACTGCCAGGCACATGTTTTCCTTCAGCGTTTTGTTCCCCTAAAAAGTCTTTAAGTGCTTTTTGAATCACAGAAAGATGATCTATCTTTTGAACCACTTCTTCAACTTTCCCCTCCTTGACCTCGTACCGGCGAACATAGCGAGGATTGTCCCATAATTCATTAACACCCACTTCCGCAAGGCGCTCGAGGACACGAATAGAGGATTTTTGCCGGTTAAACCATTTGGGGAAATTAGGAATCTGAAGTAATGCGAACAAATCTTTTGCTGCAATCGCTCGTGTTGAGAAAAGCATAAAAAGCATAGCCACAGGGAAAATGCCACCTACCATACCTGCAATTGCAAGCCCCCCTATAATCCCATCGACAATCGCTTCGCCCGTAGAAAAAGGAGCTTGCCAATGCGAAATAATTTTTCCAACGATAAATAAAATAGGCGTCCAAGCAAAACCCCATTTAAACAATTCGTAAAAAATCAATTGCGAAACCATAAAAATATTTCGCGAAGGAATAAATCTTCCGTACCAAGCTTTTAATTGTTTAAGATAAGCTTCCCAAACTTCTTTTAGCTGGCCATAGCCATACATTTTGACTATTTGGTCAACACGCTGTTGCGAAAGAGTGGCATTGGTCAATTTTTGCGGCCGTAAAAATAGCACAGTTTTGACGGTTCCGTGAAGTTGGAAAACTAGCCAAGCAATTACCCCGAAAGGCGTTAAATTTTTTACAAAATTCGACCATCGTAAGTATCGCTGTATGCGCGCTAAGCGTGTGTTACTTTCAGCAATTTGTACGTTGTCTTTAGCCATTTGGACTTCGTTTTTAGCTATTTGTGCGTTGTTTTTAGCCATTGATTCATCGAGCGCATTGAGATTTTCTCTCAGATTTTTTTCGAACTCTCTTTTAATGCACCACTCCAGGTGGGAATAGAGTTCGGAATAAATCAAAATTTTATGTTCTGCCGCATCATTTCGATCTTTGGGATGGAGAACGGTATTTATAGTGAACTGTTCAGCTCCATACTCAAATCTAAAAAACCCTTCGCTTGCTTCCTGATACTTTTTAATATTTACCGTGATTTCCTGCTTACTAAAAAGCCGCCTCTCATCCGCATTCAAGTTCAAGCGCTCACTTAAATTCATTTTTATACTTCGTATGACATTAAAAACAATCTTGGAAAAATCGACGACCGATTCATCAACTTCCGGATAAGTATTCAGCGCAACTTTAATTCCGTCCACGTTCAATTGCTGCGTGCGGGGAGAAGACACGGGTTGAGCGGGTTGGGCAGATAATGTGGGTCCAAACTTTGTCGCGGTGAAAAAAGCTGCTGTTCCCGCTGCAGAAGCTTTCAGGAATTTTCTTCGTGATACTGCGTTCCGCATTTCGGAGCGAAGGGAAGGCATTTCGCCGGTACGGATGAGATGATGGATTTCGGAACGGACATCGGCGTTGCGCATAAAAGAAAGCCCTGCTAGCTGCGCAATCGAAGATGCGGCAAGAGGCGCAGCGGCAGACGTTGAGGGCATTTTTCCCATGCGGGCGAGATAGTGGTCCATTTTTTCTTGGGCAAACTCTTTGATTTCGCGGTGCATCATGCGGAGAAGTTTTGCCTTTCCAAAATTCACATGAGACACCCCGGCGCCATATTTCTCAAAATAAAACGGCCAGAGGCGATCCCCATAAGGCACGTAATCGGATGTCTGTTCTATTCTTCCTTCACGGGAAAGAAGACGTATGATTTCATCGCGCCAAAGCTTGAGAGTGTTTTGAAAAGCCGGCCCGCTGAGTTCGCTGACAAGCTCACTAAAAACATGCTGGTGAAAAGCTCGGTAAAAATTACCTTCGAATTCTTTACGGTAGCTAAATCTTCCTTTCATAATTTCCGGATAAACTTCGGCCCCTGCCAGCGAGCGGATATTCGGAGTGACGACCATATAGTTATATTTTTTCTCCTTCAGACTTTTCACAAAACCTGCCGCATGAAAACCTCCAGCCAGCACCATGATCCGGCCCGATTTTTGCCTGGCTAAAAGTTCTTCCAGATTTTGATAGAGCGCTTCATCGCGCTTGACGGCAAGACGGTAGAATTCGGCAGCATAGTGAAGCTTTTCGCCGGAATCATCAAAATGATACTGATCGATTTCGTCACGAGTAGCTTCGAGAGAGATGATGTTTTTAAAAAGGCGGAGACGGCGGTAATCGTCCGCAATTTTCTCTTCTTTGGAATTTGACGTTAAGCTTTTCTCTACTTCTCCTAGAAAAGTTTCAAGTTCCTCAAAAACCTTTGTTCCTTTTATCATGGAAAGCGTTTCTTCAAGCCCCATGGCTTTCAGCATAAGAGGATTGAGCCTCAGAGCAAAACCAGATTTGCGTGCGGCTTCAACAAGAAATCTCAAATAAGCCCCAGACGCCATTTGGCCGGTCGCATAAGCCTGATAATTTTGATGAAATTCCATTTCTTCCTGAATGGAAAGTTTCCCGGCCAGATGACGCTTAATTTCTCCTGCTAATCTGCGCACGGACTTTTGCAGATTTTCTTCCTTGCTTGAGTCTTCCTCTGTGATGGAATTCAAAAGGATCGTGAGGTTCGGGTACGAGATCGCTTCGCCAGACTTCACTCTTGAAACAATTTCGGTTGTATTCAAATACCTAAGAAGCTCTAATAAATTTAAATGATCTTCCCGGAAGGAAGTTATTTTTTCGTGGAATTTATTTAATTTCGAGGGATAAACCTTGAGACGTTCTTGGTCTAATTTTTTTCGCGATTGATCGAGCTCAGCGAGTAAATCATCTTTTACCTGAATGGCCCTAAGATAGGCCAGATAATTTTCCTGATAGAGTTCCCAATCTTCGATTCCGTGATAAGTCATTTTTTCATCCCCGAATATCGCGGTCATTTCCGCCCCCGTCAGCTCTCCCCGCTCCAGATAATCGCGCAGAACTTTCTTTTTGAGGGTCTCGTCCGGAAAAGACCTAAGCAAAGTAAAATCGAGCTTTCCACTTGCGCCTTCAAGCGCCACCGAATCGATTCCATACCTTTTCCCGAAATATTCAATGATACGCTGGATTTTTTTCTGGGCATCTAGCACCGCATGGGCATCCTGGATGAAAATCACTAAAGGCTGGCTTGTGTTAACCATATGAAGTTCCTGAATACTTCCTAATTCTTCCGGAAGGATTATTCTATTCAGAGAAACATTGGAAACTTTTGCAAGAGAAGATGTCGGCACAGCTGGGGCTGCCATAAGAACATTAGTACTTGTAAACGTGATAAGAAGAATAAGCGCTGTAAAGCGCGGGAGCAGGACAATTTTCACGATGGAAAAGTTTACCCGATGGGACTTGATTCCTCAATATTCATGCTTGGATTGAGTGTGAAAACTTGCGGGAGTTGGGGGGGAATCTAATAAATTTGTATCTGCTATAAATTGCTATAAGAATTGGTGCAATCCGCAGATACGGTTTTCCTTGAACCGTGCTGCGGTAGTACCAATTCGTCAGAATTGGTGGACCGGAAGGGGGTCGAACCCACACACCCTTGCGGATACAGGTTTTTGAGACCTGCGCGTCTGCCGGTTCCGCCACCCCCGCCTATCTATTGAGAATTAAGCTGCCTTACGTTTTCTTAAATCTTCGTAAATTTTCTTTGTCTTGGCAGGCATCGTTTGGGAGAGAAATCTTCGCATTTCATCGAGCCACTGCAATCTTTCCGAAGTATTTAGCTTCGCAAAATCACGGATTGCATCTTCCGTCACGATAAGAGATTCTTTCGAGATCGAATGTCTGAATTTTTTCTTTTTCATTTCATCACTCTTTTCAAAATTCGAACGTCTTCCAGATCCTGGAGACGACCTGCCTTTTTTTTCATAGAAATTAGATCTTTTGTCGAAATCACTGGTATCTGGACCTTTTGAGATTTAAAAAATTTCTTTTTCCTGTATGCTTTCTTAAAAGCAATGGGCCCCTTGAAAAGAAGATCGACATTTTCAAAAGGATTTTGCGGGTTAATCAACGTAAAAGCTAGCATGTCTTTTCCCTTGAACCAGCGGTCACGATTTTCTTTTAAAACAACTTCTTCTAATTTCACCGGAATTCTTGGAATAAATTTCAAGCTTTGAAATGCCTTTATCATCTTCCTAAGATTGTCTTCGTCTGCATCCACCCAAAGGTCAAGATCCTTCGTAAAACGCGGATTTCCATAAAGAATGCTCGCGACTCCTCCAACAACGAGATAACGAACGCGATATCGATTTAAGGTCTTAAAAACATGGAGAAGCAGCATATCTTATTCCTACAAGTTAAGCTTTAGAGGAAACTGGTGGACCGGAAGGGGATCGAACCCATGACCTCGACAATGCCATTGTCGCGCTCTCCCAGCTGAGCTACCGGCCCACGTAACTTAAATTACAAAGATTAATTTAATTCGAGGTAATCAATCTTATTACAATCATCCTATTGCCGAGCAGTCCTTTAGGACCGACCCACAAAATGTTAATGACAAAAGAACATTTATTCGCGAGATAACTTTCGTTGGGCACTTTCCATTGCCAGCGGTCCTTTAGAACCGGCCCTTAAGGAGCGACATATTAATAGAAAATAGGCAGGGACACAAGCCTTTAGAGCAGCGTTTCGGGAGTTGGAGGAATTCCTTCCTGGATACCCGGGACCCAGCCGGCAAACAAATCCCATCCCCCGCTGCTGAGGCGCGTAATGGTTTGCAAGGCACCATCGAGTAGACCGGCCAGATGTCGAATCACCGGACGTCCGGATTTTTCATGATATTCTTGAATGGTAATTGGAATTTCAAGCGGTGAAGTAAGAATATTGGTAAAACCCCGTTTGTAGGCTTTGCCTAAATTATCCCAATAGCCTCCCCCTGTTCCAGCCGCAAAAACGGGATGAGAAAACAAAGTCAATAAAAACAGCGCCATCATTATTTTTCTTTTTGGCATAGGCTTCCTCTCTCAAGACGTCATTCTGAACGAAGTGAAGAATCTCGAGCGAGATCCTTCGCTACGCTCAGGATGACGATAATACTTTATCGGAAGATTATGGAAAATGTAAAGTTTTAGAAGAGAGCGCCGATGTCTTGATATGCGCGATGAAAGCCAGTCGCAGAGGAGTCATGCATTGAAACCACTTTACACATGTTCGGGTTGCCACTGGTCAGGCGACGAAACAAGTTTCGTCACCAAAATTCTCTCCATTATGTACCGCCCCAAACATGAAAATATCCAGGCCTTCAAACAAATCAAATGCCCCAAATGTCACAACCTTGTGACCATTATTTTTGAAACGCTAGACGGCAGTATCGCCAAATAGCATCATACCCTCCCCGCTATTTTTGAACATCGCTCAAAAATCCCATTTTCCTTTTTTGCTTCGTTGATCCAGCGTTTGGCCGATAAAAGCCAAGCAATGAATCCCACGGCGAGCCCTAACTCTAAGATTCCAAAACCAAGGAATATCCACGCCGTTGTCTTCAGGCTTACAGTAGACTGAAGCATTAAAAATATTCCCACATGTAGAACCACGATGGCGATGAGGGAAGTAACGATACAAAACGAAATCTGGACAATTGTCGTCGAAACATGGCGCAGACCTTGAATCGCCTTTAAGTAATAAATGGCGGCTTGAAGCGTCGCAAAATCTGTAAGCCCTTTTTGATACTGCCGAAAGGCTTTTGCCATTCCCATCATTCCTGCAAAGACCCATGGATCCCTAAGGCGCATGTTTTCCTCCTCCGGTTATGTCACTTTTTTCCCAGAATCACGCCTACCATCAAAGCCCCTAAAGCGGCCATGCCCACAAACGGCCAAGGGTTGTGATGAATTTTTTTATCCAACGCCTGGGCTTGATGCACCAGTTTTTCTTCTCCTGCTTCCAGTTTTTTAGCAAGCTTTTTCTGAGCGTGAGTCAACAATTCCTTGCCGTTGCTGGCCCGGTCCAAAAGCACTTGTTTAATGTCCGAATACTTTTCTTCGATAATTTCATGAAGCTCCTCCCCCTTCTCCTTTGCAGCTTCATTCAGCAAATCAAGGGCTTCATGAATTTTATCTTGTCTATGCCGTGTCATCTTACACCTCCTGGTTGTTTGTTAACTTCTGGAATATCCCACGATTTTAAATCCAGATCACTCGTGGTTATTTTGTCGATTTCAAAACGCCCCAACAAACGCAGCACCGCTCTTCTGAGATCCAGCGGCCGCAAGTATTCATACTTACGTTCCGGCACGGGGGCATCGTGCGGAAGCAGCGCAAAACCGTGAGTTTCTTCGGAACCAAACCCGGCATGCGAACCATTTTCTACGGGAAAGGTTCTGGGCCTTTCCGCAGCAAGCCAACCTGAGATAATCATTTGGCCCGCGCTAGGATGATGGCATAACTCAATGAGATCTTGAGTTACCTCTGACAAGAAAGGATGATCTTTTCCTAAAACAGATTCGGCTTCTTTAGGAAGCTTATAAATTCCGGCAGCAGTAACCGCTTGAACTTCCTGACCCTGTTCGGGAATAAGGACAAGCGGAACTTTGGCTTTCCGTATAATTTCACCCGCCAGATGGATTTTCTCATCCAAACTAAGCGGCACTTCCGGATAAATATGGGAAAGAGGCCCCATGCCGGTCATAAGAAGCTCCGGCAAAACTTCCCCTGCCGCCTTTTGAGCATGGGCGCTAGAGTAACGGCCCCCGCAGCAACTGTAGTTTGGTTGATACCGCTTTTTGGAATTGGAGACTTCGCCGGCAATCGTTTTACCAAAAATCTCAGCCACCACTTCTTCGATGCGTCTTCCATGTTCCACCGGATAAGGTAAAGTATCTTCCTGCCCATGATCAGAATAAATCCATAAATCATAATGACGCCGTTCCGCGATACTCGCCGCTTTCCACAAACTCGCCACCGTTCCATCAATCCCCCGCAGGCACCAGTGCGCAAAGGCTGAGGAAGGACCACGCCGGTGCGCTTGTTCATCATAACCAAAAAAATTCACATGAATGATTGGAAGACCACGGGCAATATCGATCTTGGCCCCCAGCAAAATAAATTCCCGGAGCAGCACACACACAAATACCCGCATGAAGATAAATTGCAGTTCGAGCACGAAACCATGCCCTTTGAGAATTCCGCGAATAGAGTCATAAATAGCCAGAAAAAATTCCGCCACTAAAAGCGCGGTGGTACGGAGAAGAATATCGATATGAAAAATAAAAAGGAATATCCACCTCATCGGATTAAGGGCTTTGAAAAATCCCTGCCATCCAAAAGTCGCCGCACAAAAATGACTTTCGGCGGCGCCCCCGCAAAAAATATTGGAGTAAGAACTTCCCCCTTCCAAAAGAGCGCGATTTTCCCGCGCCAACCGCTTTTCGATTTCGCCCGCGGATTTAGGGTCATACATTCTGAGGATTTGATTACTTTCGCGGTCTCTAAAATGAAATGCGGGAACGCAGGTTTTGACCCCGTAAAAAAGCTCGCCTTGAACGCCGGGAGTCGCCGAAGGGAGCCCTGAATAGTGGGAATACTGAACATATTTTTTCTTCTCCGACAACCAACGAAGAAAAGGCAAATGCCCATTCTTTAACGCTTTTTTCATTTGAGTTCGGGACAATCCGTCGATTTGGATGAAGATAAGACCCGGTAAATCCGCGGTTCCTTCCGATTTGGAGAGCGGAATCAAACGCAACTCCCAATAGGAACGCATAAACCACCGCCGTAGTTTCCTTAAATAAACCGCGAATCTTGCCATTTTATTTTCTCCTTATCAAAAAGCGGATCATGCACGACGATTTTCACGCTTTTCGTCTTCCGGTTCAAAATCATTCTCATCGGCCTCTGGCCTGCTCTTCTCCTTGGCTTTCGATGGCGTGGGCGCATTTTTTGCCACACTCCGTTTTTCCCTTTCCTCACGGCTGCGTTTTCCATTTTCCTTTTCCGCAGAAAGACGAGAGCCTCCCCCTTCCCAATCTTCCTGAGAAGGCGCTTGTGAAACATTTTGCCGTTCTTTCACGGATTGATACGGGTTTCTATTTTTTGGAGTTTCGTAATATTTCGTCATGATCATTCTCCTTTCGAATGATTTTCCTGTTTGTGCTGTTTTAATACTGTTCGTGCCGCGACCTCTTTGGCACGGTTACCATAGCGGCCCGATTTTTGAGCACTTTCCTTGATATGCTCATATTGTCTTTGTTCTTTTTTACTAACTCCTCTTAAATGCTTTGACATTGGCATCGGAAATCCTCCCTCTGATTTTTGATATTAATAGGCCAAAGACATTTGTTGGATTTGATCTTTGCGAATGTCATATTCGCGTTGATCAATTCTTCCTGCATTTAAATCTTCCTTAATTTTGTTCATTTGCTGACGGGCTCTAAGTTCATAACTCGCACCGGCACCGCCGGCTCCCGTCGCCGTTCCGCCCCAGAAAGCTCCGCTGCATCCCGTGAGTAAAAGGCTCGATAGAATTAACATTCCATAAATTTTTTTCATTTTTCCACCCTCCGTTTTTGACTTCTTCATTACGATTTTTGCATCTCTTCGCCGGCTTCTTCTAAATCTCTTCCGGCACCGCGCCATGTTTCACAACCAATCAAAACACTTACCATCAAAAGGGACAACAAAAATGCGGTGATCTTTTTCATGATTTTCTCCCCCCTTTAGACCGCCGGCGGCCGTTTTATGTTTCCAAAAACTAGCGAAAGAACGAAAAGCACCAGGAAAACAACGAAAAGAATTTTCGCAATTTCCGTAGCGCTGGCAGCAATCCCGGTAAATCCGAATATTGCTGCAACAATCGCAATCACAAAAAATGACAGGGACCAGGATAACATTGCCTACCTCCTCTTGTTTTAACCCGCAAACATTAACAGCGCGGGAGTTTTTCCCTCTTTGAGAACATGATCGGGCTTGGCGGCTTCCGCAATGGCCGTTCCTGCCGCCTTTCCTAAATTGGCCAGCATGTCCCATTCTGTTTTAATTCTTCGCATCACCATGCGCCAACGGCTGCGGCGTAAACGGCGGAGTAAATATTTGCGGGCCCCCGCTTGCTCATAAATGACCCGTAATTTTTGAACGGAATTTTCGATGGAAAACTCCGCGGCCGTAGCAAGTGCCTCTGCTTTCATTTTTTCATGCAAGCCCGCGGATTGTTTCTTGAACCCAACGAGCACCTCGGCAAATTTCGCGGGACTTACTTTGGAAGAAAGAAGCCGCCCGTTTCTTTTGTCGCGAATCACTTCGCGAATTCCCGGACCGTCAAGCGCAATGACCGGCACACCGGCCGCCATGGCTTCCGTCACCACCATGCCTTGCGTTTCACTTTGAGACGCAAAAGCAAAAACATCCATGGCATGATAAGCGTCCACAAGTTTTTGCCCCCGCAGGACGCCCGCGAAACGAACCTGATGCAAAACCTTTTCGGAAGAAAATATTTCATATAAATTTTTCAAAAAAGGGCCGCGCCCGACGACGAGAAAATAGGCTTTCGGCTCTTTTTTAAGAAATAAGACCACGGCTTTAGAAAGAAATTCCAAATTCTTCTCCGGAGACAGGCGGCCCGCATGGCCCACCAAAAAAGCCTGCTCGGGAATTTTCAACTCCGCACGGATTTCTTTTCCGTTTCCTTTTTGAAAACGAGCCGCGTCAACCCCGGTGGGAATAATCGTAATCGGAGTTTCTACCACTCCCCGTTCGATTAAGAGGTCCCGGATGCTTTCACTCGGGGCAATCACCTGATCCGCGAGATTGGCATAACCAATGGCAAGCTCCGAGACAAAATTTTTACCCGCTTCGGTATTAAGGGGAAAGTAAGCCGTGTACTGGTCGAACAAGGTATGAAAAGTAAACACCAGCGGAATGTGGGACTGACCGGCAATACGCATGGCCATGTCTCCCATCAGAAAAGGATGATGGGCATGGACAAGATCGGGTTTAAACTCCCTGATTTGTTTGGCGATCATTTCCGGAATGGGCAGGCTGAGCGAAAAATCCGTCCCGTTGAAATTTTGAATCGCGGGGACACGAATCACTCCGGATTCGTTCCTTTTTGCCTCTTTGAACGCAGGCACTGCAATCAAAACATCATCTCCGCTTTTACGCAGTTGTTTGGCGAAAAGCGCGATGGATTTTTCCAGCCCGCCCACAATCGGATCATACGTATTGGTCATCATCAGAATTTTCACAAAACCTCCGCTTTAAAAAACCCGCGGGTGCCGCAGCAAATTAAAAGCCAGCGACACAAGAAACAAAACCAGAAACAGCACGAATAAAATCCGCGCAATTTCGACCGCACCGACGGCAATTCCGGTAAATCCGAAAATGCCGGCAATAATCGCAACGACAAAAAATGCCAAGGACCACGATAACATGTTGGCCTCCTTCTCGAGCTTAACTACGCCCGCTAGAAAATAACTCTGAAAAGCCCGGCAACGATGTCAAAAGGAAGGGCGAGAATTTCCCCGACCACATGGAATACGCCTCCAAAAATTCCAACATCGTCATGTCCCTTAACATGAGTTTCTTTTTCCACGACAACGGTTTGCGTCGTAGGCGTTGCCGTTGTTTCTTTCGTCACGGTTCTGGAACTGGACTCACATCCCAGAACGAGGCTTATTGCCAGAAGAAAGATAATGATTGATTTCATGGTTTCCCCCTTTGCTTTGCCCTTCTTTCTTCAAGCTCCATGCCAACTTGCTTACTCATGAAGGAATAAAGGGTTAGAGAGAAAACCGGGAACTATTTGTAGGAGAAATTTCGAGAAGAACTGTCAGAGCTTTCGGACAGCTAGGACATCAAGAGGAAACGGTACCGAAGGCTTTTTCGAGGATTTCGACGGCAATGTCGACGTGATTTTTCGTGACGATTAAGGGGGGAGAAAAACGAATGCCGGATTCCCCGCAGCCGAGAAGGAGGAGTCCTTTTTGAAAAGCCTGCTTGATGATCTGGTCGCGTTCGCGCGCCGCCAGTTCTTTGGTGTGACGATCCCTCACAAGCTCGATTCCTACCATCAGACCCACGCCGCGCACATCGCCGATTAAAGGAAAACGGCGGGACAATTCCTTGAGTTTTGCGATGAGATAATCTCCCACGGCAGCTGCATTTTGAAGAAGGCCTTCTTCCAAAAGCCGCAGGGTTTCAAGCGCCGCCATGCAAGCCAGCGGATTGCCGCCAAAAGTATTGGCATGAGATCCCGGTTCCCAATCCATTAAATCGGCGCGTGCGATCACGGCACCAAGCGGGAGCCCCGAGGCAATGCCTTTGGCGCAAGTGATAATATCGGGCTCCACATCCCAATGCTCGATGGCGAACATTTTTCCCGTGCGGCCCATTCCCGATTGCACTTCATCGGCGATCAAAAGAATTCCATATTTTTGAGTCAGCTCGCGCAATTTTTGATGATAACCGGGAGGCGGGACCACATATCCCCCTTCTCCTTGAATGGGCTCCACGATAATTGCCGCGACTTCTTCGGGCGGTACGGTTTTTTTAAACAAAGTATGTTCAATATAATCCACGCAATCAATGCCGCATTCCGGATAAACCAAATTGTAAGGACAGCGGTAACAATAACCATAGCCCACGTGCGTCACGCCGGGAACAAGCGATCCGAAATTTTCCTTTTGCCGGACCTTGCTTCCCGTGAGCGAAAGGGCTCCCATGGTACGGCCGTGAAAAGCGCCGAAAAATGCGATCATTCTTTCACGTTTGGTTTTGTAACGGGCAAGTTTGAAGGCGGCTTCGACCGACTCCGCTCCGGAATTGGTGAGAAAAACACGTTTGGGAAAATTTCCGGGTGCGAGTTTGGCAAGCTTTTCGGCCAAACGGTTTTGGGCTTCATAATAAAAATCTGTCCCTGACATATGAAGAAATCGATCAGCCTGCTTTTTGATGGCGCGGACAACATCCGGATGCGAGTGACCGGTGGAGGTGACCGCAATCCCGGCCGTAAAATCCAAAAATACATTGCCGTCGGGATCTTCCATCCAAACCCCCCGTCCGCGATGGGCCACCAAAGGATAAGAACGTGTGAAAGAAGGCGATAAGAGTTTACGGTCTTGGCGGATGATTTTGCGGGCTTTAGGGCCCGGCAGTGGACGGCGAATCTTAGGACGCTTCATTTATTCTCCTGTCATTGCGAGGAGCCCGCCGAAGGCGGGCGACGAAGCAATCTCGTTTTTTCATTGGCTCCGAAGAATCTCAAATTTTGTCGTATAAGTCTTCAAAATTAGGGTTATTACGGATAATTAAATCCAGTTTCTTTTTTCGTGATCCAGCCTTAATTTGCTTCTCGCGAGTGATAGCATCAAGAATTGATTCGAACATTTCATAATAAACGAGCTTGTTCAAATTGTATTGTTTTGAAAATCCATCGACAAACTTATTTTTGTGCTCGTAAATTCTTTTCTTTAGATTGGAAGTAACGCCTGTGTAAAGAACGGTGTTGACTTTATTCGTCAAAATATACACAAAGCCATTTTTATTCATTTTGAAAGCGAGATTGCTTCGCCCCTTCGGGGCTCGCAATGACGGTGCTGTCTTTTTCGCCGCTTTGCGGTACTGGCGCATTGGCGCCAGCGCTCGCAATGACAATCCTGGCTATCTAATCGACATCAATTTGGGCCTTCTGAAGCCGGCCGCTGTAATCAATGAATACGCTTTTCCATTCGCTGAAAATATCCAGCGCCGTTTGGCCCGCTTCGCGGTGTCCGTTTCCGGTATTCTTGACACCCCCGAAAGGCAAGTGAACTTCGGCGCCGATCGTAGGGCCGTTGATATAGGTGATGCCGGCCTCAATATCGCGAATGGCTTTCATGGCGCGATTGACATCGCGGGAATAAAGCGCGGAAGAAAGTCCGTAGGTGGTGTTATTGACCTCACGAATGGCTTCTTCCAGATTTTTAACGGGCATGACGCATGTCACCGGCCCGAAAATTTCTTCACGCACAATTTTCATCTTGGAATGAGCATTCGTGAAAACTGTGGGAAGATAAAAATAACCGTGAGCAAGCCCCGGACCTTTGGCGTAACGGCCGCCGCATTCGAGCTTGGCGCCTTCCTCAATACCACTTTCAACAAACCCGTGAATGCGTTCACGCTGGGTCTCATTAATTACCGGTCCAAGCTCAACGCCCTTCTTTAAGCCGTTTCCCATACGGATTTTTTTCGCGCGGCTAACAAGCGCACGGCAGAATTTTTGATAAATGGGTTTTTGCACATAAATCCGGCTTGTGGCCGTACAGCGCTGTCCCGCCGTTCCAAAGGCGCCCCATACCGCGCCTTCGAGCGCCAAATCAAAATCCGCGTCCGCCATGACGATTTGCGCATTCTTTCCGCCCATTTCAAGCGAGCATCGTTTAAGGGCTTTGCCGCAATATTCGGCCACCAAACGTCCCACTTCACAGGAACCGGTGAAAGAAATCAACCTGATGCGCGGATGACGAACAATCGCTTCTCCCACCGCAGCGCCGCCGTGAACCAGATTCACGACCCCGGGAGGAAGGCCGGCCTTTTCCAGAATTTCGATAAATTTCAAAGCGGAAAGCGGGGTGTCTTCGGCCGGTTTAAAAACCATGGTATTTCCGCAAATAAGTGCCGGAAAAATTTTCCAGGAAGGAATCGCCATGGGAAAATTCCAAGGCGTGATCAAACCGCAAACCCCGACCGGCATACGCACCGACATGGCAAATTTTTCTTTGAGTTCACTCGTGGTGGTTTGGCCGAAAAGCCTTCGCCCTTCCCCGGCCGTGTAATAGGCCATATCAATGGCCTCTTGAATATCGCCGCGCGTTTCTTTTAAAACCTTTCCCATTTCGCGCGTCATCAGGCGGGCCAATTCTTCTTTTTTCTCTTTTAAGAGAAGGCCTACCTTCAAAATAATTTCGCCGCGCACCGGAGCCGGCGTCAGGCGCCAGCCGTCATAAGAGCGTTCCGCTGCAGCTACCGCTTTTTCCACATCTTCCGGGCCGGATTCTGGAAAATGACCGATCAGTAACCGATTGTCGGCAGGATTACGGTTTTCAAACGTGAATCCGCTTTCGGCCGGGATCCACTTGCCGTCAATATAATTTAAATAGGATTTTGCCATGGGACACCTCCGGTTTTCATCATACCCATCCAATGTTTGAGCATGGTGAGGGCTTCATAATCCGTGACATCCAATTTTAAAGGCGTCACAGAAATAAATCCGCCGCTAACGGCTTCTTCATCGCTTGTGCCGTCAGGGTCCATAAGTTCGATTTCTCCGGCCAAAGTATAAACCCTTTTTCCGTCATGGGCTTCATCAGTCACGAATTCTTCGATAAAGCGTGAGGCCGCTTGTTTGGTGATTTTAACTCCGGCAATCTGGGCCGGAAGAAGCGGCGGCACATTCACATTCAGCATGATTTGCCGGGGAAAAAGAGGAAGACGGTAACCTTCGATCAAGGTGCGAATGATGGTGATGGAAGCGGAAAAATCCTGAAAATCCCGGCTGCAAAGGGACACGGCGATGGCCGGGATTCCGTTAATGAGGGCTTCGCGCGCGCCGGAAATGGTGCCGGAATAATAAACGCTGATGCCGGTATTGGCCCCTTGATTGATGCCGGAAATGACTAATGAGGGATTGAAATGTTTCAGTTCGGAAATTGCGAATTTAATGCAGTCGGCAGGAGTTCCATGCACGGCATATTCGGGAACACGGCCTTTTAGTTTTTCTTCAACGCGGAGTTTTTGTCCAAGCGAAATCGAATGACTGCAGGCGGAGCGTTCACTGGCAGGAGCCACGACACAAATATTCACTCCGGCCGGCATTCCGGCGATAAGCGCCCTCATGCCCGGAGCATTAATTCCGTCATCATTGGTAAGAAGTATGTTCATGACTCATTTAAGTATAACACCCGTAATGGGTCAGAACAATGCCGGAACTTTCCACAAAACGGCGAAGATCGGGAGAACGAAAAAGTTTTCGTTCCACTTCCCGGCCGGCAGTAAAAGAGCTCACGGATTTCAAAGCCGCATCGCAAATTCCCGGATGACACATGATTTCGCTCACCCCGGAAGGAAGATGGCGAAGAACGGGTTTAAGCGTTTGAAGCCGCCAATAACCCTTCACATTCAAATCCCCGAAAGTAATATCCGGCGAAGGAACCGAAACCTTTTTTTCCCATGCGGGTTGCTTCATCAAGGATGAACGCCGGAGAGGAAGATGGTATTTTTTAGCCGTTTCGATCAAAACTCCAAAAAAAAGAGGATGATTATGAATTTGATGATGAGTATCCAAATGCGTAGGCAGCCGTCCAAAAAAATTTTTGAACCGGCGGATTTGATGGGCATATTCCTCGAACACTTGCGCGGCCTTGGGCGGCTTGGAAAGCTGCTCATGAACTTTGCGGAAATTCCCATCATCTCCCAGAAGGGATTTTATTTTTTCAGGCTTGGAAACCGGCCTTGAAAACGTAATGTTTAAATGAATTCCGACGCCCAGATGTTCGCGTTTTTTAAGCGCCCGGACTGTTTTGGCTTCAACCGGGAGATTGGCCATAAAAGTCGTGCTCGAAACAATTCCCGTATCATGACATTCCAAGATAGCGCGAGTCACACCCGGCGTGAGATTGCAATCATCCGCATTCACAATGAGAATACGGTCCATGGATTTAAGGAAGGATTAAAAGAACGGACGCCACCGCGTAGTCCCGCTCATGGGTGAGCGAAAGCTCAAACTGATACTTGCGCGGCAGATTGAAATGTTTGCGGAAAGCCGGCGCTATATATATAGAAGGCTTACCCGAAGCCTCTCGCACGACTTCGATCTCGGAAAAACGATAATAGGCGTCTTGATGGACAATTTCCATGGCCTTCAACGCAGCTTCTTTGGCGGCAAAACGGGCGGCATAATGTTCGAATTTTCTGCGCTTGTTGCCGCAATAAGCCCGTTCGCGCGCGGTAAAAATCTTTTTAAGGAAGGCGGGACCATGACGGCCGATCACCGTCTGCATGCGGGCAATACTAACAATATCAATGCCTTGAAGGATTCTCACTAGAATCAGTAACGGACCACGAAAAAAACCACGATCAGGGCGAGCAGAAGAGAAATGATGTAAAAATTATTGTAATGCCAGAAATCTCCGAGGCGGGCGCTGAAGGAAATTTGGGTTCCGTGCTTAACTTTCTTAGGCGTAAGTTCATAGCGCAAATTCATCACTTCTTCTTTGCGGAAACGGACATACGTGCCGCCGATTTTATAAGCCTTGATTTTCCCTTGTTTGAGGAATTTTTCAAGCTCAGGCTGATCGACTTCGAGAAAGTTTTTGACCTCTTCGATGGTGAGCATATTATTCATGGAATGGGGAAACACTTAACGCGAATGTGGAATTTAAACGCGTGTGTTTTCCTCCTGAATCCAACGCTCAACGGCAGATTTATTAAAAATCCAAGAACCGTTTTCCTGGCGGGCGGGAATTTTCTTTTTATGAGCCCATTCTTCTACGATTTTGGCCTCGACCTCAAGGTACTGGGCCACGTCTTTTAAAGTCATTTGCACGTCATGACTTTCTCCGGGCTGGCGCACATTCAGCATGGCGATTTGACCTTCGATCACAGCGCCTTCGGCGACACTCAAACGCGGGGTGGTGATATTGCCCTGGATCACGGCCGGAGCAACCACCGAAACACTCTCGGCGGCGAGCACATCCCCCGTCAATTTGCCGGCAATGATAATCCGGTCTCCCTGAATATTGGCTTTGACCTTGGCGTTTTCGCCGATGGTGAGATTACCGCGGGTATCGAGCTTACCTTCAAAACTCCCGTTAATCCGGAGATTGACAGGATCCCTGAAAGCGATGGTCCCCTGCATACTTGCGTCAACATCAAGTATTTTTTCCTCCACATCTTCTCTTTTTTTGGCCATGGAAAACTCCTCCCTGTGGGATTTTAAAAACGGCTTAAGTTATCACATTCTAAGGTGTAGTGTAAAGTGGGATTTGGCAACGCAAGGTACCTATTTTTTCTTCCTGCGTTTCTTTTCGGTGATTTGAAATTCCATGGTACTTCCTCTCATAAGACGGGTTTGGGCATCAAGCGCAGGGGTGGTACTGAGAAAGGTAAAAACCAGGGGCACAAGCAGCCATTCCAGAGCAAACACGACACGCTTCAGAAAGGAATTGCGCATTTTTTGACGGGGGAGTAAAAGAAGCGCCATCACAATCGTTACCACCAGAAAAGTCGAAGCCAGATTAAAAATCAAAGTGGTGATGCGCGCGGAATTATAGTAAAGGACGGAGCTGGAGAATTCCCGGCCGGCAAAAATGGCGGGCAGCCATCCGATGAAGGTCATGATGTAACCTACCGTGGCCCAGGAAATATGCATTCCCAGAAGTTTGGAGGCGTAATGCCAGCGCTTGCGGAGCGAAATTTTGCTTTTGCGGCAAAAGGCGCGCATGACCACCGGAAAATTCTCTACCCCCCAGGCCCAGCGGCGTTTTTGCCGGTAAATGGTCGCGATGGTCTGATGCAAAGTATCCGCCATCACCACATCCATGGAAAGCGTGACATACATCGGGACAACATGATAATCCCCTTCATAATGAATAAGGGCCTTCCAAAAAATAGCGGAGTCATCGGAAATCATGTCGACCGGCCAATAATCGATTTCCACAAGCGCTTTGAAACTCATGCTGTGGCTTGAAAAGGTGACCAGTTTTTCCGGATTGGTGGCTTCAATCAATTGAAAGAAAGAAGATCCCATCTCCAGCACGCGCGCCACCCCCGGGGCTTCCCAAATATTGTTGTGATAAACGGGAATGGGCTGATAGCTGGACCGGAGGCGGTCGGGATTACGCATAAAATGATAAGTGAGCGCCGCAAAATATTCCGGCGGCGCGACGGTATCGGCATCAAAACAGGAAACAATCACGTTCTCAAAGGGAATATTTTTCGAGCGCAAAAAAACCGCCGCCTGTTTGGCGGCATAAGTCACATTGGCGCCTTTAACACGGGCTTCACCCGGGATGTCTTTGGGATGAAGGATCATCAAAAAATCGAAAAAATGATCCCGGTATTCCGTCCGGAGAAGACGTGCCATTTCGTGAAATTTTTCTTCGGCTCTTTCTTCTACCGCCAAAACAGGGATAATTCTTTTGCATGAAAAAATACTTTTGGTAAGCGCCTGAATTCCCGCTTCCACGACTTGTTTGGGTTCCCGGGTAATCGGAAAAAGCACCAAATGATAAAGCGATTCAGCATCCGGAATTTTTGTCCCGCTTTCCAATACTTTGACGAATTCCCGTCTTTCGTTTTTATAGGAAAGCCATTTTTTATATTTCTTGTGCTTCCAAGCAGCTTTTATTTTTCCGCGAATGGCCTCCAAACCTTTTTCACCTTGCTCCAGGTGATGGCATCTTTCCATCCAGTCGGTTTCCTGATCGATGGCAAGAATCCCGTACGCAATCACGAGAAAAATGGTCATATAAAAAAGGCGAAGCAGCCAATAGATGTCAAAAGCAATGATGATGACCGCCGCCATAATCGGCTGCACAAAAGACAAAACGGTGAGCGAAATCAGAGAAGCCCAGCTGAGGAATCCGGGGAGAACGGAAAACAGTCTTTCTTTAACCTGTTCGGGCCCGGCCAATTCCTGATGCGTGAATTGAAAAACTTCTTTTTCTTTACTCATCGCTTGTCATTCCCCGAGTTTCCTTTTCATCAAATGGCGCGAAGAAACCTGCAGAAAATAAAGAGAGCGGGTACGGTCAGAATAATAAATCGAACTTTCGGAAGCCGCGTTTTCCAAAAATGCGGGCCGGGAAGGCCCCAACCCTCGGGTTTCTAAAAGGTAAATCTGATTTTCATCGAGCAAAACCACATGCGTGTCTTCATAGGCCCAAAAGGCCTGACGGATATCCCTGCCCTGCGTGGCAAGCACTTTTCGTTCCGGACCTTTTTCGAAAATACTCTGTTTGGTGCGCGCAAAATCGAGGGTGCCGATTTCATGCGGCGTCCAATAAAGCAATTTGTCCGTTCCTCCATGGCTGAAATATTCGACGCCTGCCACATCTTGATCCACCAGATAATAAGGCATACGGTTAGAAACGAGCGTTCCGTCATCGCTTAGAAAAACAAAGAGATTGCGTTCCAGAATTTTGATGCGGTAATAACGGGCGCTCGCAGCGGCAAAAATCTTCTGAATGAAAACGGCATCATCAAGAAGAGGCACGGCGCTTAGTCCCCGCAAATCGGTTTCAACCAGCGAGAAATTATTTTTTAAAATAACAAGGCGGTCATACCGTGCGCCAAAGCCGAGCACCCCGCTTGCGATTTTGGAAGGGAAAGATTCCTTTTGAAGGTCCAAACGATAAAGATCGCCTTTTGCCAGATAAAAAAGATGAGAATCGTTTTTAGGGTCCCAATCAAAAAAATCAGGCTTGTCCTGAATCAAAGAAGTCAAATCCCTTAATTCCTTTTTTTCGCCGGCATCGGGCTGAAGAAGCCAAAAACCTGTTTTTCCATTTTCGGTTTTTAAAAGGGCAATGCCGGAACCCGTTTGCGCGTAAACCTCTTTGATTTCTTCCTTTTCGGGAATTTTCGCTGAGACTCGCACCGGAGTTTCCTTTTTAAAAAACAAATCGATTTGGCTCAAGGAATTAAGTTTTTCGGTCTGCCAAACAATCATTTTTGAATCGATGATTTCGGGAATCATCCCGCGATAGGATTTTAAGGAAATAATTTCACGTTCCGGTTTTTGAGGAAGAAGTAAAGCCGGCTCGATTTGAGTAGCTTTTTCGGGCAAAATCTCGATTTCTCTTTCCCAAGGCTCATAACCTTTTCGCTGAAGCCGGACATGATAACGTCCCGGCAGAAGATCATTGATCACGGCCGGAGTCCTATGGGAAAATTTTCTTCCCTGCACAAAAATGCCGGCTCCCCGGGGGACCGAAACCACGGAAATAAGCCCGGTTTTGACAAAGGCTTTTTCCTTGGGATTGATGCTGTAACCCAAGGCATACAAAATGACATAGGGCGTCACGACCAGGTAGAGGGCCACAAAAACGTAAAACATGATTTTTCGGAGGAGACGCAGCATAAAGGCGGAATATTCTTCCCTGCTTTGGCGGAAGTGTCAAGAAATAGTCCTCAAAAGCCGATGGAAGAAGGGCTATAATCGCCATAATTTCATATATGCTCCGTTCCCTATTCCTTATTTCGACCACGGCGTTTTGGCTTATCATGATGAGCCTTTTGGTTCACCGGGAGTTTTTTGAGCTCACGGCGGTCGAAACCCCTTATGAGGTCCTTCCCCTTCACGAAGTCAAATTAAGGCAGGAATACCGGGGCATTTACCTCGGCGGCGAATTTATCGGGTTTAATTTTAATGTGCTGGAAGCCCAGCAAGAAGAATCGGGCAAACGCGGTTATGAGCTTCGCCATCAAAATTATTTGACTTTTAAATTTCTCGGCCAGGAACGGGAAATGCTGGTTAAAGGAAATGCCTATTTGGATAGCCAGCTTTATTTGTCCGGTTTCGAAGTGCATATTACCAGCGGCGATCATTGGAACCGGATTACCGGGCAGCTCAGCAAAAATAATTTGAATCTTATTATCGAAGGCAAAAACAGCGCGCCGGTCCGAAAAATCATTTCTTTAAAAGGCCCCATTCTTTTTTCGGAAGCCATGAACTTCATTTGGACGCCGGAAAATTTGCGGGTAGGAAAACAAGGCCGCCTCGAACTCTGGAATCCTCTCCTCATGAACGTCGAAACTTTGGGTTTTCGCGTGGCCAGCAAAGGAAGAATCGAATATCAGGGAAAAGAGGTGCCGGCTTATACCGTAAAAATCAAACAAGAGGGCATTGAAACCGGAATGTGGGTAAGTGAAGACGGCGTGGTCTTGAGGCAGGAAAGTCCCACCGGTCTTGTGATGGAAAAAGAAGACACCTGGCAGATTTTCGATTCCATGCGCCGGAAAAGAGAAGAACTTCCCGATCTTCCCAATCTTTATTCGACGCCTTCCAATATTATTTTGAAAAATCCGGAACGATTGAACCGGCTGGCGGTAAAAATCAAGACCTCCGGCACCAAAAAAACGCTGACAATCGAAAAAGTGAATTTGGAAGGCCTTGAAAATATTTCTCTTCCGGTCGAAGGAGATGGCCTGGATCTTTATTTGGCATCGACTCCCTGGGTTCAATCCGGCGACCCGGACATTTTGAAAACGGCACAGGGAATTGTGGGGGAAGAAAAATCGGCGCTGGCCGCCAGCCTGAAAATTTTGGGAGCAGTTCATGAAAATGTTTCTCCTATTCCGACCATGGGCATTCCTTCGGCCGTTCAAGTGCTGCAATCCAGAAAAGGCGATTGCAATGAATACACGGTGCTTTTTACCGCGCTTGCGCGCGCGGCCGGCATTCCCACCAAAATGATGGCCGGACTGGTTTATCAACAGGGCCGGTTTTTTTATCATGCCTGGCCCGAGGTTTTTATCGGAAAATGGATTCCGCTCGATCCCACATTCGGCCAGGCGCCCGCGGACGTTACCCATCTTCCTTTGGTGGAAGGGGATATTGAAGAACAAGTCGCGCTCATTCGCGAAATCGGACGCATTAAAGTGACGGTCATTGAGGCTAAATGAAATATAACGACGTCATTCTGAGGCCCGAAGGGCCGAAGAATCTCTCGAGTGAGATCCTTCACCGCCTCCGGCGGTTCAGGATGACGAGACGAGGGTTAAAACGATGATAAAGCTGGAAGGATTGAAGAAAAATTACGGAAAGAAAGAAGCGGTCAAAGGAATCGATCTTGAGATTCCGCCGGGCGAACTTTTTGTGCTGGTAGGCCCCAACGGGGCCGGAAAAACCACGACCCTTAAAATGCTTGTGGGACTTCTGCGTCCCACCTTAGGCCGCGTAACGATTGCCGGACTCGACATTCAAAAAAATGCCACCGAAGCCAAGGCCCTGATCAGCTTTGTGCCGGACACTCCTTATGTTTATGAAAAACTCACGCCTTGGGAACTCCTGCGTTTTGTGGGAAAACTCTATAAAATGAATCAGGTCGAAATCGAAAAACGCGGCACCGAACTTTTGCGTTTTTTTTCCATCTCGGATGTGCGGGATGTCCTGATCGAGGAATTCTCGCATGGCATGCGGCAAAAAGTCATTCTCTCGGCCGCCCTGCTTCACGATCCCAAACTCTTCGTGCTCGATGAACCCATGGTGGGGCTTGATCCGGTTTCAATCAAAAATTTTAAAGATTTCCTTCGTTACGAAGCACGCAAGAAAATGACCATTATCTTTTCCAGCCATATGCTTTCCATGGCCGAGGAACTTGCCGACCGCATCGCCATTATGGACCATGGACGCATCATCGCTCTTGGAACGGTCGAAGAATTGCGTCACAAATACCAGTCACGGGAAAATCTTGAGCAAATGTTTATGAAGCTGATTGAAAGCGAAGAATTGCGGAAACAATGACAGAGATTGATCGATGAATCACTTTTTACACCTTCTTCGGCTGAAGGCAAGAATATCGAAGAATAGTTTCTTCCGCCTTCTGCGGCATTCGCCGTTCGAATTTTTCATCCTGCTTCTCTTTTTCATCGGAGGATCCCTCGGGCTTTTTTTCTTTTTCCATTACAGCTTCCGCTTTTTTCATTCGCAGGAACCTTTCGGCCCGATTCTCATGGACGAAACCTTTTATCTTTTTACCTTCGCGCTTTTCATGATGCTTTTTATTTCTTCCGCGGTCTCTTCTTATACCGCCCTTTTCCGCTCCCGCGAAGTAAGTTTTTTGGCTGTCCATCCCATTGAGTGGGCCGAAATTTATTTCCTCAAATTAACCGAGGCCTTGTGGTACAGCTCCTGGTCTTTTCTTTTTATCGTGATTCCTTTTATGACGGCTTACGGAATCGCAAAACAGGCGGAGATTATTTTTTTCCCGGTTCTCTGCCTTGTCTTTTTCGTGCCCCTTATTCTTCTTTCGGGAATTTTCGGGACCATGATCACCGTCCTTTTGATCTGGCTTTTGCCGGACCGCAAACGCCGTCAAATCGCCCTTTGGATCGGCCTCATTTTGCTTGTGGCTTTTTTCGCCAAGGCCTCCCCTTCGGTTTTGAAAGAGCAGGGATCGCTGGCCGGAGTCATGAGCGGTTATCTGCCGCATGTGGCCTTTGCCAAAAACGGGCTGCTGCCGTCCTCTTGGGCAACACGGGGAATACTCGCCCTAAGCCAAATCGAAACCCAGGAAATACTGCGTTTTCAGGAAGGGATTTTTTATTTTCTCCTGCTTCTTTCAAATACCCTTTTCTTTTTGATTCCTTCCTATTCGGTGGCCAAACACCTGTACCCCAGGATTTTTTTCCGGAGCCAGGATCATTCGGAAATGGCAAGTCCGCGCCGCGTTAAAATACGCAAAGGATTGGAGAGATGGGTGGACCATCTGCCTTATCCCCGGCAAGACGTGATGGCATTTCTCGAAAAAGACTTGAAGACCTTCGCGCGCGATCCGGCCGAATGGTCTCAGCTCATTATTTTCTTCGGGCTGCTGCTGCTTTATTTCGCTAATTTGAAAAATCTGGAATTTCACGTGCTGAAAAGTTTTTGGAAGAATTTGGTGTTTGTGCTGAACACGGTAGGCACTTATATTGTGCTTTCAAGCTTTAACATGAGATTTGTTTTCCCCATGCTTTCTCACGAAGGTTCCCGCTTTTGGATCATCGATCTTTCTCCGGTCAGGTTTTCTACCCTTCTTCTCGAGAAATTTTTGCTGGGAACGTTTTTTTCCGTCATCCTCACGATGCCGCTCGTTTTTCTTTCGGGATGGATGCTGGAAATTCCGCCGGCACGCGTGGCTTATACCACCGCCATCGGATTTTTCGTGTGTGTGGCTTTAACCGGGCTTTCCGTGGGACTGGGCGCCCGATTCCCCAATTTCAAATCCACCAATCCCTCTGAAATTATTTCCGGATTCGGAGGATCTCTTCTCATGGCCACCCATTTGTTATACCTGGCCGGCGTGGGACTCTTTCTTATGTTTTCCAAAGAATCCCACGCCCTGATCTTTATTACCTTCGCCGCCGCGAGCCTTTTGGCGGGAACCCTTCCGATAAAAATCGGTTTAAATGCCCTCAAAAAAATGGAATTTTAATTAGGCAATCGCGTCTCCGGCCACATTGCTGGTCACAGGCGTGATAAGCAAAGTAAACGGGAAGAAAATAAACCACCAATTCATCCTTTTGGATTGGACAATACGAACCTTCGAAGCCCGTTCCGCTTTTGCCGCGGCCGTAAAATCTTCTACGGTTTTCGGAAGACTGGCATCACCCCAAACCGGGTTTTTCCCGAGCAGAAGGTGGATGGCCACATTGGATGTGCTGATATGCCCGATCGGTTCTCCTTCTGTCGTGGGAACACCGTTAAAATTCCTCGCTACGGTCGTGCTGCTGCAGCCCGATAAAAATGCCGCAATAACAAGTAAAGCGATTGATGATTTTTCGAAATTTTTCATGATTTTCTCCCTCAGGTTGATCATTCGTTGAATGCCAATATTTTACGGGCAATCTCCGCAAGGGATTGTCAGGCGGAATATCGTTCAGCTGTAGGGGTAAACCCGAAATAATGAACTCTCCCGAAAAAAGCTTTCTTTGATAGAATGAGGCGTGATTTACATTCTCGATGCCTATAACGTTTTACACAAAATGCGCCGGTTTGAAACGGTGTTGAATAAAGAATTGCGTACGGCTCGCGAAGCCTTAACCGTACTTTGCTCTGCCCTCATTCGCGCGCGCGGAGATATTGAGTCCATGATTTTGGTTTTTGACGGACGAAGCCAGTTCCGCGATCTCCCCCAGGCAGCGCCGCCTGGAATCCGGCTGGTATTTTCGGAAACAGATGAGACAGCCGATGAACGTATTAATGTACTTCTGGAAGAGTTACCGCCAAAAAGCAGAAAATGCGTAGTCTCGGACGATAATTTTGTACGCAATCACGCGCGCGCTTATGGAGTGAATCGAATGAGTGTTCGAGAATTCGAAGAGCTTGTGAACATCGTAGAAAATAAAAACAGCGGCAAATCACGCCCTGCCGAAAATCCAACCCTTTCTTCCGCTACCGCCAAAAAAATCACCGAAGAATACAAAAAAAAGCTCGGCCTTTAATCTATAGGACAGCGGTTACTCACGAAAGTTATTTAAAACATTTTGAAATTCTAAATCTCCCACATCAACCCTGTAAATGCCGTTAACCGGTTGAAGTCCTAAGGCATTGAATAAATTTCTGGGGTCCGAACCTAGCGGTGAGGCCTTGGTCAATTCCAGCAAAAAATTATGAGATATTGCATGATAAGGATTAGTATCACCCGGCCACTGAAAATAATCGGTGTGTTTGACCGCTCCGGCAGAATTAGCCATCCGCACGAGAATCGTTTCTACTCCCGATTGTCCCGCAGAATCGTTTCGATGCCTGAAATTAGGAATTCGATCCACCCCTGGAACATTGTCCTGTTCGCCCACAACATAAACAATCCGCTTGATTTGATCCGGGATACGGTCATCCATCACCGTAGGACCCCCAATAACCACAAGGGTATCGATTTCATACCCTTCTTTTTCAATAGCCCTGAGCAAAGGTTGAAAATTCCCTGAATAAACCAGTCTCGTAGGCGGAAGACTTCCTCTGGCCATGATTTCCGCATCTAATTTGTAACGGACTTCATTGGTAATAATATTGGTTCCCATCGCATCTAAAATCCAGGAAAGCGAATCGGTAATAAAATTGCCTGTCTCGTAAAGAGGCAAAGGCATTACAAATCGAGGGTCGATTTCACGCGCCAAATCGTCTCTGAATTTGTCAATATTCTGTGGCAAATTACCCTCTTCCTCTCCATTGCCGACTCCATTTCCGACACCATACTCGATAAGCTTAAAAAGTTCCTGAGGAGGTATATTGGAGACATCGATATTCGCCAAAATATCATGCGAATATCCGGCAGAAGTGGGAACTATCAGCTCACGCATTACGCCATCATGAATAACCACTTTAACTCCTGTGAATGTATTTTCTATCATTCCTTCCTTAATCGTTGTTCCATCCTCATTAAAATCCAAACTAGAAGTGTCTGGAGTCGGATGAATCAACAATTGACGTTCTTCATCTTTTACCAACCAATCAACCGCCGCACCTTTTGGCCTTCCATTTTCGAAACTCACATGAGTCCGAGCAAATTCAAAATCAACCGTGGAAGTTCCTCTCCATAGGTGAAATTTTTGGTCGATTCCCCGGACAAACAATCCCCATTCGGTATGATTCCCATTTCTTCTGCCGATGAGGTCATTGGATACGGCATGAAAATATAAAGTCGTTTTATCATTAATTGTTACTTCTTTGACAAAAACACCGTTAAGCTCAATGAATTTAGTTTGCCGGGTAAGAATCGACACGATACCACCATCTCCCACCACAGATTCCACAGCTTCTCTTTCGAGAATAGTCGTCATTTCTTGTTCTAAAACTTCTTCAAGGCTATGATTTTTAAGCAGATAAGAAAATTCAATGATTTTCTCTGGCGTACTAAGCTGCGCTTGGAGGAAGTTGACAAATTTTGTCGTTGCAACCCAAAAAGCCTTTCCCAATTCTTCGATAATATTGGTGTGTGCATTTAAACCGGCTGCAATGGAACTGGTTAGAGCACGAGATGAAAGAGCGGCGAGCAAGGGGCTAAGCCCTATCTCTTCGCCGATCATTTGAATTCCAATTCGAGTGCCATCTCGAAGAATTTCCTTTTTTACTTCATGAATAATTTCAGAAAATTTAATTCCTCTTGATACATTGGAGACAATATTCTGGAAAGCACCTCCTACTAAAGAAGTAATACGGGGATCCAACCCTATGGATTCTCCCAATTTTGCAATTCCATAAATACCGAGTTCTTTTACGAATGTAGGCAGCAATTGAGTGGAAAGCGTATGGCTAAGGGCTTCAAAGCCAAAGAGATGTTGCATCATGGGCAAACCATTAGCATCAAGAACAATATCTCCATTAATATCTTTAATAGGGGCATCGGTCCCATGAAGAAGACTGCCCGCGATAGCATTGACTCCAATTCCCGCAAGGCCCGCCAGCGCCGGATTCAAACCCATATGAATCGATCCCAATTCTGCGGCAGTAACCGCCATAGCTTGAAGTCCTGAAACAATGCCGTGACCGACAGCCTGACTGAAAGTAAAGGCAGCGTTGGCTGCAGCGCCTAATCCTCCAGCAACTCCTCCGGAAACAAAAGCACTGACTAAAGCCGTAATTGTGGGATTAGCACCCAGAGCCGTCAGAGCGGTGGAAATAGTCGTACTGATAACGAAAGCCAGGGGATTAACGATGGCCATGGCAACCGTAAGCGCGACGGTCCCCAATTGCATAAGTGCTTCTTTAAAATTTCCCTGAAGAAGATTTCCGAATCCGGCAAAAAGCGCAACTAAAGTGGATTTAATCGGGGAAATGAAAGAAGGTAAATAATCATTGATCCAGATAGCAACGGAATGAAGAAACTTGGCGATTTGTTCGCGGAAGGCGATGATAAGAAAAATAATGGCGGCCAGGAAGAAAGACCCGCGAATGGATTGAGCTTCGCGGTCAGATAAAATTTGATACGTGCGCGGCGGCGCGCGCGGAGTCAGCACGGCACCTTTCCAAATACGGATAAATTCGGCTTGAGTCATCGTGAGTGTCTCGCCTTCGGGACCTTGATTGGGTTCCCGGTAAGTAATCGTCCCATCCTCGGCAATAGAAAGAATGACAATATAATGATTAGTATTAACGTGAGCGATCACGGGTTTTCCGGAGGCAAGTAAACTTTGAAGATCCAAAAAATCAATTTGGGCGGCAAAGCCTGTTCCCCCCTGAAGTTTGGCGACGCGCTGAAGAGAAAAAAGAGAAAGCTCCAAATCTCCGGCGGTTTTGGGATTAATGACGCCAGCCAAAACATCGATCAGAATGGTTTGCACCGCCAAATTAACCGTGGTTGCTTGAATCCCCTGCCCCGCAAGATACTCTTTAAGGGCAAGAAACGCGGAATGCCCAAAATGATTTCCCTGACCGTTTAACCATGCCAAAATTTTGGTTACATCCGCTTCTTTAAGGTCAATAATTTCGGAAATATTAAGCCCTAATAAATCCAAAAGTGCTTGCCGCTCGCCGGGATTACCTTGAACATATTCCGTAAGTTTTTGCGCCACTTGATTTTTAATGCTTTGAACTTCCGTGGAACGGAAGGCATATTCCGGTAAAGCTTTGATAGTTTGAGTGAGCGCGGCGATATCAACCGGCGGAGGGAGTTGACTGGCCGGTAAATCTTTTTGACGCAGATAAGCTTCTTCCACTAATTGCTTAAGCTCGGTTTCCATCGAAGGATCCCGGCCCAAAATATCCCGGTATACCCAATCCGCCACCGGCCGGATTTCCTGCCGGAGGATTTCCTTAAAGAAAGCTTCCTTTTGAGTTTCTATTTCCTGAAAAGCTTTATTGGTTTCTTCTTCAATCTTGGCTTTTTGAATGGCAACTTCTCCGTTTTCACCTTCAAGCGCTACCAAAGCCTCTGCATACTTTTCTTCCAGCTCCATTTGTTTGTCGAGCACGGTATTGAGTCCGCTTCGCAATTGATCCAGAGCCTGGCCTTTTTGACGTTTGGCCGCCTTCCCTTGAACATCCATTTTTTCCATCAATTCAAGTTGATCTTGAATGGACTGTGCAATATTCGCCAAGGAACTGCGCGCGACAGTAAGGTTGGCTTCCATTTCCTGCTTGAGTATCTTTTTCTGTAACGCCAGTTCCCGTAAAGCTTCGGATTTCCGTCGTGTGACTTCGCGCTTCATCACTTCTTCGCGCTCATCAAATCCATCGCGGGCCCCGCGCATAAAAAGTTGCAGCAACCTTCCTTGATTATCGTAGATATATTCGGTTTGAACCCGGCCGTCGATATCATATTGGGCAGTCGGTTTTTGAAAAGAATTGTAAGTCACAACAGAGCCGTCAATTCGCTTCACGGCAATCAATTTTCCCTGGCTGTCCATTTCTGTGACAATGGGCAAAGTAGGATCCGCGCTCGCTTGACGGACAGCGGCGACTACGGCTTTGACCTCCGGATCGGTGGATTCTTCCAACACTTGAAGCTGAGTGGAATTTGCCAGCTCCGGATCAAAACTCGGCGGAAGAAATCCCAGAGAGTTTAAAGAGTTGTTGGCTTGAGAGACCACGTGGCGCAGATCCCGGAGTTTTCTATCCACTTCATAAGTGGCGGAATCGCGCAAATCTCCTCCGGGAAATTTGACTTCCAAAGAATGAAAACGTGTAATTGCGGTTCTTACGGAATACCCCACCGATCCACGAGGAAGACGCTCGTCTGAAAATTCCCCGCGGAAACTTCCATCCAAATAAACGCGGAAATTAGAGCCTTTGACTTCCACATTTAAAATATGCTGGCCCCCTTCGCTAAACCCGCCTAAAGGAATCCAAACCGCTTCGAAGGATTGTCCTGCCACTCGCCCTCCCAGCATAAGATGCCAGTCCTTATGGGGATCACTTGTTCTGCGAATCGTTTGAGCAAGGTAATAGTTATTATCATCCTCATACCGGAATAAAACCCGGGCCTCGGAAGATTTCCCTGTGATTTGTTCATAAGTAAAATTGGAAGTAACGGTGTAATCCTCCCAATTGAGTCCCGTTTGAGCATAAATCGAAGGCGCACTATCACTAAAATTCATTTCAGATCCACGCAAATCTCCACCACTCACGGACCAACCACCCGTGGTACGCCAATCAAGAGAATTGTTGTCTTCAAAGTCATCGAGAAAAGTCATGCTTTCAAGTTCGTCGGTAGGCTGTCCCTCGGCATCCGCTTTATAACGATAAAGATATTTCTGACCGGAAGGAAGGGTTACTTCGACATTGCGTGTGTCACTTAACAAAACATTGGAACCACTGACCGAAAGGGTAGCGCCGGTCAGTCCATCTTTTTCAACATTGACGCTTCGTATTTCCGTTCCATCCGAAAGACGACCGGAAGCGAAACGGCCGCCTTGCACAAAAAGACGATCTCCTGACGGCAAGAGAACTTCTCCCGACTTCAAATGTCCCCCGGCATCGAGACCGACGGAACTCACGGTTACCTTCTCCAGCGCATTCACCGGAATTCCTATTTCCACCAAAGAGTCTTCACGATAGCGAAGCGTTACTTCGCCTTCTTGAGTCAATTCCACAAGCGCCCCATTTTGAATGTTACGCTGAGTTCCGTCGGGAAGTTTCAAAATAGCCCGGATCGGAATGCCGTTTCGGTCCGCGGTAAAATTTGTCAGAATTTTTCCATCGGGAAGATGGACTTCCCGAAGCTGGCCGAACGCATATTCCAAAACGGTTCCGTCATGCAATCGCCGGCGGATTAAATGCTGGATGGTGATCTCTTCGCCTTTTTGATCGTCAAACGGCTGCATATTCGGATCTGAAATCTGCATGGTTTTCTTGATTCCATCCAAATCGGTATATTCCACGGTGCGAAGACGGCTGGCTTCCAAAGCTAAGCGCTGTTCCTCTGACAAATCCCGCGAGTAGGTAACTCCGTATTTCGTGCCGTCCGGATGCTCGATCGCAAGAAGACGCTTGGTCATGTCGTAAGTTCGCGTAACACCGCCGGCATCCGTCACAAGACTCTTTTCATCTTCATAGCGATAAGTGAAAGTTTCGCGAACCTTGCCCTGATAACTCACGGTAGATCGAATGAGAACCGGTGATGGCGATGACGGAGATGGCGCACTGGCAGGCACATCTGCGGGTTGAACTACTTTCAAAGCCCCCTGTTCGACAAGCTGGCGCAAAGAACTGCGACTCGCCGGCAAAGCAACTCGAGCGGTGAATGCGGCAAAATCCACGGAATCGGCGCGTGTGCCGGAGGTTTCCTCGAAATTGTAATAAGCCGTCAGCCCGTCAGTAAGCCTATTGTTAGAATCGACATCAAAAGCAAATCGCTCATTGCGGAATGTATTTCCATTTCCGGCGTTATAAAGGTCATTGCGCTCCTGCGCGGTAAGAACTTTTTTCCACACACCCAATTCGTCAATCCGGCCGTTCCAATAATTTTCGGATTGTGAATTTTTGGGGAATCTTCTTCCTATTTCAAACGGGAAATCCCCATTGAATCCGCCGCCGGAATAAGGCACCGTTTGAGAGTAGGTATTGTCCAAGCTTATTCCCAATAAATTGTTAATCGAATCATGCCAGACGAAAAGATGATGCCATGCCTTTGCTTGCGGTGAAGGAAAACCGGATGTGGTCACTTCATTGCCAGGAGATGTTCCATCGGTAACTTGAAAAGCGAATCTATCCCCTCGCCCATGCTCCCATCTCAACCAGTATTCGGGATCTCCCTGACCGCCGGGACCTTTATAAAGAACCGCCATGTCTTCATCAAGGGTGTCCAGGTAAACCCAAACGGACATAGAAAAATCAATATTCCCCATTGAAAGGTCAGCGGTATCTCCGCCAGAAAGATAGGTTTGATTTGCGGTAATGAACTGAGCGGCATTGCCGATTTTGCCGGCAGCTGCGCCTACCCCATTGTGGTCGGTAAGCGGATCTTTTCCTTGGCTTGCGCTGGTGGGTAGCGTACCATCCGGCCGGGTGATCTTAACCAGCTTCCAAGGCTCGGCAGGATTTGACGTGCGTTCGTAATGCGCTTGATTTCCGCCGGGCAAAGTTTGAACCATGCCTATCGCAGTTTGAATGGACCGGTCCAAATCATCCGGTTGGATAGGAGTCAGCGTGCCTTGCTCGGCCATACGGCGTAGTCCAGCATAATCGGCCGGCAGCACGGCCTTTTCTATTAATGAAGAAAGATTTGCGGAGTCAGCGCGTGTGCCGGAGGTTTCCTCGAAATTGTAATAAGTGACTAAATCTTGGGAAAGTTTCCCACTTGAATCCACGTCAAAACCATAACGTGAAACATCGAATCGATTGCCCTGGCCAGCATTGTAAAGGTCAGTCCGCTCTTGAGCTGTGAGCACACGCTTCCAAAATCCAAGTTCGTCAATGCGTCCATTCAAAGCCGAAGGGGCTAAACCAGGATAATCATTCCAATTTCCTAGCCGAAGCCCCACATTAGTATTTTGTATGCCGTTTTGAGCCGTTGTAAAATGATCGTCCCCGCTATTATTGACTTGGAGAAAAAATTGTCCGTTCGCCGAATCATATCCCCCGGTAATAAAATACCAGGTATTAATTTGGGGTACTCCAAGTGCGTGCGCATAAATTCTGCCGCCATTGTTCATATTCAGTTTAAACCGCTTTTTTTGAGGATTGGGATCGGTCGGATCGAACACAAGCATGTATTCATTTCCTTCACCGGTAGGCAGGCCTTTGGTAAAAATAACCTGTTCTTCAGAATTACTGTTCAAATAAACCCAGACAGAAAATGTAAAATCAGAATTACTTAAATTTTGATCGACACTGTTGGGCGCAGAAAGATAAGTTTGATCGGCACGGATGAACTGGGCGGAGTTTCCAATTTTCCCCGGAGCCGAACTAACTCCGTTATGATCACTTAGTTTGTCATCTTGTTTTCCCCCATCCGGTAACTGCGACCCGTCGGCGCGCGTAATCTTGATGAGTTTCCAGGGTTGTGAGGCATTGGTGGTACGTTCGTAATGAGCTTGATTGCCACCCGGCAATGTATAAATCATGCCGATGGCCGTCTCGTAAGGATCAGAATAACCGGCGGGATTATCGGAATATTCATAAGTGGTGACGGCGCCGTCCGCATCGGTTTGAGAAATGAGTAATCCCTGCCGGTAACGCTTAACAAGACCGGAATCGACTTCTTCGATCACGGTAATTTCGATTTCATCAGCCGGAAATTCGTAAGAATATTTGTAGATTAAAACATCGCCTTTATACACTTCACGGATTTTGTCGTAAGCATAATCAGTACGCAGCACAGGATCAGCATTGTCAGGACTCACCGCGAGTGTGCGCACAAGCTTGCTTTGATTATCATAAATATAAGAAATGACAGTGCCGTTTTTATGAGTCAGGGTATCGAGCCTGCCTTCTTTATAGATAAGCCGGGCCTCATCGGATCTCGTGGCCTCCACAAGTTGAAGGTTTTCTAATTCTCCGAAATAAATCATTTCCGTCAAAGTCCCTTCGGGAAGTGGTGCAAGTGATTGAGTAAGGATGAGGCTTGCCACCCAACGATTTCCGGATCGATCAAGCGAATAACTTCGCCCATCAGGAAGAATTAATTCACTGGCTTGACCGTTTGTGTACTTGATACGGTTTCCATCTTTCATCACGGCTTCCACGGGCAGGCCTGCGGAATATTCCACACGGCTTCCATCGGCTTTCGTCACCACTCCGCTGATAAGATGGTCATTTTCATCATAAACCCCGTTACTGACCTCGTCTCCATTGGAAAGAATCACGGCGCCCAGTTCTTCATTTTCAACTTTTAAATCCGATTGATCGTCTTGATTTTTTACAGTAATTTGAGTGAGCTTGCCATCAGCTCCATAGAGACGGGTAATTCCACCGCGAGTCACAGCGAGTCCGGAAAGGATTTGTCCGCTTTCCTGAGCCGATATCGAAGTAACGGCTCCGTCCGGCTGAATAATTTCCGTTGGAATACCTTTTTGAAACCGAATCACCGTACCGTCCGTTTGGGTAATCTCGCGAAGTTCATCACCGGCATAAATCATGGCAAGCGGCAAATCGATTCCCGGTTGATTCGGACGACTCAAACGAAGCGTACTGTCAGGATTTACGGTTCGATCGTAAGCCACCCACCGGCCGTCCTGACGAAGCTGATGAATGATGCGGCCTTCACCGTCTAACAAAGTGGAGATATCCTCCGTCGTGATTAAAATGCCAAGAATATTGCTTTGATCATCGATTTGATAAGCATAGAGCGCCAATTGACCGTCAGCCGAGCGAACAGCTTCTACTTTTCCATCGCTAAAATACCAGGTCACATTGCCGGCAGAATCCCGGCTCCAAATTAGGATTTCATTTTCTAAATAGGTGATGATGCCATCCAGGGTTTTTAGCCAGGTGCTTGCGATTTTATTTGACTCATCGAATGTGGGAGAAAGAAGCTGGTTTCCATCAACCGTTGTGATCGAGATCAGCTTTCCATCCATGTAAGTGGCGACGGATCCGTTGGTCAAGGTTTGAGTAAGCTTTTGTCCATTGGCAGCGGCAGGCGGATTTTGAGGTTCGGGTAAAACGCCGGTTCGCATAACGCTCAGCTGAGTCCGGCTAGTATTACCGGCCGAGTCCGTTGCTTGTACGATCAGGTTGTGCGTGCCCCGGCCAAGCTGCCAAGTTTGTGCCGGAAGATTTTGACCGTCGGCCTGTACAATGGCGATGTATGTTTCAACATTTGTTTGATTCGGCGAAACAAGCGTGAGAATCGGAGGAGTCACATCCGGAGGTGCAGTTAATCGTGTAAGAATTCCTACTTCCCGGCCCGAAAGTTTGCGATTGTAAATCTCTACTCCGTTGATTCCTCCTTTCAAGTAATTCCCGTTGCCGTCCATAATTGCCTCGTCATGAAATTTTGTTGCATTATTCATCCCGCCGATTCCAATCAAGGCCGCATGCTCCCATAATTGTGACCCGGCCGCTCTGCCAAATTCTGCGCCGTCCAAATATCCCTTCAAGGCGTCCGCGCTAATCGTTTCTCCGGCTTTCAGCGTCAGTGCCACGTGATGCCAGCCGCCTCCTTCAATCGTTGTCGATAAATAAGTCCCTTGCCATTCACTTCCTCCCAGGGCATTCCATCCGCCTACATATAATTTCCCGTCATACACATA
>JACPXK010000031.1 GCA_016196565.1 Candidatus Omnitrophota bacterium | reverse complement strand
GCTTAAAACATCACAACCCGCACCCGCGATTTTTTCAGCTTTAAGGGCTTGATATAGAGCCCTTTCATCCACCAATCCCCCGCGAGCCATATTAATAAGGAAGGCGCTTTTCTTCATTTGCCTTAAAGTCTTTTGATTGATGATCTTTTCCGTCAACGGAGTGAGGGGAGCATGCAAGCTGACAAAATCCGATTGCTTCAAAAGCTGACTAAGAGAAACCCGGTTTTTCTTCTCTCTTGCCAAATATTTTCTGCCCGGAATCAAGGCGATCAGCACTTTCATCCCGAAGGCTTTGGCGATTTGTGCTACGTGCTGACCGATCGTCCCGTAGCCAATAATTCCCAGGATTTTTCCTTTAATCTCGCCAAAGCGAATTCCCGGAAGGCTGAAAAAAGGGGATTTGCTCCAAGTCCCGTTGTGGGCGGCTTCATTTAATGCGCTGAGATTTCCGGCAAGCGACAAAACAAAAGCGAAAGTAAATTGAACTACGGATTCTGTCGAATAACCGGCCACATTAGCAACGGCGATTCCGTACTCACGGCAATAGTCCAAATCCACATTGTTGGTGCCGGTGGCCGCCAAACAAATTAATTTTACTCGGGAAGCTTGAGAAAGGGTCCCGCGATTCAAACGGCATTTATTGGTGAGGATAATATCGGCATTGCGAATTCTTGCGGCGATTTGCTTTGGAGAAGTAAGCCGGTAAGAAACAAAATCCCCAAGCCGGCGAAATTCCGCCAGTGAAATATCCCCATAATCCACTGTCCCCGCGTCCAGAAAAACGATTTTGTTTTTTAGCTTCGTCACGGGCGGAATTATAGCACAATCAAAAGGGGCCAGGCCCCGTCTGGTTTTTATCTATGTTTTGGCATGACAGGGACGAGTATGGGGGATATAATTCCGGCAATTCATGGAGGCCCCGATGCCCACTCAAATCGTAACTCTCAATAAGAATTCTTTGCAATCTTACGGCGAACTCAAAAAACGTATTCGCGAAACCATTGCGCTTGGCAAAGAGCGCGCCTTACAGGCGGTTGAACGTGAGCGGGTGAAAACAGCTTGGGAAACCGGCAAACTAATTAACGATCATATTCTTTTCAATAAAGCCCGTGCGGATTACGGCCAGCAAGTTATTAAGCGTCTTTCAGCCGACTTAGAAATCAGCAACACAGAACTCAAATACATGCTTCAATTTGCTCGCAGTTACCCAATTGGTCCGTCAACGGACCAATTGAACTGGGGACAATATCGAGAACTTCTTTCCATTAATGATGACAAGAAGAGAAGCGAAATGACCAAAGAAGCAGCACGTAATAATTGGACACAAAAAGAACTTCGGCGGGAAATCAAAAAAATAAAAACTGCCAATCCAGCTTCGATCACCGACTTTCCAGAAGGTGAATTGCTCGTTCCCATCCAAGGGGATTTGGATACTTATAGAATCGTGACAGGAGAGGCAGGGCCGTGGCAGGGAAAATCAGTTTTGGACCTTGGCTTTTCTAATTACCTCGAACTCGATTCCAAACAGGCAGAAAAATTCAAGGAAAGAAATATCATCAAACCCCTAGGGGATAATCAAATTTCAAAAGACAATGCCTCCGCCCTGTTGGGATCCGCCAGCCTTGTTCACGTTCCTGACAAAACCGAAGCTGATATTTTTACTTACCGCGCCTACGTGATCGAAGTCACCGACGGCGATACAATCTGGCTCCTGATTGACCTTGGATTTGGAATCACCACGAAGCAGCACGTCCGCCTGCGCGGTCTCGACGCCCCTGAAATCAACACCCACGCTGGAATCGAAGCCAAAAAGTTCGTTGAGCGTGAACTCAAAAAAGTTTCTTCGATCATCATCACCAGCACCAAATCCGATAAGTACGACCGGTATTTGGTTGATATATTTTACGAAACCAAAACCGGCGAACAGTTTTTGAATAATAAATTATTACAAGCTGACTTAGCAGAGCGAGTTGATTAGTTTGGCTTTTCTGACATGGGCGCTTGTCGTTTTGACAATCCTAATGTTAATAAAAATGTTCTGGAAATGATATTACGCGCCGATAAAAGAGGATGAAAGTCGGTGTTTAATCCGCTAAAATAACCAGGTTTTAAACCCAAACAGAGGATTTAGATCATGATTCAAGATCCAAAGCTTAAGGAACTTTTGATGGAATTCCGGACAGGACTTCAGGCTATTTATGGTTCACGGCTCAAAGGGCTATATCTCTTTGGCTCTTACGCACGCGGAGAGCAAAAAGCTGAATCGGATGTCGATATGCTCGTCGTGCTCGAGAATTTTGGAAGTTATTATGAGGAAGTGCGGCGTACGGGGCAAATCGGCTCTGATTTGTCGCTTAAATACAGCGTGACCATTACCCAAGTTTTTGTCAAAGAGGCCGATTGGCTTCAAGCCGAAACTTCCTTCTTGAATAATGTCCGTGACGAAGCGATTGCTGCATGAAAGAAACAACGCAAGTCCTTTTGCAAAAATCATCAGGTTCCATTAAAGCGGCAAAAAAAATGTCAGAGCCCGACGAGGCCGATTCAGCCGCAAGCCGCGCTTATTATGCAATGTTTTATATTGCAGAAGCCTTACTCAATGAAAAAGGGCTAAGTTTCAAGAAACACACCGGTGTTCATAATTCATTTGCAGAACATTTCATCAAGACAAAAATTTTTGATCAAAAGTTTCACCGCTGGCTTATTGAAGCCTTCAATAGCAGACTGACAAGCGATTATGGTTGCGGGCCGTCCATTTCCATTCAAGAAGTCCAAACTCTTATCCAGCAAGCCCGCGAATTTCTAGAAGTTGCCCGCCAATATTTTTCCAAAATTGAGAAAAATCTCTAGTTGGTCAAATCAGCAAGAAAATAAAATCCCGCTTGGAAAATGGGAAAAAATCAATATAATCATCAGGCTATGCATAAGAAGAGCGTCAAAGATATCGATATTAAAAACAAAAAGGTTTTGATGCGGGTCGATTACAATGTTCCTCAGGACGAGCAGGGGAATATCACTGACGACAGCCGTATTGCGAAATCCCTGGATACCCTTCGTTACGTCTTAGATCAAAATGCCAAACTTATTCTGATGTCCCACTTGGGGCGCCCCAAAGGCAAGCCGGACCCCAAATATACCCTCAAACCTGCCGCCGATCATCTTGCTAAGCTACTCAAACGGAGTGTCAAACTTCTTCCGGATTGTGTCGGCCCTGCGGTTCAGGCCGCCGTTAAAGAAATGAAAAGCGGCGATATCATCATGCTTGAAAATCTCCGGTTTCATGAAGAAGAAGAAAAAAATGATACTACCTTTGCCAAAGAATTGGCGTTACTCGGGGAAGTATATGTCAATGATGCTTTCGGGGCCGCGCACCGGGCTCATGCTTCTACAGAGGGAGTCGCTAAGTATTTGCCGGCCGTCGCCGGTTTTCTTCTTGCCAAGGAAATCGAATATTTTGATAAAGCCACCTCGAATCCCGACCGGCCGTTTGTTGCCATCTTAGGCGGCGCCAAAGTTTCCGATAAAATCAAATTGATCAGCAATTTAATCGAAAAATCCGACATGATATTAATCGGCGGGGCAATGGCTTACACCTTCTATAAAGTGCAGGGAATAAAAATCGGAAATTCCAAATTCGAGCCGGCCGGAGAGAGCGCCGCTAAAGAAGCCCTGGCAAAAGCCAAGGCGAAAAATTTTCCCCTTTATTTTCCCGTGGATCGTGTGATTGCCCAGAAAATGGAAAAAGGGGCGCCTTCTCAAATCGTAACCGGAGATATTCCTGACGGCTGGTCGGGTTTTGATATCGGACCGGCAACCGTCAAACAATATAAAGAATTTCTATCGAAAGCCAAGACCGTGGTTTGGAACGGCCCCGTAGGCGTATTCGAAATTCCGCCTTTTGATTTCGGCACTCGCGAAATCGCCCAATTCCTGGCCGCTCAAAAAGGAACCACAACCATTATCGGCGGAGGAGATACGGCCGCTGCGGTGATCGCTCTCGGTCTCGAAAACAAAATGGCCCATGTTTCCACCGGAGGCGGGGCGTCGCTGGAATATCTCGAAGGAACCGTTCTTCCCGGTGTTGCCGCGCTCCTGGATAAAAATCAAAATGCCGGAATAAAATCGGCGCAACCCTCGGTACGTTAATCGGAATTATCTTATGAAAAAACCTTTGATCGCTGGAAACTGGAAAATGTTCAAGACCGTGGAGGAAGCACTCACGCTGGTTCAAACCATTAAGGCCGGCGTTTATAAAACCGCGGATTGCGACATTGTGGTTTGTCCGCCATTCACGGCTTTACACGCGGTCGCTAAAATCCTGGCGGATACTAACATCGAACTCGGTGCGCAAAATTTATATCCGGCCACCGAAGGGGCTTTTACGGGAGAGATTTCTCCCATCATGATTAAAAATGTCGGCTGCCGTTATGTGATACTGGGGCATTCGGAACGGCGCCAATATTTTCATGAAACCGATGATTTCGTGAACGAAAAAGCCAAAATCGCCCTTAAATACAGCCTGGTTCCTATTATTTGCATCGGAGAAACTTTGGCCCAGCGCGAGAACCGCCAGTTTTTGGAAACGGTGAAAGGACAATTTGATCAATCCCTTGCCGATTTAACCAAAGAGGATATCGCCCGCTTAGTCATTGCTTATGAACCCATTTGGGCGATTGGAACCGGGAAAACCGCGACGCCCGAACAGGCAGAACAAATGCATTCTTATATTCGCCGGCTGTTGATCGAGAAATACGGCGATGAAATTGCTTCGCGCGTTCCCATTCTTTACGGCGGAAGTGTGAAGCCGGACAATATTGCATCCTTAATCAAAAAACCAAATGTGGACGGCGCCCTTGTAGGCGGCGCGTCGCTTAAGGCCGAATCGTTCGCAGAAATTGTGACTCAGGCCGCTGAGCAATCCAAAGTCGAGGCGAGAAAATAATGACTATTTTAATTACCATTGTTCACGTGATTGTTTGTTTCATTCTTATAGCCGTCATTTTACTTCAAGCCGGACGCGGCCAGGGACTGACGGGCCCGAGTTTTGGCAGCGGCAATGTGCAGTCTTTATTTGGAACGCGCGCTGCCGATTTTCTTTCTAAGGCCACTACCGTTGCCGCGATTTGTTTTCTTTTTACCTGCATTGCGCTTGATTTTATCGAAGCCCGTAAAAGCCGCAGTCTTATGGAAGGCGCACGGCAAACCGCACCGGTTGACGTCGACGCCATTCGTAAGGCCCTCGAGAAAGTTAAAGAAGAACAAAAGGCGGCCAATCCTCAAGCAGCCGCTGTTCCTGCAGTACCGGCTGTGCCGGAGGTTCCTGCTACTCCTGAAACGGCTCCGGCAGCGCAACCGGCTTCCGACGCAACAACAAATGCTGCCTCCGCTGAAAAAACCTGATCCCTCTGGTGTTTTCCGGCACCGATGAATATTCAGACTCAGCCGCAAGCCTCCAATCTTCGTTATCTTAAGGGTGTCGGTCCTAAAAAAGCGCTTCTCCTTGAAAAAATCGGAATTGAATCTCCCCGCGATTTACTTTATTTTTTTCCCCGCCGCTACGAAGATCGCAGTCATTTCAAGGCTATCTCCGAGGTTCAAGCCGGTGAAACCGTGACTTTGCGCGGCAAAGTTTTGACCGTAAAATTCAAACCCCTACGTCATACTAAAATTGTTGAAGTCATGATCGGAGACGCTGAGGGAATGATTCCGGCTGTCTGGTTTAATCAGCCTTATCTCAAAAATCAATTTCAAGAGGATCAGGAAGTAATCCTTTACGGGCGCGCGGACCTTTATCAAAACCGCCTTCAAATGGTTTCGCCGGAATACGAGCTTTTTGATCAGGACCAGGAAGGCATTCATACGGGCCGCATTACGCCCATTTATCCTTTGACCGAAGGGCTTTTCCAACGCTCTTTACGCACGACGCTGCGGGAAGTCGTTCAAAACCAGCTTGAAAAAAACATTCAGGAATATCTGAGCCCGGAATTTCGCGCCGAGCATCATTTAATGGAACTTCCCGAGGCCATACGTGAAATGCACTTTCCGGCTTCTTTTCAAAAATTGGAGGAAGCCCGCGCGCGCATTGTGTTCGACGAATTTTTTCTTTTCCAATTAACCCTTCTCAAAAAAATCGAAACCCTCAAAAATAAATACAAAGCTTACGCGGTAACAGACGCAGAAAAGTGGGCAGGAGAATTTACCAAAGGCCTTCCCTTTGCATTAACCAAAGGCCAGCAGAGGGCGATCAAAGATTTGGCTTCAGATTTGCAAAGCACGGTTCCTATGAATCGTCTCTTAATGGGGGATGTCGGCAGCGGCAAAACCGTGATCGCCGCTTACGCCGCTCTTACGATGATCAAGAACGAGTATCAGGCTGCCTTTCTTATTCCGACCGAAATTTTGGCGGAGCAACATTACCGCACCCTTTCTAAATTTTTAGAGCCTTTCAACGTCCCGGTTGAATTAATGACCGCGAGCACCCCGGCTCCGCGCCGCGAGCGGGTGGCGGCTGAACTTCGTCAGGGAAAGCCGATGCTTTTGATCGGAACTCATGCCATTTTGCAGGAAGATATTAAACTCAGCCGTTTGGCCCTTGTCGTCATTGACGAACAGCATAAATTCGGCGTTTATCAGCGCTGCCAGCTTTTAAATATTAATCCCCGCCCTCATCAATTGGTCATGACGGCAACTCCCATTCCACGCACTTTAGCGCTTACTGTTTATGGCGACTTGGATGTTTCCACACTGCCGGAACTTCCTTCGGGGAGAAAACCCGTCAAAACTTTTTGGGTCAACCGCACAAAACAAGATGAGGTCTTGCAGCACATTTTGACAAAACTTAAAAGTGGGGAACAGGCCTATTTTATTTTCCCTTTGATCGAAGAAACGGAAAAAATGGATTTGCTCGCCGCCAAAAAAGAATATGAAAAACTTAAAAGCACTGTCTTTAAGGAGATTTCGGTGGGACTGGTTCATGGACGGCTCAGTTCCGAAGAACGGGAAAGAACTATGCAAGCCTTCAAGCGGGGAGAAGTTGCGGCGCTTGTAGCCACTTCCGTGATCGAAGTCGGCGTCGATAATCCCAATGCCACCGTGATGGTCATTGAAAATGCGGAACGTTTCGGACTCTCCCAGCTTCATCAAATGCGGGGCAGAATCGGAAGAGGGAATAAGCCTTCGGAATGTTTTCTTTTTGGAGAACCCAAAACCGATGAAGGCAAAAAGCGCCTTAGAATTTTGACCAAGTCCCAGGACGGATTTCTTATCGCTGAAGAGGACTTGAAGCTGCGCGGACCGGGCGATTTCTGGGGCAAGCGGCAAAGCGGCGAACCGTTATTTCGAATCGCCAATCCTATTTCAGACCAGGATGTTTTATTCAAAGCCAGACAAATCGCGCTAGATTTAATCAAAAATAAAGGGGCTGCCTCGTCTGGCCAGTGGGCCGCCATTCAAAATCATTTGGAACAATTTCCCTTGCGGTATTAAAAAGGAGAACCATGAGAATTATCGGCGGAGAATTCAAATCACGTAAAATACAGTTTCCCAAATCCAAATTAACGCGGCCTATGACCGACCGCACCAAAGAGACGCTTTTCAATGTTTTGGGCGGACTGGTCATCGGCAAACATATTTTGGACCTTTATTCGGGCAGCGGCAGCATCGGCCTTGAATCCCTCAGCCGGGGAGCCTTGGACGTCACGTTTGTCGAACAGGCCGATTGGGCCGTCAAAGTGATTCAGGCCAATTTGGAAGAACTCAAACTTACGCCGCGAAGCCGGATTATCAAAGGGGATGTGCTCAGGAGCATCGATAAACTCAAAAAAGAGGGCCAACTTTACTCGGTTGTGTTTGTGGATCCCCCTTTCAATCAAGGACTTGTGAAAAAGACGTTGAACAAGCTGGACCTATCTGGTATATTGACGCCTTTCGCGCACATCGTCGTGGGCCACTCCCGACAAGAAGAGATACCTCCATCCTTTCAAGAATTACGATTAACCCGGACGAAACGAATTGGACAAGCTTGCCTATCGTTTTTGTTCCGGATGGAGTCTAAACATGGAGAAACGAAGAGCTATATATCCGGGGAGCTTTGATCCCGTTACGTACGGTCATTTGGACCTGATCAAGCGTGCTTTGTCGATTTTTGACGAGATTTGGGTGGTGGTGGCAGTCAACCATCAAAAGCAAACCCTGTTTACGGTTGAAGAACGCGAAGATTTTATGAAGCGCGCCGTCAAAGGCTTACGAGGCGTCAAGGTCGATAGTATGGAAGGCCTGACCGTAGACTATGCGGTTTCTAAGAAGGCCCCGACAATTATCCGGGGGCTTCGGGCCACTTCCGATTTTGATTATGAATTCCAAATGGCCCTGACGAACCGTCAGCTTTCTAAGAAAGTGGACACCGTGTTTTTAATGCCTTCGCAGTCCCACTTTTATCTTTCATCCAGGCTGATCAAGGAAATCGCCGTTTTAAAAGGCGACATTTCTCCTTACGTCCCGGATTTTGTGGCAAGAAAAATTAATGAACGTTTGCATTTATGAAAATTGATTTATGAAAATTCATCTTTACGATTACAAAGTCGGCGTTCCTTCCGCGGTTTCCGAAACCTACGATCCCAAAAAGCTCGATATGGAATTCGTGGATTTAAAATATGTTCAGCCTTTAAAAATGGAAGGCACGATAGAAAAAAGTCTCGACACCCTTACTTTTCGCGGGCTGCTTCAGAGTGAAGTTGAGCATATATGTGGACGATGCTTAAAGTCCGTCAAAGACACTGTCAATCAACCTTTTGAATTTTTTTATGAAATCAAAGGTCTCGAGGACGTCGAAACACTTCCAGACATCCGGGAAGCTTTGATGCTGGATCATCCGATTTCGTTTATTTGTTCCAAGGATTGCCGCGGGCTTTGCCCCAATTGCGGCATTAACTTGAATGAGTCGAAGTGTAATTGCGCCTCCAAATTCACCGGGGGCTCTTTTTCGGGAGTGAGAATGATAAGATCAAAGGGGAAGGAGGATCAACGCCATGGCTAATCCAAAACGACGCCACTCGAACACAAGAACACGTTTGCGCCGCGCTCATGATTTTTTAACAGCATCCGCACCTTCAAAATGTTCGCATTGCGGCGCCCCAGTCATCAGCCACCGAATTTGTCCTTCCTGCGGTTATTACCGGGACAAGCAAGTGATTACGATCAAGGTCAAAGAAAAGAAAGCAGCAAAATAATCCGGAGAAAAAAGTATGATTCGCATTGCCGTAGATGGTATGGGGGGTGATTATGCACCCCAAGTCGTGGTTGAAGGAGCGGTTGCCGCCGCCAATGATTTTGCCCATTTGGAAGTGGTGCTGGTCGGCCAAACCGAAGCCCTTAAGCGGGAACTGAACCGGCACAAAGTGCTCGGCGGGAAAATTGTGCTCGAAGAGGCTCCTGAAATCGTTGAAATGGGGGAATCCCCGGTTTCGGCGATTAAGAAGAAAAAGCGTTCTTCTATCGGCGTTTGTATCGACCTTTTAAAAAATAAAAAAGTGGATGCCGTCATGACCGCCGGAAATACCGGCGCTGCCGTGGCCGCTTCCGCTCTCAATCTCGGACTTCTCCCCGGCATTAAACGCCCGGGAATTGCCATCAGCACGCCGACGCTTCACGGCATTTCGATTGCCATGGACGTAGGCGCCAATATCAATCCCTCGGCCGAAGAACTCTATCAATATGCGGTCATGGCTGACGTTTACGCTCGTGCCATTTATAAAAAGAAACGCCCCTCCATCGGTCTTTTAAATATCGGCGAAGAAGAATCCAAAGGAACGGAAGTTTTGAAAGAAGCCTATAAAATTCTGCGCGAGTCTTCACTTAATTTCATCGGCAATATCGAAGGCCGCGATTTTTTCACCGGTAAAGTCGATTGCATTATTTGTGACGGTTTTGTCGGCAATGTGGTTTTAAAAATGTGCGAAAGCGTGCTTGAAACCGCTGTGGCTTTGATCACACGCGAACTTAAAAAGAATCCGATTACCATGCTCGGCGCATTTTTATGCAAGCCCGCCATGGAATCGATTCGCCGTGAAACCAATTATGAAGAGGCCGGCGGCGCGCCGCTTCTTGGTGTCGACGGAACCGTTATCATCAGTCACGGCATTTCATCGTCTAAAGCCATTCGCAATGCCATTCGCGTGGCGGGCGAAGTTGTTTCTCAAAATATTAATACTCATATTATTGAAAAAATCTCCACAAGCCCTATCCTCACACACAACGGGACGAAAGCTAAGTCGTAATGCCCACGGGCCATCAAGTCGCAATCAGTGGGTTAGGCGCCTACATCCCTGAAAAAATTCTCACCAACGCCGATTTAGAAAAAATGGTGGACACCACGGATGAGTGGATACAAACCCGCACCGGAATCCGTGAACGTCATATTGCCGCCAAAGGTCAAAGCGCCAGCGATTTGGGACTGAGGGCCGCGCAAGAGGCGCTTGAAAATGCCAAACTTAAAGCCACGGATCTGGATCTCATTATTGTCGCGACCATTACTCCGGACATGCTTTTTCCTTCCACCGCTTGTTACCTTCAGCACAAACTCGGTGCCAAATGCGGGGCTTTTGATATGGCCGCTGCGTGTTCGGGATTTACTTACGCGCTTTCTACCGCCGATGCTTATATCCGTTCCGGACAATATAAAAATATTCTAGTCGTCGGCTCCGAAGTGCTTTCGGGATTTATCGATTGGACCGACCGTTCGACTTGTGTTTTGTTTGGGGACGGAGCCGGTGCGGCCGTCGTTTCACGTTCCACGGATGGTCACGGAATTCTGGCCACTTATCTGGGTTCAGACGGATCCCAGGCCGACATTTTACAGCTTCCCGCGGGGGGGTCCATGTATCCGCCAACTGAAGAAACCGTCAAAAACAAAATGCATTGTTTGAAAATGCAAGGCTCGGAAGTTTTCAAAGTTGCCGTCAGAACCATGGAATTAGCCGTACGTGAGGTGGTGAGCCGCGGGGGAATGAAGGTTCAGGATATCGACTGCTTCATTCCTCATCAAGCCAATATGCGCATTCTTCAAGCCGTGGCTGAGCGGTTGGAAATTCCCATGGATAAAATTTTTATCAATGTGGAACGGTATGGAAATATGTCGAGTGCTTCCACCATCGTAGCGTTTTACGAAGCCGTCAAAACGGGAAAGATCAAAAAAGATTCCCGCGTGGTGTTGGTTGCTTTCGGCGGCGGGCTCACATGGGCTTCGACCCTTATTCATTGGTGATCCGCGTGCCTCTCACAGTCGGTTTTCTCTTTCCCGGTCAAGGTGCTCAATACGTTGGAATGGGGAAGGACCTTGCCGTGTCATTCGAAACGGCAAAAAAAATTTATGAAAAAGCCGATTCAATTCTGGGATATTCGATCAGCCGTCTATGTTTTGAGGGGCCCGAGGAAGAATTAACGCGAACCGTTTATGCCCAGCCGGCCATTTTCGTTACGAGCATCACCGCTCTTTCCGTTCTCCGTGAAAAATATCCCGACATCAATCCCGGATTTTCAGCCGGTCTCAGTTTGGGAGAATTTACCGCACTGGTTGCTTGCGGCTCCATTTCATTTGAAGATGGTTTGAGATTGGTTGATCGCCGCGCGCGGGCCATGGAAAAATGCGCGCAAAATCATCCCGGAACCATGGCTTCCATCATGGGCCTCACTGAAGCCGATTGTCAGGAAATTGCAAAAGAAGCCGGATGCGAAGTTGCCAACATCAATACTTCCGATCAAATTGTCCTTTCAGGGAAACTTGATACGATTCAAACGGCATGCAGCCTGGCTGAAGCCGGCGGGGCAAAACGCGCGATTGTTTTAAAAGTCGGAGGGGCTTTCCATTCTTCTCTAATGAAAGATGCGAAAAACGAACTCGAAAGCGCGCTTGCGTCGACTTCTATTGCGTCGCCGCGCGGAATATTCATCTCTAACGCATTGGGCGATCCTGTTTCGGATCCGGAAAAAATCCGCAAACTTCTTGCCATGCAGCTCATTAGCCCCGTGCGCTGGACACAAACCATGCAGCATGCCGATCAAGCAGGCATGTCTCTATTTTTAGAAATTGGTCCAGGAAAAGTTTTGAAAGGTTTAGCCCGGAAGGGTTATACGAATGTGAAAGTCGAAGCGTGCGGTTCAGTCGATGATATTCATAAAATAAACTTAGGGGTTTCTCATGCTTAAAGATAAAGTCGCCATTGTGACCGGTGCCAGCCGGGGAATTGGACAAGCAATTGCTTGCGAATTCGCCAAGCATGGCATGAAACTTGTATTATCCGCCTCAAAAATCGAAAATTTGAAAGACACCGAAACCACGATTTTGGGCCTTGGAACCGGTTCCTGCATTTTGACGCAAGCCAATGTCAGCGTTGGAGATGAAGTAAATGAAGTGGTTAAAAAAGCCCTTGACACTCATGGGAAGGTAGATATACTTGTCAACAATGCCGGCACGACAAGGGACAATTTGCTGGCGCTCATGCCCGAAAAAGATTGGGATGAGGTTCTTTCGACAAATTTGAAAAGCGCTTTTTTATTTACCAAGGCTTGCTGCAAACCGATGGTCAAGCAGAGATCGGGAGTGGTGATCAACATATCGTCCGTGGTTGGAATCACCGGAAATGCAGGACAGGCAAATTACTCAGCCTCAAAAGCCGCATTAAACGCCTTTACAAAATCCGCTGCCAAGGAATTGGCACGGCGTAATATCCGGGTGAATGCAATTGCCCCGGGGTTCATTCAAACAAGGATGACGGAAAAACTTCCTGCGGATTTGCAGGAAAAGATTAAAGCCCAGATCCCACTCGGGCAATTTGGACAGCCTAAAGATATTGCCGAGGTTGCCGTTTTTCTAGCATCAGATGCCGCACGGTACATCACTGGACAGGTGATCGTGGTCGATGGCGGCATGGTTATGTAACTCAAGTAAGACATAAAAAGCATTCATCAACTAGGAGGAATCAATGGCCGTTCAAGACAAAATTACTGAAATTATCGTCGAACAATTGGGTGTCAAACCCGAAGAAGTGGTCCCTGAGGCTTCTTTTGTGGATGATTTGGGTGCTGATTCCCTTGACACGGTAGAACTTGTGATGGCTCTTGAGGAGGAATTCGGAATTGAAATCCCGGATGAAGATGCCGAAAAGATTCAAACCGTGGGCGATGCGATTCGTTATATTGAAGAAAAAGCGGGATCGAATAAGTAACTCACGCCCCTTCGATCCTAATTCTCTTTTCAGAAATTCTCCTACGTGACTACTACCCGCGTTGTTGTAACCGGGGTTGGAATGATCACCCCCGTTGCCAATACTGCTGAGGACTCGTGGCAAGCCCTTCTCCAAGGCCGAAGCGGGACTGGACGCCTGTCTCAAATTGACCCTACCGGTTTCAACTCCAAAGTTGCCGCTGAAGTTAAAGGTTTCGAGCCCGCAAAATATTTCACCCCTAAAGAAATCAAAAAATCAGACCGTTTTGTTCAATTCGCCGTAGCCGCATCCAAAATGGCCATTGACGATGCCAAAATTGATCCTAAAAAAGAAGATCCTTTCCGTGTCGGAGTTTTGGTCGGTTCCGGAATTGGCGGTTTGCGCGTCATCGAAGAACAGCACAAAATCCTGCTCGAAAAAGGCCCCAGCCGCGTTTCTCCGTTTCTCATTCCGATGCTCATTGTCAACATGGCGCCGGGACAGATTTCGATTTCATTCGGTTTTAAAGGACCTAATAATTGCGTGGCGACTGCCTGCGCAACCGGATCAAATGCGATCGGAGATGCTTTTAAATTAATTTTGAGAGGTGAAGCCGATGTCATGCTGGCCGGAGGAACGGAATCCTGCATTACGCCGCTTGGTTTTGGCGGTTTCGATGCGATGAAAGCCTTGAGCACCCATAATGAACATCCCGAAACGGCCTCACGCCCCTTTGACCGGACGCGAAACGGGTTTGTGATGGGAGAAGGCTGCGGCGTCATGATTTTGGAATCCCTAGAGCACGCTCAAAAACGAAACGCACGCATTTATTGCGAAATGGCCGGTTACGGTATGACTTCCGATGCCAGCCATATTACGGCTCCGGATCCGAGCGGTGAAGGTGCCGCGCGTTGTATGGTCAACGCCCTTAAAGATGCCGGCATTCATCCTAAAGACGTCGATTATGTGAATGCCCACGGAACTTCAACTCCCCTCAACGATAAGGTGGAAACCTTGGCAATTAAAAAAGCCTTCGGGGAAGACATAGCCAGAAAACTTAAAATTAGTTCCACTAAATCCATGACCGGACATTTATTAGGAGCGGCCGGCGCGGTTGAGGGAATTGCCTGTGTTTATAGTATCCGTGACGGGATGATTGCTCCGACCATCAACTATAAGCATCCCGATCCTGAATGCGATCTTAATTACGTGCCCAATGAAGCCCAAAAGCATCGCGTCAGGGTTGCCATGTCAAATTCGCTGGGTTTTGGCGGTCATAATGCCTGTCTTATTTTCAAGGCCTTTGATGAGTAAGGGGCCAATCCCGCTTCTTCGAATAACTTTCCTTAAGATTCTTAGTCTCTCTGTCGAAAAAATAATAATCCTCCCATGCGCCTGAAAAAATTAGAGATCTTTGGCTTTAAATCTTTTGCGGACAAAACCGAAATCATATTTGATCATGGTGTGACTTGTATTGTCGGCCCAAACGGCTGCGGCAAAAGTAATATCTCCGATTCAATCCGGTGGGTTTTGGGGGAACGGAGCGCCAAACTCCTCCGCGGTTCCAAAATGGAAGACGTCATTTTCAACGGTACCGATTTCCGCAAACCTCTCGCCATGGCCGAGGTTTCGCTTACGATCGACAACTCAAATCGCGGCCTTCCGATTGATTTTCAAGAAGTCACCCTTACCCGGCGCCTTTACCGTTCCGGCGAAAGTGAATATTTGATCAATAAAACCGTCTGCCGCCTTAAAGACATACAAGATTTAATTCTCGACACCGGCATCGGTTCCAATTCTTATTCCATGATTGAGCAAGGCCGCATTGATTACATCCTGAATGCGGGACCGGATGAACGGCGGTTTTTGATCGAAGAAGCGGCCGGAATTTCAAAGTTTAAAGTCAAAAAAGAAGAGGCCATTCGCAAGCTTGAACGGACAGAAGAAAATCTTCTTCGCCTCAAAGATATCGTGCATGAAGTGGAACGCAATATTCAATATGCCGAACGTCAGGCCCGCCGTGCGGAACGTTATAAGGAACAACTCGAAAAATTAAAGGATTTGGAAATCCGCAAGGCCTTTTACGAACTTTCAGCGCTTGGCAGTCAGAAAAAGGAACAAGAAGAAAAACTCATCGGCTTAAAACAAAAGATTCAGGAATTGGATCAATCCTTGGCGGACGTTCAATCCCAATACCACGATTTGAATAACCAAATGCACAATATTTCCAATCGTCAGGCGACCGAAGATGCGCGCCGGTACGAGATCCGTTCCCAGATTGAACAAAACAAACAGCTGCTTCGCTTTAATCAAGAAAAACGCCGCTCACTCGACGTACGCCAAGGTGAGATTGCCCAGGAAAAATCGGCCCTCGAAGAACAATTGCAAAAAAATTTCCAGGAAATGGCGGAGAAAGAACAGGAGCTGGCAGGACTCGAACAGGAAAAACGGGCCCTTCACGGATTCTTAAATTCTGCGGAAGAAAAACTCCGGAAAATCGAGAGTGAGCTCGCGGCAAAACGGAGTGAACTTGAGCAAACCAAATCCGAAGCTTTTAGCGCGGCCGCTTCCACAAGCAGTCTGCGCAACGAATTCCACCGCATTTCGGCATTTCTCGAAACCACGGCGGAACATCAAAAAAAGCAGGAAGCGGGCGCCGTTCGTTTTCAGCAGGAAATCGAAAACTGGGCAGTTAAAGAAAAAACTTACGCCGAAGAAGTCGCGGCTTTCGGCGAAAAATCCTTAAAATTGCAGCAGGAAAAATCGAATTGTGAAAATCAAATAAAACAAGCCAATGAATCCTTGGAATCGCTGCGGCTGGAATCAACGAAGTGGGACCGGCTTCTTCACGAAAAAGAAGCCCGCCTCAAAATGCTTGCCGAAATTGACCGGGCCAGCGGCACAAACATCGACCATTTACTCAGCCAGTCTCCGACACTTCAAAAAGATCTGGTGCGCAGTTTGCGTGATCTTTTTACAGTCGAAAGTGGTTATGAGCTTGCGCTTGAAGCCTGTTTGGGCACCTATGTTCATTCCTTAGTAGTTGACGACATAGCTACAGCGCAAAATCTTTTTTCGCTTCTCCATGACCAGTCGCCAAGTCCCGTCGGTGTATTAATCCGGGAAAAGGGCAGTGAATTGCAAAATGCCGTGCCGCCCATTCATCCTAAAATCAAAAAGTCCTTAAACGATGTTGTCCGGATAAAGCCGGAATTTAATTCCGTTGTAGCCTCCTTTTTAAATCATGTGTTCCTCCTTGATCCGATTAACGCCGCGGATCTTGCCGAACTTTTACCCATGGCGGACAAAGATATTTTTGTTTCCTCCGATGGCTGGGTGCTGGGGCCTCATCAGAGGATTTTTTACCGGCCGGGAAATAACTCGGCCGAAACGAATACCTTTAAACGGGGTGCGGAGATTAAATCATTGCAAACGGAGCTGGAAGAGGCCAAGAGGGGAAAACTCGAATTCGAATCGAGAATCGAATCGCTGCGGCAAAATCTCAATCGGTTTCAAGGACGTCTTCCTAAGCTTGAAGAAGAATTAATGGATTCCGCGATTCAAAAAGAATCGTTTGAATCCCTGCGTAGCGGCAT
>JACPXK010000044.1 GCA_016196565.1 Candidatus Omnitrophota bacterium | reverse complement strand
GGCATCTTGGAATATCCAGCGCGTTTCAATCGAGCGGGAAAACACATGAGCATAACAGCCGTCATATAGAACCTTTGATCTTGCGTGCCTTGTCATTTTATTTGTGCCTGTCCCCCGCCGGAGTGCCTGTCACTTATTTTGGCGGGACGTTAATTTTCTTACCTTGGCTTGCGTTGCTTTTCCTGCTCTTTATAACGCTTCCAATCTACAACGTACGAAATATACATTTTTCGACCAGTTTCTTTTTCCCAATTGCGAATCCAAGAATATTCACCCAGAGCAGCTCGAATACTTCCTACAAATAGGACAATAGTAATATAAATGCATAATCCGCCCCATAATCGGCCTATATTAGGAGCATGTTTTCCCATTGCACCCGCCAAAACCACAGCTACCGTAATAAATAATGGGCCACTTGTGTTCGCAATAATAAACCATTTCTGAGAGCTTTTGGATTTAAGGACTCCAAAAGGAAAAGTAAAAGGAGAATATGTCCCTTTTTCAAGATCAATCCTCTTGGAAATCAAAACTTCCTTCATGGTGTCTTGATTGTAAACTCCAGCGCCCCAACGCCAAGCAAAAAAACAGGAGATAAGCAACGAAAAGTGAAAACAAAATGTAAGTATTGAATTTTTCATTTCTAAAATTGGCAATAAACCCGCTAGGAATATCCCCCCAAGCAATCCTATACCGGTAATTACAAATAGAAACCAATAGAGAGCACGTCCATTAATAAGCCCCATGACTGAGGACACAATTAAAATAAGGAGGGCAGGGAAAACGAAAGAAGCAAATAGGCTATTGTAAGCGGGAGCAAAAAAAACTGCCACCAACCCTATAACGCTTAGTAAAATTGTACCGGCAATAAAAGAGCCGGTTAATTCGTTCAGATTACTTTTTACTTGCTTTATTTTTCTGTTATCAATTGCTTTCTGATCGATAACCATAAAGTTAGAAAAAGTACGGTCTCCTAGAATAATCTCTTCTCACGATTTCATTTAAAATCTCTTGGCGCGAATCAATCTTCGACTGACTTTTATTGTGATCAGAAAGAAATTTTTCTTTCAAGAAGTTCTTAGCTCTTTCTTTAACATATAAACATATAAGTGCCAGGCACTTTTTCAGGGGACAGGTACTGCCGGAAAGAGTTCCTCGTGCAACTGCATCCGGAATAACTCTGAGCCGATTCCCGGTCCCTTTGTAAAAAACTCATCGTTTAATCGAGCCTCGATCGGTTCGACTTTCTTATATCCGTCCACCACAATATCAGGTTTTCCTTCCTCATAATATCTTGCAGAGCTGTGCGGCCAATCTACCGCTTTTTTGACCATCTTTGCTTTCACGGGATTATTTTCAATATAAAGTCCGCATGCCAGCAAATATCGTTCATCCTGAATCACCAAACTCTTAAATCTCTCTTGCCACAAAGGGCCGCGCCTCTTATGGCGCTGATTGTAAACTGTTGTGTATTTCCACTTAATTCCCTTTAATCCTTCGCTAAAAGCCTTTAGCTCAGGAAGAGAAACCGCCAAATGAAAATGGGTATTCATAAGGCAGTAATGGTGAATTCGAAGGCATCTTGGAATATCCAGCGCGTTTCAATCGAGCGGGAAAACACATGAGCATAACAGCCGTCATATAGAACCTTTGATCTTGCGTGCCTTGTCATTTTATTTGTGCCTGTCCCCCGCCGGAGTGCCTGTCACTTATTTTGCTGCTCTTTATAACGCTTCCAATCTACAACGTACGAAATATACATTTTTCGACCAGTTTCTTTTTCCCAATTTCGAATCCAAGAATATTCACCAGAACCAGCACGAATACATCCAACAAACAATACAACAAGAGCAAATGCGCAAAAAGCGCCCCAATGATTTTCAACCCTTGGGCTTAACTTTCCAAGCCATCGCCCAAAAACGAGAGACAGAGTAATAATTAGAGGGCCACTGGCATTGGCTAGAATAAACCATTTTTTGGAGCTTTTCGTTTTTAGAATTCCAAATGGAAAAGTGAAAGGAGAATAGGTGCCTTTTTCAACATCAATTCGCTTCGACACAAGAACTTCTTTCATGGTTTCGAAACTATAAATTGACGCACCCCAACGCCAGGAAAAAAAACAAGGCGGCAAAAAAAACATAAGCAAAACCAGAAATTCAAAAACGGTCTTTATGTTGAAGATCATGACGAGCATAGAAATCGAAAATAGAGAACATAATAGAAATAAGCAATTTACGTTCACGAACCACCAATAAGCTCTCCCATTTACAATCCCTCCAAAGGCAGAGATCAAAGCCCCGGACCAAAACATTAAAGCAAAAATGGAAAAAGTAAAATTAAAATTTTCAGGAATAAAAATCGCCATCAATCCAAACATAGCGCCAAAAAAAACCACCGCAATAATGGAGAGCTGCAAATCTTCTAAATTAGATTTGAGCTGTTTGATTTGTCTGGATGGAAGCCTCATGGCTTCCAGATGCCTTTCATCTCAACAATATAACCAGCTTTTCTTAAAGCATTATTAATAAGGGAAAATATTTTTTCCTGTTGCTTATCGTTAAAATTTTTAATTTTCTCAGCCCAAATCTCTACTATCAATTTCTGATTTTCTGATTTTTTCAAATGAGCCCCCAATGATATGGGGTGGTTTAGTTCGGGAAAATTAATATTAGCCAACTCCCTCCAAAAATCAAATTCTACTTTAGAGCCGTCAACGTCTTCGAATTTTAGAAACCTATAGGGGCTTCTTTCCCAACCTTCTGAAGGGAAGCTATTTTCTGATGGCTTTTTTTCTTTTTGTTTCATGTTTACTCATTCCGCAGCGCCTGTCGCTTATGCTTTTGGGATCAGGCGCATTAGTCGCTATTAATGTTGTGCTATTTTATTTAAATAATGTTGCCTCTCCGATTTATGCAAACCGGGAGAAAATCCACCTTCCCAAAGTTCCTTTAATTTTTCTGTCGAATCCACCGCTTCCAGCGCTGGGAGCCCATGTTTTTTTATAAGCTTTACTATTTCATCAGCAACCGCATAGGCCTCTAATTCATTTTTTACTTCCCACCATTTATCTGACCGATATTCACTCAAATTACCAATGCGTTCTCGCCAATGACAATCTGGAATTGTTGGTTTTTTTATTTCAGCACCTAACTTTTTGCTAAGAATTTTTGAAAATACACCAAGGTTAAGAGTCATCACTAAAAAATTCTTTGTGGTTTTACTGCTACTTTGTAATTGGATAACTAAGACTACGTCATCAGCACGGTCACAAAGAAAATTAAGCCCCTTTTTATGAAAACCAATAGGTTTTAACAATTCATGATTTTTTTCCGCTATTAATTTCATAAATAGTTTTGAACTCATTTATCTCTCACAAGATCAACTGGCATATAGAGTCTAGTCACTTCTTAGGGGGACAGGTATTTGATCGCTTAGCATGCCTGTCCCCTTCGATGGTGCCTGTCACCAAATTCGAGCGGTGCGGAAAAAAACTGGGCCAAACCTTTCAATTTGAGTCCCCGGATCACGGCTTTCAACCGCGCGAGTTCGTCCGCATCAAAATTCCCGGAATGCCTTAAAAGAAAAAGGGCATGCTTTCCCGTTTCCCACCGGGTCGGCAAAATCAAAATTTCTGTCAGAAAAACATACAGGAATGCCGCGAAGCCCAAGGTTTTAAGAATACCGGCGGATGGAATCAAAAAACCCAACAGAATCAAAATCCATCCGGCCAAAACAACCATGCGATTAATTTTCCAAAACATCATCTGAGAAGCTTTTGTTTTCAACACCGCAAGCCAGGCCGACTCGGCAATCTCTAAAAGCCCTTTGCCTTCATAAAGCCTTCGGTCCAAATGGAGATGATTAAGCCCGGACCGGAAACCGCCCGGCGTTCCTTCCTGACAATCCACCGTTGTTTGTTTCAAGCCGGTGGCATCCAGAACAAAACGCGCCGCCTCGGCACCGGTGACGCCCCGCCGGCTGGAAAATTTTCCATTTTGATTCAGAAGCCTTTTATGGATGAGAAAAACCGGAAAGAGAACTCCGAGAAATAAAAGAACCGTCAATGCCCCCGCCTCCCTTGAATTCAAAGCGGTTGATTATAAAGAAACTACTTCTCGGATTCAAGCTGACTGATAAGATTTTGCATATCAGCAGGAATAGGACTTTCCCAATAACACCGCTTTTTGGTCCGGGGATGAATGAATCCCAAAGCGAAGGCATGCAGTGCCTGGCGCCCAATCCAAGGCGACGGGACACCGTAAAAGCTGTCTCCCAGCATAGGATGTCCGAGATGCGCCAAATGAACGCGAATTTGATGCGTGCGGCCGGTTTGAGGAAAAACCTCGAGAAGGGTCGCTTTTTTAAAACGCTTTTTGACGCGAAAAAGCGTGAGGGCTTCCTTTCCCCCTGAAGGCTTGATAATCACTTTTTTCCGGTTGAGAAAAGCCCGGCCTACGGGTTCTTCGCAAACCCCTTCGTCATGCTGAACCCTTCCCTGAACCACCGCATAATAAATCCTTTCAATGGTGTGATTCTTGAATTGACCGGCCAAAAACGCATGGGCCAAATCATTTTTCGCGATGACGAGAATGCCGCTTGTGCCTTTGTCCAATCGGTGGACGATTCCGGGACGCGCCGTCGACCCTCCCTTGGAAAGCTTTTTGAAATGAAACAAAAGGGCATTAACTAAGGTATGCTCGCGATTGCCTTGCGCAGGATGAACCACCATGCCGGCCGGTTTATTGATAACGACAATATCCGAATCGTCATAAAGAATATCCAGCGGAATGTCTTCGGCGTGTGTTTTATCGGCAGCAGAAGGAACAATTTCGACAAGAATGGTTTCACCCGTTTTGGGCCGGTAGTTTGGCAAAAGCTGTTTGCCCGCGATCCTGACTTTGCCTTCTTTAATCCATTTTTGAAGCTGGGAACGGCTGCCGTATTCCGCCAAATGAGCGGCCAAAACGACATCCAGGCGTTTTCCTTTATCTTTTTCGGAAATAATGATTTCCATAGAAACCAAGTGCGGCGATGATCAGAAAAAGACTAAACCATTGATTGTAAGTGAAGAAAAGCCAAGTTGGATTGCCGGCACGGAAATATTCGACCGCGAATCTGCCGGCGCCGTAAAACATAAAGTAAAAGGCCGAAACCTGGCCGTCAAATTGCTTCTTGCTATAGAAACGGTTTAAAAAAAGAAAAAGCAGAAAATCATAGGCCGCTTCGTAAAGCTGGGCGGGATGAACGGTTTCGGCCGTGCCCGGAAAAAGGACGCACCAGGAATAATGGCAGATCGAACCGGAACAACAGCCGTTCAAAAAACAGCCGAGACGTCCGAAGGCTTGCGTCAGAGCAACATAAGGAAGAAGAAAATCAAGCCCGCGAAAATAAGGAATATTTTTCAAACGCATGGCAAAAAAAAGCGCCGCGAGCGATCCGATCAGTCCTCCGTAAAAAATAAGCCCTCCTTCCCAAATGGCGAAGACTCTCAGCGGATTTTCCAAATACCAGGAAATATTTTGGAACACGTAAAAAAGCCGGGCACCCAGAAAACCAAAAACAACGATCACAAAGACAAGGTCGGCGCTGTCGTCCTTTTTAGGAAAACCGTCCGCGAGGGCACGCCGTTTCATCAGGGCGAGGGAAATCAAAAGCCCGATGAGAATCATGACGCCGAAAGAATAAAGATGAAAGGTGCCGAAAGAAAACAAGATTGGTTTCATGATAAGCCTCGTCATCCTGAGCGAAGCGAAGGATCTCAAAGCGAGATTCTTCGGCCTTACGGCCTCAGCCCATGACTTTCATTAAATTTATTAATGGGAAGTCAGGGCAGTCCTTTAGGGCAGAATGACATTATGTGTTTTTTCCTTTCATCAATAAAATCATATAAAGACCCACCCCGATAGTGATCGCCGTATCTGCCAAATTAAAAACCGGCCAAATTCTGAAATCAAGAAAATCAATCACCGCCCCGAACCGGAGCCGGTCAATCCAATTGCCGAGGGCCCCTCCTAAAATCAAGGCCATGCTGATTTCTTGAATCGTCATTGGCTTGCGATTTGTTTCACCACGGGCCTTCAAGCACATGCGCCAGCCGATAAAGAGAAGCACAAAAATACTAAGCGTAATCAAAATTCTCAAGATAAATTCATACTGGCGGAAAATACCGAAGGCAATCCCCTTATTGTGAACCAAGGTCAAATGAAACACATCGGGAATCAAAGGAAAGGTTTCGCGAGAGGAAAGATGAACTAAAGCCAGATGTTTGGAATATTGATCGCCAAAAAGGACGAAGATTACCAGGAAGGTAAAAAAAACTACACGCGACGTTTTTTCTTCTCCTCAAGTTCCTGGCACTTAATGCAATGAGGCGCATGAGGCACTGCCATGAGCCGCTTTTGGGAAATGGGCTTGGAACAAAGCTCGCAAGTGCCGTAGGTTCCGTCATCGATTTTGCGGATGGCGGCGTCGATGAGGTTGAGGCTTTGCTGTTCGTTTGAGGCAAGGCCGAGATTGAATTCCCGGTCAAAATTATCGGTGGCCATGTCGGCCATGTGGAAGGAGTATCCTGACAAATCCCCGGCGGCCTCCCTTTGACTTTGATTGAGAGCATCCCCTTCGCGATGCTCCAGGTCTCCGGCAATCTTAGAGCGAAAAACGAGGAGAATTTTCTTAAACCGCTCCAAATCTTTTTTATCGAAACTCATAATAAAATGTTCCTTTCACTCATTTTTGAAGCGGTCATTATACTGAGGCACCTCTTAAAGAGCAAGCGATTCTTAAGAGGCTTTGGAATCTGGAAACTCAGACATGGTGGGATCGTCTTTGAAGAAGCCTACTCCACGCTTGGCCATGGTCCTTTTCAAAGCGCGGATGAAGGCCGTGACCACTTGAGGATCAAATTGGGTCCCCGAACAACGCTCGAGTTCTTCAAAAGCGACTTCGATAGGCTTGCCGGTACTGTAACAGCGCTTTGAAACAATGGCATGAAAAGAATCCACGACGGAAACGATGCGGGATTCGATAGGAATTTGTTCCCCCTTCAAACCGCGCGGATAGCCTGTGCCGTCAAAACTTTCATGATGGCAATGAACGATTTCCGCAACTTCTTTAAAATCCGAAAGGTGGGAAAGAATTTTTGCGCCTTTATCCACATGTTCTTTCATGATTTCTTTTTCTTCCGCGGTAAGCGCCGACGGCTTTTTCAAAATATGATCCGGAATTCCCACTTTCCCTACGTCATGCAAGATAAGTCCTGCGGAAAGAACGGCCCGCCGGCGGCCGGAAAGATCGATCCCCATTTCCTCGGCCGTCATGATCCCGAGCCTTTCCACCTGATTAATATGGCCGAAAGTATAAGGATCTTTGGCATGAATTTCTTGTGCCAGCGCCTTCATGATTTGAAAGTAAGTCTCGTGTTCTTTGTGCTGCATCGCCTCGATTTCCTTAAGACGTTTTTCAAGCTCCCGGTTTTTCTCAATCAGCCCTTGATGATATTCCGCGTTCTTGACCGCCATGGAGCAATCTTGCGTTAATACCTGAAAAAATGAAATCTCGGAATCCGTGAAGGAAGATTTGTCTTTTTTCTCCCCCAAAAGCAAAAATCCGATCAGCATTTCTTTAAAATAAGCCGGAATGGCAAGCTCGACTTTTAAATCGTCCATGGCCTTTTTGACTTTCTCGTAAGTTTCCCGCTTTTCTGAAACGAGAAGACGATACCGGCCATTGGCAAGTTTTTTGTTAAGGCTGGCGCGCATTAAATAATCCTGCGGTTTGGACTGCCTTCCCATTTTGAACCACTGCACGAGCGGATGATCCATTTCGAATTTTACAAAACGGATGGGAAAACGGCGGGCCCCTTTGGAGTCGACGAAAATAAAACGTTTTCTTTTTTCTTCCAGGACAACGATGGAGGTATGAAGAAGTCCGAGTTCGCGGTCAATAAAGCGGGTGATCATTTTAAGCAGCCGTTCGGGGCGCTTGAGCCGGACCATACTTTTGGCCACTTCCCGAAGAGCTTGCTGATAATCAATTTTTTTACGTTTGCGTACGTAGGCCCCCATGTGATTTGTGAAGTTCTTCTCCTCTCCGAGCCTGCGGCTTTAAGAACCGGTGGCTTTATTTCTGGCTTTTTTGGGCAAGCAGCGTAATTTTATCCTGCACGTCTTTTTCCAGGTATTCCAGGCTCAAGGGTTTGGTGATGTAATTGTCCGCGCCAAGCCGCATGGCCTCTTCGATTTTGTCCTGAGTTTCAAGGGCAGTCACCATAATGACTTTAATATTGGGATGTAATTCTTTGATTTTCTTTAAAGCACTCAGGCCGTCCATGCCGGGCATATGAATGTCCAGCAAAACAACCAACGGCTTTACTTTTTCCAGAACATCCAGCGCTTCCTTTCCGGAACGTGCCGTCACAACATCAAACTCACGCTCTTCGAAAAAAGCCTTCAAAAACTCACAAATTTCCGCTTCATCATCAACAACAAGTAACTTCTTCATAACCAAAGCCTCCTTGGAAGTATACACGGTATTTAAAAAAACGCTGACTCAAGACGACGTTCCCCCGAAAGAAAACGTAATATCCTTTTGGGAAGGGGCATGCCCCGAAGGCTCCATATACGGAAGCTGGATTAAAAACAGCGTGCCTTTTCCGGGTTCGCTTTCCACCCGAATCGCGCCTCCGTAGCGATGGACGATTTGTTTGGTCACAAATAGTCCCAACCCGACGGAATCATGGCGCGTGGTAAAAAACGGATTAAATAATTTGTCAATATGCTCCGGTAAAATTCCGGGACCGGTATCCGAAATACGGATTTCGATCAATTGCTCTGAGGCAAGGTATTGAAGGCCCAGATGAATTTTTCCCTGGGAGCCCACGGACTGCACGGCGTTAAGAATCAGGTTGAGAAAAATTTCCCGCAGTTCATGGACATTGGCATAAAACATAGGAATGCTGCTTCCGGTATTTCTCGTAACTTCAATCCCTTCCAGAGAAGTTTGATAAGAAACGAGCGCGACGGTATCATTTAAAACTTGTTCCAGGGAAAGCGGTTCTTTCGGCACCCCGGATCCTTGGGAAAACATCAAAAGCTTTCGCGTAATATCGGCAGCGCGTTTGGTTTGCTTCACAATGGTTTTAAGCACCTCTTCCACCCGTTCGTCAATGGCCTTGCGGTCTTTTTGAAGAAGAAGGACCTGGGCCTTGCCGGAAATAATGGTCAAGGGATTGTGAATTTCATGCGCGAGCCCCGTGGCAAGCTGTTCGATGGCCGCAAGCTTGGTATTTTGCAAAAGCTGGGACTGCACATCCTGAAGCTCTTCATTGGCCACTTTAAGGTCCTGAACGCTCAAGGCATTGCGTGTGGATTTAGCCACCCATTGCGCAAATTCCCGGAAAAACTGAAAATCTGATTCGTCAAAAGCGGCTTCCGGTTTATGGGCCGCAAAGGCAATCACGCCGGTAAGCTCCTCCCGCACAAAAAGAGGAATGAGCCAAGTGGCCCGTAAATTGTCGAAATCATGGGAAAGCTTGTTGGCCTCCTGCCATGCCATCGTTTTCAGCAAACGATCGCGGACAATCACATGCGGGCCGTTATTTTTCACCAGGGTCATAAGCGGCGAATCCTGGGACAAACGGATATGGCGGATATCGGATACCTTCCATCCATGCGCCGAGGCAATTTCATAATCTCCCCGGATGCGGCTGGGAACGATAAGCGCCACGGTTTTAAGATGAAGGACTTCCCCGAAGGTATTGACCACGAGATTCGCCAATTCCTGCAAATCAAGGATGAGCGTAAGTTCCTCGGCAAGATTCATCAGGGTAATATGGCGATAACTCTTTTTTTGAAAAAGATAATTTTTGAAAAACTGAGTGAAAGCATAATCCAAAGGCTTGTACGCCAAAACTGAAACAATCGTCATCACGAGCACAGGAAGGACTGGATGGCTTGCCCATTTAAAAGGGAGAAAACGATAAGAGATGAAGGAGAATAAATAAAGCGCTGTGATGCCAAATGAAAACAAACTAATGGCAACCAGCAGTTTTTTGAGAACTTTTTTTCTTCGTTTCAAATAAAAAGTCACGCGTTCACCGCTTCAATGCATTTGCCGCAAAGGCCCGGATGGCCGGCGTCCTGGCCCACCCGCTTTGAGTAGTTCCAGCAGCGCACACATTTTAATCCATCCGCTTTTTCCACAGAAAGCGTTATTTTAACTTCACTTCCGTTCCAAAGATAGGTCAAAGTTTCGGTTTCCGGCCGGGCGTCTTTCATCCCCTCGACTTGGGAAACGATCAACACGCGGGCTAAGTCGTTGTAATCCGGGCCGATCATTTTCAAATGGTTTTCAATGAGCCGTTTTAAGTCCGGATGATCGGTTTTTAAATAAACTTTGGCGTCGAGGCTGGATCCGATCAAACCGGTATTCCGCTTTTTTTCCAGAAAAGGCGTGATTTGATCCCGAAGCGCACGCAAACTCGTCCAATCGTTAAAGGAGTCCGATTTATTTTCTTTCGCGCTTTCCCAAACACTTTCATAAACCGAAAGGGTGCCCTCTTCAAGGAGAAAGGCCTTCCAGACTTCATCGGTGGTGAAAGGAAGAATGGGAGCCAGCACTTTGACCAGGCTTTTCAATATAGAGAAAAGCGCGGTTTGGGCGGAACGCCGCAAATGCCCATCCTTACGGCCCGTATAAAGTGTGTCTTTGAGCACATCGAAATAATAGGAGCTCAGATCCAGATTGCAGAAATGATGAATGGCCTGATAAATTTCATGAAAATCAAAGCGGTCATAACTTTTTTCCACTGCCAATACAACCTGCTCGGTCATGGCAATCGCCCAACTGTCCAGCGGATGAAGCTTGCCGGATTCGATGGCGTCGGTCTTGGGATTGAAATCGTAAAGATTGGCCAAAAGGTAGCGGAAGGTATTACGGATTTTGCGGTATTGATCGGCAAGCTGTTTCAGGATTTCTTTGGAAAGACGCACGTCCACGCTGTAGTCAACGGAAGAAACCCAAAGTCTCAAAATATCCGCGCCGAATTCTTTCATCACGTCCTGAGGCGCCACCACATTGCCGGCGGATTTGGACATTTTTTTGCCTTCCCCATCCACCACAAAACCGTGCGTCAGAACTCCTTTAAAAGGGGCCCTATCATCAAGGGCCATGCCGGTGGTAAGGGCACTTTGAAACCAGCCGCGGTGTTGGTCGGAACCTTCCAGATATAAATCTGCCGGGTAAGACAAATCATAACCGTCATTGCGAGCCCCGGAGGGGTGAAGCAATCCCGGTTTTAGGACCGCCTGATGGCTCACGCCCGAATCAAACCAAACGTCAAGAATATCGTCTTCTTTTTTGAAATCAGATCCCTTGCATTTCGGGCATTTGAAACTCACGGGTAAAAAATCCGAAGCTGGGCGTGTGAACCATGAATCCGCGCTTTCTTTGGCAAAAATATCACGGATTTTTTCGCGTGATTCCTTCACAAAATAAGTCCCGGGACACTTCGCACAGCCAATAATAGGGATTGGCACGCCCCAATAGCGCTGGCGTGAAAGGCACCAATCGGGACGGGTTTCGACCATGGAACCGATGCGGTTCTTGCCCCAATCCGGAGTGAATTTGATTTCACCTTCGATTTTCTTTTTCATTTTGCTTCGAAGATCATTATGATCGATTTTCAAAAACCACTGCGGTGTCGCGCGGAAAATAATCGGCTTTTTGCAGCGCCAGCAATGGGGATAAGAGTGGGTATATTTTTCGGTGTGAACAAGCGTACCTTTTTCTTTGAGTATGTCGATAACTTTTTGATTTCCCTCTTTTAAAACCTTAAGGCCTGAAAGCCCCAGTTCCTTTAAAATCGTGGCCTCTGTTTTCTCAGGAAAACCTTCGGTGAATTTCCCCCATTTGTTGACGGGAGAAAGAATCGGTAAATTATTTTTCAATGTGCCGTACTGATAGTCATCTTCCCCATGGCCTGGCGCAATATGGACAATTCCCGTTCCATCTTCCGCTGAAACATAGTCAGCCAAAATGGCACGTCCAGTGCGATCAAGAAATGGGTGCTGATATTTCAAACCTTCGAGAGTATTTCCTAACACTGGCCAATTGTTTTTAGGATTTCCCAGACCAAACTTAGACTTCAAATCATCCACTCTCGCGCTTGCGAGAATCCAAAACTCATCGGCAAGCTCCAATATTTGATATTCCAAATCATGGTGAAGCGCTACCCCAACATTGGCGGGAAGCGTCCATGGCGTTGTAGTCCAAATAAGAAGATAAAGTGGTTTAGGTGTAGTTTGTTTTTTTAAAAAGTTAAGACGTACCGGCAAATCTTCATAAAGCACAGGAAATTTCACATAAACGGTTTCATCGGTTTTGTCTTCGTATTCCAACTCCGCATCGGCGAGGGCGGTTTCGCAGTCCCAGCACCAGGGAACGGGTTTTAGGCGCTGTTCGATAAAGCCTTTTTCATAAAGTTTCAAAAACGAATCGGCGATCGAGGCCTGATATTCATAATTCATGGTCAGATACGGTTTTTCCCAATCCCCAAAAACACCGAGCCGTTTGAATTCTTCGCGCTGAAGGGCCACGAATTTTTCCGCGTATTGGCGCGCGTGCTTACGAAAATCCACGCGCTCCACTTCTTCTTTTCGTTTGCCCATTTCTTTCAAGGCTTGAATCTCGATCGGAAGGCCGTGGCAATCCCAGCCGGGAACGTAATGGGCGTCAAATCCACGAATGGTTTTGTATTTGACGATGATGTCTTTCAGGATTTTATTTAAGGCATGACCGATGTGAATATGGCCGTTGGCATAAGGCGGCCCGTCGTGAAGAATGTATTTGGTTTTTCCGGCGGCACGTTTGCGAATGGCGCCATAAAGATCCGCCTTTTTCCAGCCTTCCAGCATTTCCGGCTCACGGCGCGCCAGATCGGCCTTCATGGGAAAAGCCGTTTGCGGAAGATTCAGCGTTTCTTTGTAGGACTTCTCTTGTGTCATTAGAATTTTTTTATTGCGGCTTCGAGTAATTTGTCGAGCTTGGGGCCGGCTTCGTTCGCCGTTTTGATGATTTCCTTAATATCGCAAGGCTCCAGATGATCGGGATCGCATACGTCCGTCACAATGCTTACTCCCAAAATTTCCATGCCCATATGAACGCCCACAATCACTTCCGGCACCGTGGACATGCCGACAAGGTCAGCGCCGAAACCTCGCAGCATGCGGTATTCCGCGCGCGTTTCGAGATTCGGCCCCGCCACACCGACATAAACGCCGCGACGGACCGGGATTTTAACTTCGCGGCCCGCCTCTTCCGTTAATTGAACGAGGCGCGCGGAAAACGGCGCACACATATCCGGGAATCGCGGGCCGAGTCTTTCCTCATTGGGGCCTATCAAAGGATTGATTCCCATAAAATTAATATGATCTTCAATCAAAACGATTTCTCCTTTACGGTAACCGAGATTAAGGCCGCCTGAGGCATTGGAAACCACCAGAATTTTTGCGCCAAGTTACCGCAGCACACGGACCGGAAAAGTAACTTCCTGCGGCGTGTAGCCTTCATAAAAATGAAAACGTCCTTCCATGGCCGCCACTTTTTTGCCGGCAAGGGTGCCCAGCAATAATTTTCCGGCATGAGACTCAACCGTCGAGACCGGAAAATGTGGGATTTTTGCATAATCCACCGCTGCATCTAATTTAATTTTTTTGGCAAAATTCCCAAGTCCTGTTCCCAAAATGACCGCGACCTCCGGAACAAGGTCCGTTTGTTTACGGATAAATTTTACGGCGTCTTGGGTTTGAGTTAAAAGGCCCGGAGTGGATTTTTTAATGCGCTTCATGGGCATTTTAAACCGCGCCCATTTGATAGGAAAATCCCATGAGAATTCTCACGAGAACATTGCGGATAAAAAACAAAGTGATAAAGGCAAGTAACGGGGTAAGGTCCAGCATGCCGATTTGAAGCGGGATTCTCTTAAAAGGCGCAAGGATGGGGTCCGTCACCTGCATCAAAAATTGTATGGCGGCGTGATAAGGATCCACGGGCAGCCAGGAAATAATGATTCTGGCAAAAAGCAGCCAGTAAAGAATCGTGCAAATTCCATCCACCAAAAGCGCCAACGCTCGAAATAATTCACCGATAATAAACATGGTACCCCCTATTATTGGCTCAACTCACGGCCGCGCTTGAGAGCGGCCTGCAAGGCTTCATGAAAAATTTCAGGAAAATTTTTAGAATCCAGCACTTTTAAAGCGGCCTCCGTGGTGCCCCCTTTGGAAGTCACCATTTTGCGAAGTTCTTCCGGAGAAGACGGAGAACCTTGAGCCAAAAGCGCTGCCCCCACCGCGGTTTGAACCGCGAGAAGGCGGGCATCGGCTTCACTGAGTCCGCTTTGAATTCCTTCTTTCATTAATAATTCCATCATCAGAAAAAAATAAGCCGGCCCGCTTCCGCTGACAGCAGTCACAAGATCAAAATGTTTTTCTTCAAGGCGGACGGTTTTGCCGCATCCCGAAAAAATTTGCTCGGCAGCCGTAAGTGTTTTAGGATCGCGGTCATCGGTGGTAAGCGCCGTCACAGCCTCACCCACTTTGGCTCCGAGATTGGGCATGGCACGCACGACTTTAAAATTACCGCTGATCGCTTTCCGTATTTTGGCAATGGGAGTTCCCGCTAAAATCGAAATCACAGTGTGAGAGGCCGTAAGCGAAGATTTGAATTCTTCCGCGGCGTCAAAAAGATCTTGAGGTTTGAAGGCGAGAATCACCAGCGAAGTCTTGGCCACCAAATCCTGATTGGAAGAAGCAAGCCCCGCTTTACGCTCTTTGGAAAATTGAGCGGCCTTCTCCCCGATTTTGTCATAAACCCAAACCTGCGAGGGCTCGGCCATATTCTTTTTGAAAAGCCCCTCTAAAATGGCGCCTCCCATATTGCCGACGCCGATTAGTCCGATTTTTTCTTTGATTTTCATCTTATTTATCCTCTCGGCCCAAAAATCGCGGAACCGATTCTGAGCATATTAGCTCCTTCTTCAATCGCGATCGGGTAATCCCCGGACATTCCCATGGAAAGAATTCTCCAATCCTTATCGGGAAAATCTTTTTTTAATTTTTCCTGCAATTCCTTGATCGAATGAAAAGATTCCCTGATTTTCTTTTCATCCCCTGCGAGCGGCCCGATGGTCATCAAACCGCAAATCCGGATTCGGGAATCCTGAGCGAGCGATCCCACGAAATCCGGAACTTCTCGGGGGTCAAAGCCTCCCTTGGTTTTTTCCCCCGTGGAATTGACCTGAATCAGGCAATCCACATTTTTCAAACCCTGCCCGCGGGCTTCCTTTTCAATCACCGCCGCGAGTTCCGGCCGGTCGAGCGAATGAATTAAGACGACTTCTCCCAATACCTGCTTGACTTTATTGGTTTGCAAATGGCCGATCATATGCCAACGGACCCCGGCGGGCAATTGTTTTTTCTTTTCCAAAAGCTCCTGAACCCGGTTTTCCCCAAAATCACAAATTCCCGCCCGGAACGCCTCTTCAATCCTGCCGGCAGAAACGGTTTTCGTGACTAAAACCAGCTTGATTTCCTCAGGTCTTCGTTCCGCTTTTCGAGCGGCTTCTTCAATCGAATCCCTAAGCGCTGAAATCTTTTCAGCAATCGGCATGATCAACCATTAAGCCTTTTCAGGCTTGGCGTCGGCGATTTCTTCAATCCGTTTGAAAAAATCCTGCACATTGCCGCGCGCCATGAAAAAATAAGTTTCTTCGCCTTCACGCCTGCCGTAAAAGGCATCTTTGGCAGGAATTTCTTTGCCGATTTCAAGCGCTTCGTATTCCTTAGCCTCTCCCCAAACCCTTACGGCCGGCGAGGTTGAAATCACGCCGAATTTAGCCGGCGGACCTTTTTCCTGATCAAGAAAATCTTTGATATAAAGCTGGGCGAGCCTAAGGATAATTTCCGGAAGAAATTCCCTGCGGACCTTGTCTCCCGCGATGTCGACTGGTTGAAGCCAAAACCAAGTGCCGTCACGGCGCACCATTTCGTATTCGGTTTTTTTCGTCCTGACAAAAATCTTTGTAATTTTTTCCGGTAAAATGCGGAAGATTTGCTTCCAGCGAAGACTGTAAGCCGAACGGTCAAAGGCGCGAAGTAAATCCTGATTTAAAAGAAAATAATCTTTTTCACCCTCCCAGCGGGCAAAAACCTTTTCTCCCACCGGGCTGAGATTCCCAAAGGAAAGGTATTTTCGCCCTTTATTTTTGAGGGTTTCGATGCCGACCTTAATTTGAGGCTGGACTAATCCGTATTCCTCCCATCCTCTTTCCGGCAAAAGAACACGCTGCTTTGCGCTAAGTTTCAAAGCCGAGATCAGCCCTTTGACAATCAAGGGATCGGCGGCGCCTTGCACGGGAAATTTCATTTTCCAATTTTCGCCGTCCTTAATCAGCGTTATGGTTTCTTTCTTTGAAAAATTTTGAATCTGAAGCCAAGTGACGTCATCGTCTTTCTCCAAAGGAAGAACGCGAAGGGAAAGCGGAATGGGTGTGTCCTTTGGGGTTTCAGGACCCAAAGTGGGTTTCAAATAAAAATAAGATCCGCCGACCACTAAAAAAAGAGCCGTAAAAACTATCGTCGTCGAAAGCTTCACGAATGTTTATTCCTCCCATAAAGATAAAGAGATCCTATCGTGAAGAAAAAAAGAGGGAATCCGAAAGTGACCAAAGAAACCAAGGTGAAAAGTTGTTTTTTGCGGAGGATGAGCGGCTTAAATTCGGGCACGCGCACATCCAAAGTCACGGAACGGGTGTCTTTGGAAAGCCAGTGAATGATTTCCATGGCCAAAAGTTCATTGCCCGATAAATCCAAATAGGCATTGGTGATAAAATCGCTGTCTCCTACCACCACCATGCGTCCCCCCACTTCTCCGGGACCGATGGAAAGAGGCTGGGGGGCCGGAGCCGCCGGCCTTTGGCTCACGGCTTCTACGGCAACAGCCACGCAAATCGGGCCGGGAATATCGCCGCCGACTTCAAAGGCGGCATTGCCCGTTTCCAAACTCTTCAAATCGGATTCGGCCCAGCTTTCCGTGCTGGTAAAGGCGAGCGGAACGACTTCAAGGCCGGGACGCAGCTCGGTGGAAGGATGAACACTGCGGGCTACGGGGAAAAATGTGGTGGACTGAAAATCCGCGGTAATGGGATGTTCTGAAACATATTGATTGATAAGCGGCACAAGAAAATCGCCTCCTACCATGCGGCTCATTTTGTCCACAATCACATCCGAGCCCAAGGTAACGCCGAAATCTTGAATAAACTGATTAAAAGCAAGCCCCGCACCGGGGTCCATGGGGTCGATTAAAAAGAAAATCCCCTTCCCTTCTCCAAAGGCCCGTTTGAGGGCTTCCCATTCTCCTTGATCGAATTCCCGATGCGGTCCCGGAACCACAATGACTTGACAGGGAGCCGGCACTTGATCGCGGGATAAAATAATTTCGTGAACGGTATAATTATTCCGTTCCAGGCTGTCGCGGAAAAAACGCAGGCCGTTTCTATCCTCATGGGCCAATCCTGCCTCGTCATGGCCGGTCACAAAACAAATTTGAATATTCTTGGGATGAGCTAGTCGTAAAAGCGCCGTGGAAAAATTTTCTTCATCCGGCCGGACGATGACTTCCTGCCTTCCTTGAAAACGCAGGATGACCGTATAAATATCCTTCACTTTAAGTTCCCGGGCAAGCCGCGGCACACGGTCAGGATCGTAAAAACGGTATTTGAAATCCGGGTGCTTAATGGCGCATTCCTTAAGGAAGATTTCGAAATCCTTACGCGCCGGATCTTCCTGGGGATAAAAAGCCAGGACTTCCAGAGCACCGGTGGCAAGCTCCCCCAGCAGTTTCACGGTGGGGCCGGAGAGTGAATAAACTTTTTCCCGCGTCAAATCCCAGCGCTGGTTGAAGCGGCTCGCCATGGCCATCATCATCAAAAATGTCAGCAGAAGAATGAGGGAAACAAAAAGGATTTGTGTGCGGATGAAAAAACGTTTCACTTAAGCCTTCCAATTCCTGGTTTCGATGGAGCGAAGCGTCAAAAAGAGAAAATAAAAATGGAAAAAGCAAAAATAGGCCACATGACTGAGATCCAGAATGCCGAGCGTAAATTCGCGGTAATGATGAAGCGGCGAAAGCGCGGCGAAAAAATCACTCCAAACCCCTTGGCTGACTCCGGCCACCCATTCCATCACCCAAAAAATAATAAGCAAACTGAAAGTCGCCATGGCACTTGCCACTTGATTTTCAGTCAGGGAAGAAATAAAAAGTCCCAGCGAAAGATAGGCATTTCCGAGCAGCCAAAATCCCAAATAGGCGCAAAAAACCGGGCCCCAGTCGAAACTGCCGCCAAAGGCGACCACGAGTCCCAAATAAGCAAACACGGGAAGGGTCAGGAGTTCAAAAAACCAGACGAGGCCGAGGAATTTTCCCCATACGATTTCAAAATCTGAAAACGGATAAGTAAAAAGAAGCTCGAGGGTTTCCTGTTTGCGCTCTTCGGAAAAAGACCTCATGGAAAGCAAAGGGACAAGAAAAATGAGAACGATACTTAGATTGAGAAAAAGCGAGCTGAAAACAAAACGCGTGAGGCCGAGTCCTTCTACCGCAGAGGCAGCGCGGCCGGAGGCCTCTAAAGAAAGCTTGGAGTAGCTTGTGATAAGAAGGGAGAAAAATATTCCTGCGATGAGGTAAAAAAGGCTGAAAATCAAAACCCCGATCCGCGAATTCAAAACCGACATAAAATCTTTTTTGGCAAGCGCAAAAGAATTTTTCATCACAAACCTTCTTCGGGATTTTCTTTGACCACAATCCTGAGGAATATTTCTTCAAGGCTGAGCCGGCCGCTGCGGATTTCCAGAAGAGGAATTTGATGTTCGACAAAAAGCCGGCTTACGGCCGCACGCAAATCCTTTCCTTCCGCGACATTCAGGCAAAGGGTGATTTGATCTCCCCTTTCCTCAAGCGTCGACACTTTTTCAATGCCGGGAATTTCTTCCAAAAGTTTTATGGCTTCGTCGCGGCGGTAACGGTCTCCCATCACGATTAAAATTTGATGGCCTTCTTTAAGTCCGGCTTCGAGTTCCTCGGCCGTGCCGCTTGCCACCACGCGGCCTTGACTCAGAATCAGTACGCGGTCGCAGACCATGCTGACTTCCGGCAGAATATGGGTGGATAAAACCACGGTGCGGTCGCGGCCAAGCTCTTTGATCATGTTACGGATTTCGATAATTTGTTTGGGATCCAGTCCGTTCGTGGGTTCATCGAGAATCAAAATGCCGGGATCGCCGACTAAGGCCTGAGCAAGACCCACACGCTGCCGGTATCCTTTGGAAAGGCGGCCGATCAAACGGTGTTTGACCTCCCAAAGGCCGCAGCGGGTAAGAATTTCTTCAAGATGGGCTTTGCGTTCTTGACGGGACATTTGCCGGACATCAGCCACAAAGTTCAAAAATTCGGTAACTTTCATGTCGCGATAAAGGCTGACGGATTCGGGAAGGTAACCGATACGACGTTTTAATCTTTCCGGCGATTTAAAAAGCTCTTCGTCTCCGATCCAAACCTTTCCCTCAGTGGGCGGGAAAAAACCCGTGATAATGCGCATGGCCGTGGTTTTGCCGGCACCATTGGGACCGAGAAATCCCAGGATTTCCCCTTCCCGAACTTCAAAGGAAACATGCTCAAGGGCGCGCAGTCCCTTAAAATCCTTGGTGATATTTTCCACGCGCAGCATAATTCGCGCTTCGGGCTTTGAAATCAGCGGTTTCTTTTCGTCGGCGGCCATTATTTTTTGTTTAATTCCACTTTGGCAAATTTACGTTTGCCGCACTGGACGAGGAGGGGTTTTGTGATATCCACTTCATGAGCGGGATCGGAAATTTTCTTGAGCGTGGACTGCGAATCTTTTTTGCCGAGCCAGGGACCGATTTTGACGCCTCCTTGTTCAATCAGGCGCCGCCCTTCGGATTTACTCGGTACAAGTCCGGTTTTATGGAGAAAAGAAACCAAATCGTTTTTGGCCTCGTGCAGATAAACAGTCGGTATTTCATCCGGCAAACCTTTGTCACGAAAGATATGATCGAATTCCTCACGCGCCGTATGGGCGGCGTTTTGGCCGTGATAAAGGGAAACGACTTGTTCGCCTAGTTTCGCCTTGGCCTCACGCGGATTTTTTTTGGCAAGCTCGATCATGGGACGGCTTTCATCCGTAGTCATTGCGCCGGCATATTGAAAATAGCGCGCGATTAAAGAATCCGGCAGCGACATGATTTTCCCGAACATTTCCCGCGGGCTGTCTCCGATCGCAATGGCATTGTTGTAACTCTTGCTCATTTTTTGCACGCCGTCCGTTCCTTCCAAGAGCGGCATGGTCATCACCATTTGGGGTTTTTGTTTCCAGATTTTTTGCAGTTCGCGGCCCACGAGCAAATTGAATCTTTGATCCGTTCCCCCGAGTTCGAGATCGGATTTGATGATCACAGAATCATAACCTTGAAGAAGCGGGTAAAGAAATTCCACCAAGGCAATCGGATGATTCGATTTAAAACGTTTTTGAAAATCATCACGCTCCAAAAGACGCGCGACGGTGTACTGAGAGGCAAGGTGAAGAAAATCAGCCGGCGTCATTTTATCCAGCCATTCGGAGTTGTACCGGACCTCGGTTTTGTTCCGGTCGAGAATTTTAAAAACCTGATCTTGATAAGTAAGGGCGTTTTTTTTGACTTCCTCGGGCGTCAGCATCGGCCTTGTTTCGGAACGCCCTGAAGGGTCTCCGATTCGCGCCGTAAAATCCCCGATAATGAAAACTATTTTGTGCCCGAATTCCTGAAACTGTTTGAGCTTGCGTAAGGGAACCGTATGGCCGAGATGAAGGTCGGCGGTAGAGGGATCCGCGCCGTATTTGATGCGCAGGGGACGTTTTTCCTGGATTGAGGCCGCCAGGGATTTTTCCAATTCTTCGGGATTGATAAGGTCCACAATCCCTTCGCGCAGAATTTCACTTTGTTTTTTGAGGTCGGCCGGCAATGCTATCTCACTTTCAGGCAATAAGTTAGTGCGAACGGAAAAGGCATTTTAACAGGGATTAAAAGGGGCGTCAATTAAGGGAAAACCCTCCAATTCGCTTGACGTCAAGCGAATTGAGAGGAAGTCTAATTTCCTCGACGTCGAGGAAATTCGGCCTAGGCGTATCGGGTAACCAAGCGTCCTTTTAAGAAACTATCAACCAAGGCTTGCAGCTGAGATAAAGCAACGGAACGGCGGAATTCGCCCTCCGTCATAACATTGAAAGGATCACCCATTTCACGAAGGAGCGTGGCCATCCATCCATCCAGAGTGCCGAGAACACCGTAAATGGATGTCGAAGTTTGCGGAGCGACTCCGCTGCGGTCAAGGATTTGATGCAGCAATGCATGCCCCTTCTCCACGGTTTCGGCAGTTTGTATTTTCGATTTGCCAGCCGGAATGCGGACCAAGCGATTATATTGTTCCACTTGCTCACGAAGCTCCGAACGATTTGCGATGATCACAAAGGGCATATCAAGTTTATCAAGCACCGGCAAACCACCGTACCTGAAAATAAAATCGGGACCGGCAATAACTGCGCTAGCGTTTTGTATGCCTAAAGCCGCGCGAATTTGATGATTCTGCGATTGGCTCAGAACCGTGCTGCGAAGCAAATCGATTCCCGGAACCGGTGCAGGCCGGGAGATGCCCAGCGTTTCCGCATAAAGCTCAGGAATATCAAAACGGTTTTCAAGTGCACGCAAAACAGAAGATACGTTCACAATTCGGCCGCTTCTAAAATCCTCCGACAAATCATAGATCAGATCAAAAGGGACAATTCGCTCCAAGAATTCGCGGCTTAATTGAACCTGACTTTTCGAAATATCAGGAAGTATGAAGCGAAGTTCGGAGCGGGGCTTCCTGGGCGGCTGGAAAGCATTGCCCTTGCCAAAACGCTGAGCTTTGTAAATCTCTTCCGGAGAAATATCAAAATCTTCGGCAAGATTTTCCACCAATTCTTTTTTCAATTGCGGTGGAAAAACGTAGAGTGTCCGCTGGGATTTATTCTGCCGAAGAAAATCATGAAGTCTTGGGGTGTTTTGTTGAGAAACCAAAGCTTTGTGCGCGAGAACTGATTCAATGTCATTGATATTCAAAATAAGAAGAAGTGTTTGAAAAGCTTTAAAAGCAGAGCTTACGACGCGTTCTCCGTTTTTGGCGCCTTTGATTTTAAAGGGCACCATCACGGCAGAATAAAACCTCATTTTCCACCATAAATCCTTAGAACTGTTCGCCTCGATTCCATTTTCTTGGATGAAAGTTTGATGCGCACTTCCAAACGCCGTTTCTCTGGCTACATCCGGCGAAAGAAGAGGATTGTTTAATCGAAGATTTTTAATTTCATTTCGATAGTTTTCCATAAATTGCTGAAGAAGCGATGACTGACGGACACGTCTCTTCGCCGCTTCGATATAACTCAAGGCCCGCGAATAATCCTCCTTCTGCGCTGAGCTAATGGCCCCCGCTACAAGGCCTAAAACACCTTCAAGATCCGGTTCTTCCGACCAGCTTAAAACAGTCCGAAGCCAGTTTGCTTTTTTTGAAAATTCATTGCGCCTACCCGCTTGTTTTGTCACCAATTCACTTTGCATCCGGCGAAGGGCACTTAAATAATCGCGGTTACGGCTGTTGACGGCATACCTCATTTCACGCAATCTTCCGTATTGGAGCGATTTAATGATATGCCTGAGTTCCACAAAACGGATTTCGACAAAACCTTTCGCATGAGTCACCATGGTGAGGGCCGGTCCCCAATCCTCAAGTTCCACTTGACGAACAGCCGCCCAAAGCGCCTTCTGCGCGATTTCCTTTTCAATCACCCATTGAGCATTCATGGTTTCCGCAGCCCGGGTTAAATCCGTGATCATGGAAGTTTTTATATCATTTTGTTTTGTAATTTTCGATCCGTCTTTTTTAGCTTGTTTTAATACGCCAAGAAGCCTTTCAACGTCGGTCAGAGTAACAATGGCGCGATGCGCCGCACCATAATGATCAAATTCCGAGTCCATGATATGATCCACGGATTCAAAGTCCTCCCAGAAAGTTTTGAAAGACCGGACCTGGGATTCGCGATGCGGCACGCGATTCGAATCCACCGTTTGCATGGAATACACCCCTTGAGAACTCGTCACGGCATTGCCCTGTTCATCGGGCTTGTGAAACTTTACAACCCCATAACGGCGCCGGATTTTTTTGTTGCCGAGAAGTTCCCGGTAACGTTCTTTAATTTTACCCGCCGCTCGAGCAATAAGACCTCCGGCAATAATGACATTGCGTTTTTCTCTGATTTGTTGAAGCGCGCGATCAACCTGAGCAAGCACCAGCTGACGGAACTGGGCATCACCCGGTTTTCGATCTGATCCCAATTTTTCAAGTACGCTACTTTTAAGTGATGCTATTTGGCCGGCGATTTGATCAATGCCTAGAAGGGCTTTATTCCGGTCGTCTTTGAGCTCAGTGGTTGCTTCCATTAGATCAATATTCAAAAGCGTCAAATCCCGGAAGGCGATTTTAAAACGGTCGAGATTTATATCAGATTTGACGGCTCGTCCCGTCACCGTGCGCAATTCGGAGCGAGCCGAAGACGTTCTCCGGGAAGTCGTTATCCCGTAAGAAACTTTTCCATTTTGTCGTTCGGCAGATTTTGGGGCATCACCGTTCAAAATATACTGAGCGCTAATCCCCAAACGTTTTGCGCCGGCCAAAATAGCACTGGCATCCCCGAAAGGAACAGGCCCATAGATCGCGGTAGCCTTAGCACGGTCAACCGGTTCACGGATATGATCAAGCTCATTCAGCATTTCGTTAATTTCTGCGGCTGCCTGCGCATTCTCAAAATCCAAAACATAATTAAAATTGAGTATCGCCCTGGTTTCCGGCGGGATACCGTCCGCCAAAGCAGCGTTTTCTCTTAAGGTAATGGCCGCATTGCGTTTCACCTGTTTAGAAAAAGACATCGGACGTTTAAATCCGGAATCCGGAACCGGCTGGCGGCCCCTGGATTGAGTGCGGAAATGATTTTCAAAAACTTTATCCATTTCATCCAAATCGCCGTTGTCATACATCACACTCACTTGATTTTTGCCGGCATTTGCTGGAGTGCGATCCCAAACCCCGCGATATCCCAGCACTTTCGTATTCAAAAATTCGCCCCGCTTTCTCAATTCCATTAAGGCTTGGAAGATTTCGCGCTTCGTATTGTCATGGGCGCCACCATCCCCAAAGTCTTCGTTCGGACCAACAACAACATCCGAATAGTCATGCCACAAAGCGCCGATCACGTCGTGAATATCTTTTTTGCGGACAGTTCCGTTGCGCGTCGTTCCATACCAGGAAGCATTCATCGGATAATGAATATTTTGATGCTTCACTCCAAGACGCATAAGCGAAGACTGTGCCTCGGCAAAACGCAAAATAACTTTGATATCTTTCATCACGCTTAAATCTTCACTTCCCCATCGGGGCCTAGAAGCATCATAGCCTCGGAGGTTTTTGATAAAATTTTTAATTGCGTTTTGACTTTTAAGTTTTTCTGCGAGTTTCGCATGATGATGCTGATGCGCAAACCGCAAAAGCAAGAGTTTCGCACGTAATTTTTTTTCACGATCCGACTCAAGCGCCCAGATGTCATAATCCCAATCTTCAAGCTTGGGGAGAGGTGCTTTGATTTTTGATTCCAATTCCTGAATGAGTTCCCGAAGCAACTCCTCTTCGCGGGCAGCAAAAACTGCTTCTTTGCCTAAACCCATATTAATAAGAGAAACAATTTCCGTTTCGGGAAGAACCGCCATTTCTTCCAACGCTTTATAAGCGTAATCCGAATGAACGGCCGTATAACCGGGAGCGGTATACCAAAATGAAACGTCATGACCTTCTGCGACAAATTGCTTGATCTCACGATACATGGCCAAAACGTCGTCGTCGAGATGCGGATTCATAAAGGTAATTTTGGAACGAGGTTTTAGGCCAAGACGTTTTGTCAATTGGTCAGGAAGAATCCTGTTTTTTCTGATTTGATCCGACACTTCGGTCCTAAACATATGCCATTTTTCTAAATTATTCATGGAATTTTTCCGCTTAAAGAGTTTTTTCAGATTCTGTTGCCGCAAATTCCATATGGAAGGATCTTCTTTTCCCGGAGTGTTTATAAAATCCCGTAAAGAAATTTGACTCATGGGCTTTTTTAACTGACGTGATAGGGTAATAAACAGATTAGCGATTTCTGGGGGTGTCCATTTCATCAGCCCGAAATCCCAGGGATTGGTTTTATAGCGAAGTCCGCGTGCGGCGAAACGGTCGACAATCCAGGTGACATTTTCTTGTTGCAGGCGCGTAATGGGATACGCGCGATTCGGCCGGGTTTCAATCCCGCGGCGAATTGCCTCAGCCTTTTGAATCCCCGTAGCAATTCCGATGACTTTCACATTGGGACGATACAAAAGTTCTTTAAACCCATAAGTGATAAAACCAAACTTTTCCCTATGATTTTTAGACCACATGGTGGCCATGCCGCCATTTTCTTTCATATGATCCCCAGCCATATGAAACCCCACAAGTCCCATGAGAAGCCCTTGATCGAAAGGCGTTCCTCCTTCCATGAAACCGATATGCCCCCGTCCTTCATGAGAAGGCCCGACGCCGGAAATAAAAATATGAGCGCCACCAGCTTCAAGAAGCTCTTTGGCCATACGCTGAGAATAAGCATCAAAAGCTTGGAGAAAACGTTTTTGAATGGGGTGCCGATCCAACAATCTTTTTGCCCGTAAAATCACGGGACTGGCTGGCGGACCATAAGTTACCTTCATGTACTCATCGATCAAAAGACCATTTTCATCGATGTCTTTCAAGAGAGCGGCGTAATCTCTGTCTGACATAGGACGGCCGTATTCGTCTTTGACATCTCCATAAAAAAGATGGCGGTTTTCTTTCGGAATTCCGAGACGTTCAAACATATGATTCAAGATATTGGCAAAAGAGTGATAATCCGTGCGTTTTTGAGGGAAAAGGGCGTCAAGCGGATGCACCACAACTCTTTTCATATCGGGTTTGTAACCGGTATCGAGACCGAATTTTTTGAGCCAGGATTGAGTTTCGCGGCTATTCCAAGTTTTCAAAACCTCAGCCACTTTGGTGTATCCGATCCAAGGTGTGTTCCCCGTAGCCACGTGGATGATGACTTTGCCCTTCTGCGCTTTCATATCTTCTTGAAGGTCTTGAATAAATTCGGCCGCGAAATTGTCCCCCGTCTCTCCGATATCCTGACCTTCGCGAATCTTGCCTCGTTTCATCCGGTTGAAAGGACTTTCAAGATACCGCTGGATTTCCGGCGTCAGGCCGGGCCGGTTTTGCGGAAGAGTTGTGGAGCGCTGAACCAACCGCAATTCGGAACGAGAAACGGATCGGACTTGAATCTTGGAATGTCCACCTGCATTCTGCGTTTCATAGAGTTCGATGCCATAATCGCTCGCATAGACACTTCGATTGAACCGTTTAACACTTTCAGGATCTTGCCCTACAGCCTTCAAAATACTTTTTAATTCGACAGCGGCAAGAAAACGGGCCCCATTTTTACCCCAAGCTTCCATCCTGCGGGAAAACCTTAATTCGGGAGAATCGCTTTCTAGCGTGGCTTTTGTAAGAAGATTGGATGGACTCGGTAAAATACTTTGAATATAAAGCTGGCGCTCTTCGGGACGAACGCCATCCGTAATTTTCGGCGAAACCAAAGCATAAGAAAAATCATGCTGCTCGAAATATTTCCGGAAGGGCCCCGAGTGAAAGCCTCCGGTAACGATGACGGCACGGTCGGTCCCTGTTTCCCAAAGCCGCCTTTTCACATTTTCGATCATCTCATGGTCGCGTTGTTTGGCGAGGCGGTAAAATTCGAGCGCATCCTTGAAAAGAAAATCCATTTCCGCGAGCCCCGTAAATTGAATATCACGAATCCGTTTATTTTTGCTTAACGCCAGAAAACGACCGGACAAATCCGCGGGTTTTAAAGAAGCGGTATGAAGCACGTCTTCATAATCTGCGGGGGTTAGTTCCAAAGCAAAAAGTTTCTGAAGAAGACGGTATTGCCGAAGCAAAGCGATTATTTTTCTTTCCTCATCGGTACGCGTTAATTTTTCCTGAATTTGAATGGCCAACCGGTCGATTTCGTCCATCAAGAGATCGCTGGCTTCTCCCTGGAAAAAAATTTCACTTTGAAATAGGAGTTGCCCGATAAAGCATTTCACATTCGGGTAGGCGCTATAATCGAATCGCGGACCGAGTGTATCGACCATGGCTTCAAAAAGCCGAAGGGTTTCAGGGGCCGGAAGCCGATGATGCGCCAAAGGCATGGTCAGCAACTTTTGGATTTTGAAATAATCGGAATCGGAAGGGATTTCCGCTTTTCCCCGCTCGAAAAAGGGCCGTGCAGCCGCCAGGAATTTTTTATACTCGTCCGGATAAGCGGCGCGATCAAGTTTGGTTTCGAATTTTTCGAGTTTAAAAATCCGGACAAGCGTCGGCCAGTCGATTTGCCACGCAGCGTCGTTCAAATCGACATTCAAGACGCGGCCGGCTTCCTGTTTTAAATACCGGAGCCATTCCGGAGCCGGAGTTTTTTCATCTTCATATCGCTCCAGCCGTTTCAAAAATGTCTTTAAGTCTCTGCCCAGATAAGATGCTTTGACACGATAAATTTGAGTTTGCATTTGGCGGATAAATTGCTCGGCTTGTTGCTGTCTACCGAGAACGGACTGAAAAACCTGTTTATTGGCGTTATAGGTTTCCAGTTTTTCGATGCCATAACCTTCCGCTTGAGGTTCATCGATTAAAAAAAGACCGGCACCTTTGACGATTGCTTTTTTAGCGAGGTCATTAACAACTTGCCGTGTCAGTTTTTTATCCCCCGGAAAGAAGCGAAGCATTTCGGGTTCTAATTTAAAAGCGCTTCCTTCAACGAAAACGGTTTTAAATCCATAATGACTTTTTAAGTAATGAAGAATGCTTTCGATTTTCTTCTGGGCTTCATAGCTGCCGTGTGCGGTTTGCAAATGCACTAACAAGGGGCCACCGGCTGGCTTGAAAGTTTGAACAAAACCAAGATTGGACGGAATTGAGAATTCCGGAAACGCCAACGGAACGTCAACTTCCGCTTGGATTGAAGACGAGGCGGCCCAGACCGGGTTAAAAGAAGCAAATTGGGTCAGGGTAAAAACGCAGACGGTAATTACGGAACCTATTGAACGGTAAGTAGTTGGCATCATTTTTGATTTAGAATATACAGAGTTTTTAAAAAAGTGAAGAAAGTCTATCAGAGTCATTCCGAGAATTCAAGCATCCTTTGTAGGGGGTGACTGTATTCCCTAACCCTTTGCATTGTGATAGAATCCCGCCCATGTTAATCCACCCTACGGCCATTGTGGGCAAAGACGTCCAGCTGGGCACTGATAGCACCATTGGCCCCTATGCCATCCTCGAAGACGGGGTTAAACTCGGTTCTAACAATCAAATCATGGCCGGAGCCTATCTTTGTACGGGCACGGAAATCGGCGATCATAATGAAATTCATATGCAAGCCGTGGTCGGGCATGCCCCTCAGGATATCGCCTACAAAAACGAGCCCTCCTTCACTAAAATCGGAAATCATAATATCATCCGCGAATTCGCCACCATTCATCGCGGTACCAAAGCCGGAACCTCGACTGTTATCGGCAATCATAATTTCATCATGGCCTATTGCCACATCGCCCATAATTGTGAGATTGGAAATAACGTGATCATGGTCAATAACGCGTCCCTCACCGGTTATTGCATTGTGGAAGACGGCGCGTTTTTATCCGGCATGACCGGGTTTCATCAATTCACGCGAATCGGAAAACTCGCTATTGTCAGCGCGCTTTCCGCCTCCAATAAGGATATTCCCCCGTTTATGATGGCGGGAGGAAGACCGGCTGTTGTGTTGGGAATTAATGTGGTCGGACTCCGGCGCGCGGGAATTCCGGCTGAAGTTCGCGATGAAATCAAACAGGCTTACAAATTACTTTACCGCTCCGGCATGAATGTCAGTCAAGCCATCGAAGCCATCAAAAAGAATCTTTCCTCCAAAGAAATCCAGCATTTGATCGGATTTATCGAATCCTCCAAACGCGGCATCATTGACGGCTCCCTCTCAACTTCCGAAGACGAAGAAACCTCCGAAACCCTCAAACCACGGAAGTAAGATTGATCAGTTCTGGAAATAATCATTCAAAATGAAAGTTCTGTAGGATTTTGCGCAATATATTTGGATAAATCTTGAATCGTTAATGAGGCTATTGTTTTGAGATTCATTTCGCCGTTTCGAATGAATTCTCTCGCAACAAAATCAGCAATTTTTATTCCAACAGATTTCTTTTTTCCCTCTTCCATTCCTAATATAGAAGGTTTTACTTTACCTTCAGTGAATTTATCAAACCATTTACAAATCTCATTTTTTAAAAAATTATACGTGTTATTGCGCTGTTTATTCGACATGGACTTTGGGTCATGAATTAGATTGATTGGAGGGGGCTGCTTATATTTAAAAAAATTTATGATAAATCCGACAATGCTGTAAATGGCCATCGTTGACCAAAGAGTATTAGGCCCATTAGCTTTTTGACTTTTAAAGAAAGACTCGTTGCTCAAATAATTCAAAATGCTTGGTTCCTTTAAAACATTGATATATCCCAAATAAATACGCGGCTTTAAAATCCGCAATATTTGCATTGGCTTAAAACAGTGAGTTGCTAAAGAATATATGACTCTAAGAGGTCTACTCGAAATCTCCACCACCGTCATACAAAAAATCTTCCCTTGATGAAGATCTGCGGGATATTCGTCAAGGAACAATTGCATTTTCTCTATTCCAATTTTTTATTGGTGCTAATGTGGGCGTCAGTTCTAAGCAGCTTTGAGATTCCGACGGGTGAGGGTTCGGTTGAGTTTTTTAAGCACGGCGGGTTTCAGCGGAACGGCTTGGATTTTCACCGTATACCCGATAAAAATCAGAACTTTTTCGAGAGTCATAATGCTCGAGAACTCTCCGTTTTCGATTTTGGAGATATGCTGCTGACTAACGCCGGCTTTATCCGCTAATTGTTTTTGGTTTAAATCGTGTTTGATGCGATGAGCAACAATCCGCTTTACGATTCGAAGCTTTTGATCCTCAAGCTCATAAAGCTCTTTAAAATAAGGGTCCTTTAGCTTTTCATTCAAGTGATCGTTCACTTTTTCAAGTTTCATTTTCACCACCTCAGCTCTGCTTTAAAAGAAATAACTTTTTTCTTTCAATCGCCAAATCTTTTTCATTCGCGGGAATCTTGTTCGATTTCTTGATAAAACCATTGGTAAAAATAGCCTTATCCTGGTGAAAGAAAAAATACAGAATCCGCATCGCTCCTTCCCTGCCCATAAATCTTAATTCGAAAATCCCGTCACCAATATATTTGGCGTACGGTTCCGAAAGCCGGTGCCCGAATTCTTCTAAAAGTCCTTTGACAAAGAAAAACTTCCTTTGCGTTTTTGGCTCCAAAGAATCGATAAATTCCCGGACAGGAGCTTTGCCGGATTCCGTTGTAAAGTAATAACAAATAACCTTACTCACAACCAAAAATCCGTCACTTCCGACGATTGGAGTATACAATCAAATGGTTGTAATTTCAAGCGGTGAAACATAAAAACACCCTCCTTCATATTTTTCATGTTGGAGGGTGAATCGTGTCTACTCAGCTAGGCTGCCGCAATATTTCGCTTGCGCGATTTATCCGATCTTTCCGCATGTCAACCAGCTCTGCGCTAGAAGAAGCATGCAACCCTAATGAACAGTAATTATAGAATAAATTGAACTATTGTCGAAGCTTAAACTTTGCTTAGAATCAGGATGGAATTTTTGCCGCCGAAGCCGAAGGAATTTTTCATGGCGATATTGATTTTGGCAGGGCGGGCCTTGTTGGGAACATAATCGAGATCGCATTCCGGATCCGGAACGCTGTAATTAATGGTGGGAGGAACGATTCCCTTTTCCATGGCGAGAATGGTGGTGATGAGTTCCACACTGCCGGCCGCGCCGATCAAATGGCCGATCATGGATTTTGTGGCGCTGATGGGAATTTGTCCGGCGCGATCTCCGAAGACTTTTTTGATAATCATGGTTTCGGTTTTGTCATTGAGCAGGGTTGAAGTGCCGTGAGCATTAATGTAATCGATGTCCTTAATCGAAACTCCCGCCGTCTCCATGGCAAGGCGCATGGCACGTGAGGCTTCGGTGCCTTCGGGATCCGGGGCCGTCATGTGATAGGCATCGCAGGTCATGCCATGCCCGAGAATTTCCGCGTAAATATGAGCCCCGCGTTTTTTGGCATGCTCATATTCCTCCAGCACCATCATGCCGGCACCTTCGCCGAGCACAAAACCGTCGCGGTCACGGCTGAAGGGCCGTGAGGCCTTTTGAGGATCTTCATTGCGCGTGGACAAAGCGCGCGCCACGCAAAAGGCGGCAAGAATACCCGGATAAATCGAGGCTTCCGCTCCCCCCATCAAAAGAAAATCGAGGGCACCGCTTCGAATCGCTTCGAAAGCATAACCTCCGGCATCGGACGCCGAAGAGCATGCCGTGGCGATTGAAAAACTGGGGCCCGTCACGCCAAGCTCAATCGAAACATTGCTGGCGCAGGCGTCGGGGAATGAGGCAAGCGCCGTAAAAGGATTAATTCTCATGGGACCCTTGGTCATAAGGGTTTTATGCTGTTCCAAAATATACCCGTGACCGGCCATCGCCGTACCGATAATCACACCGGTTTTTTCGCGCGCGCCATTGGTTTTAAAATCAAGGCCGGCATCTTTGACCGCCATTTTCGCGCAAGCGACCGCAAGCTGAGACGTACGGTCCATGCGCTTCAGGCGTTTGACATCAATATAATCCTGGGGATTGAAATCGCGGATTTCACCGGCAAATTGCGTAGTAAATTGTGTGGGATCAAAAGCCGTAATGCGGGAAATACCGGAGCGGCCCTCTTCTAAGGCCGTCCAAAAAGCGTCTTTACCGATGCCGATGGCGGAAACAACGCCAAGGCCTGTAACGACAACACGTCGTTTCCGGAAGGGAGGAATAACCAACGGGAATTAACGAGAACCGGTAACGGGAGCCGTCTCGCCCTTGCAGGTTAAGGCAATTTTCCGGGCATCATGATCAATATGAAGAATGCTGACATTGATCGGTTCTTGAAGCCGGAAATTTTTTTCTAAATCGTGAATCGAACTAACGCCGGTAATTTCGGAAATATGAACCAGGCCTTCCAAACCGTTTTCAAGTTCCACAAAAAGGCCGAAATTAACAATGCGGGTAATTTTCCCGGAAATCTGAAGACCGGTCATTAAATCCTTTGTCAGTTTTTCCCAAGGATCTTCGGTAAGCTGCTTCATTCCGAGAGACACCTTTTTGGCTTGCGGATCAACGGAAAGAATCATCACATCAACCTCATCGCCTTTTTTAAGGATGTCGCTGGGACGATTCACTTTATGCGTCCAGGACATATCGGAAATATGAACGAGGCCGTCAACCCCGGGCTCGATTTCCACAAAAGCGCCGTAATCGGTAAGGTTACGAACCGTTCCTTTAACGCGGGCGCCCACGCTGTATTTAGCATTCACATGGGACCAGGGATTATCCTGGGCTTGCTTGATTCCAAGCGATATTTTGCGCGCTTCGCGATCGAGATTAAGGACCATCACATCCACTTCATCGGCCACCTGTAAAAGTTCGGAAGGATGAGAAACGCGTTTGGTCCAGGAAAGCTCACTAATATGAACCAATCCTTCAATCCCGGGAGTAAGTTCTACAAAAACACCGTAAGGAAGAATATTGACGACTTTGCCATGGGCATGAGTTCCGACGGGAAATTTTTGCGCCACACTTTCCCAAGGATCCTGACTTTTTTGTTTGAGCCCAAGAGACACTTTTTCCGCAGTGCGGTCAATGCCGACCACCGCCACATCGATTTCATCGCCGATTTTGACGAGTTCGGAAGGATGGGACAAACGTCCCCAGCTCATGTCCGTAATATGCAGAAGGCCGTCGAGATTGCCAAGATCGATAAAAGCGCCGAAGTCGGTGATATTTTTAACACGCCCTTTAATCGTCTGGCCAATGGTCAAGGTTTCGATTTTTTTGGAGCGGGCTTCGTTCTTTTCTTTATCGAGATAATCTTTGCGGGAAATCACCACGTTCTTGCGTTTATGATTAATTTTAACAATCACAAATTTTCCGGTAAGTCCGAGGAACTGATCAAGATTGCGGGTAGGTTTTACATCCACGAGAGAGGCGGGAAGAAAGGCTTCCATGCCGATATCGGCCATGAATCCGCCGCGCACCTTTTTACAGATCTTTCCTTCCACGATATTGCCTTCTTGAGCATTGGAGAGAAGATCATTCCAGGTCTTTTGGCGATCCGCCTTGCGTTTGGATAAAACCACAACCCCGTTTTCATCGTCAAAGGATTCAAAAAGAACTTCCATTTCAACCCCGACTTGAACCGCATCGGGATCCGTGAATTCGTCGAGATTTAAAATCCCCTCGGCCTTAAAGCCGATATCGATAATTACCTCGCGGCCGCGAATGGCTACGATTTTTCCCTTCACAAGATTTCCTTCCTGGAAATCCTGCATATTTTTCTCATAGAGTTCGGCGAACTGTGAAACCATTTGGGGAAAACCTCCTAAGACGATTTTTTAATTTCCCGATAGAGCTTGGGGCGGGATTTGATGCGGGGCATTATAACATAACCCCTCTTAATGCAAAGTTAAATTTGCTTGCGTAAAATGGCCGCCTGATTGAAGATCCGGCGCAAACGCCCGTCATTTCTGGCCTCGAGCACCGTTCGCAAAGCCTTAAATTTTTTCTCAAAAAAATTCATGGCACGCAGCAGCGCTTGACGGTTTGCGTGAAAGATCGGAACCCATAGGGAAGCATCTCCCAAGGCAATACGCGTGGTGTCGCGAAAACCGGACGCGGCAAATTTCAGTGATTTTTTTTGAGCACTCAGCACCAGACACGCGGCAACGGCATGCGGCAGATGACTGATTTCACTGGCGATCTGATCATGTTCCGAAGCGCCGATTTCAATCACGCGCGGCGTTATCTTCCGCCAAAAACTTTTCACGGCCGCATAAGCCGGTGAATTTGTTTTGCGGCTGCGTATCAAAAAAGTAAATCCCTCATCATACAAATGAGGATGAGAAGCCTCTATCCCCCGCCGGTGTGATCCCACCATGGGGTGAGCCCCCACAAAATGAATTCGTTTCCATTTGCGTTTTTCCACCCAATTTAAAATGGTGCCTTTGACGGAACCAACATCCGTGACAAGAGCCCCGGATTTGGCGGAGCGTTCCAGGAGATTCAGAATTTTGGGAAAGGTATCAACGGGCGTACAAAGGATAATGAGATCGGCGGTTTGAACCGCACGGCGGAGATTATTGCTTCCTTCGTGAATCCAGCGTTTTCTCCGTGCTGTGCGAATGGCGGAAATATTGCGTGTCACGCCAATGATTTTGGCCTTCGGAAACCGGCGCCGGCAGCGGGCAGCCAGGGATCCGCCCATAAGGCCAAGTCCGACAATCGCAATGGTTTTAGGTTTCATAAAACATCCCTTAGAAACCAGCTCGTTTAAGGAATTCGTCTGACCAATTTCTTGCAGTTAAAACTGTGAGGCGGACTTCCCGTTCGTTTTGAATCCACGAAAGCCACTGAATTTCTTTAAGGGCGAGGAAACTTTGCGCATTAACAAGTAATTCTTGAGTCTCCAAATCAACTTCCGGAGCAATCCATTCTGCGAACCATTTGCTTTCCCGAAAAATAGGTTTTGCTTCATTGGCAGAACCACTTTCAATAAAATTAGCAATCCTGAGAAAATCGGCGGCCAGATGCCCTAACCTTTTCCGAGGCTCTTCCTTCATTAATCTCTGCCTTATTGAGTCCAGATCATTCATAGATCATCCAATAATTTCCGCACCACGATATCCACCACTTGGCGGATTTTAGGATCTTTAATTTCCATAGAAGGGTTATTGCGCCTGGGAGCAATATTCAGCATAGCCTCATAACTAATTTTTCTATCCGAAGGGATCCAATTTGCTCCCCAAATATTTTCTTGTTTACTTCCGTCATCAATCAGTACCGCTTCACAATCCGCATGAAGCTCTCCCCCTCCGGCAAGAATTTTTCTCTGCACATCCACCGCTAATTTGATATAAGTTTTCAGCGTCGATAACATTTCTTCGACCTGTTGCTTACTGGCTTTACTTTTAATCAAGTGGATGGGCATGCTTAAAATATCTAAATTTCCCGGCCGACGGCTTGGGCGACGATCCGCATTTCCTTCATGAGGGCTTCGAATTGGACCGGTAAAAGAGACTGGGGGCCGTCACTTCTCGCCTCTTCGGGATTGGGATGGACTTCGACCATAATCCCGTCACAACCGGCGGCAATGGCTGCCTTAGCAATGGGTGCCACAAACTCGCGTTTCCCGGTACCGTGAGAAGGATCGATGAGAATGGGCAAATGACTTTCGGCTTTGACCACCGGAATGGCATTGATATCAATCGTGTTGCGCGTGGCGGTTTCAAAAGTGCGGATTCCGCGTTCAGCTACCATCACTTTGAAATTCCCTTTGGAGAGAATGTATTCGGCGGAAAGGAGCAATTCGTTCACCGTAGCACTGAGGCCCCGTTTTAGCAGAACGGGTTTTTTGGAAATACCGCATTCTTTGAGCAAATCAAAATTCTGCATATTGCGCGCGCCGATTTGAAGCATATCCGAGTATTCCGCCACAAGTTCCACATTGCGGGGATCCATCACTTCCGTAACCACCAAAAGGTCGAATTGATCGCCCGCTTCGCGCAGGTATTTTAATCCATCTTCGCCTAATCCCTGAAAGGCATAGGGAGAAGTACGCGGCTTAAAAGCCCCGCCGCGTAAAAAAGTAGCGCCGGCTTTTTTAACCGCTTCGGCCGTTCTAAAAAGCATATCGCGGCCTTCCACCGAACATGGCCCGGCCATCACCACAATTTTTTTGCCGCCCACTTTGACGCCGTGTCCCATTTCAAATTCCGTATTTTCGGGTTTAAAATCGCGGCTGGCCAGCTTGAAAGGTTTCAAAATCGCCATGACCGATTCCACACCGGGGAAAGCCTCCAGCGGTTTTACGCGAAGTTTTTCTTCCTCCCCGATCACCCCGATAATGGTGCGCTCCACGCCTCGGGAGACTTGAGGTGTCAGCCCCATTTCTTTGACTTTTTCGCAAAGATGACTTACTTGTTCCGGTGTTGCCGTTTGCCGCATCACAATAATCATGATATTTTCACTCCTTATAGATTCGTTTCGTCATTCTGCCCCACAAGGGGACTGCCCTGACTTCCCATTAAACCATTTAATGAGAGTCATGGGCTGAGGCCGAAGGC
>JACPXK010000003.1 GCA_016196565.1 Candidatus Omnitrophota bacterium | reverse complement strand
GTCAAGCCAGCGCTTTGCCTGCGGCTTCCTTCAGATTCCATCTCGCGATGGACACCCTTGCCGTCCAGCTAACAATTCCCCTTGCCGGGTTTGTGAAGGACTTTCACCTTCAAGTGAGTGCGCCCTGCCGGGCGCACAAAAAAAAAGCCCACGGCTGATTTTTCAGCCATGGGCTTGATTTACTATTCGGTTTTATGATTCCGTTTGCCTTACTTCGTCCTCCCGAATCCTTCAAGCCCCATGGCGCGCCACTCACGGCAATAAATGGCGTAAGACGCGCAATGCGCCTTGGCCATAGCCGTAGCCATGGGTTTTACACTAAAAATAAGCTGTGTTTGAAGGTTCGTGTTCATTTTTTTGGGAAATTCGTTATTAGTTTAACAGATTCTAAATGAGAATCAAGACCCCGGAGGCACTTTTTTTTAATCTCCCTGGAACCCTGGGAATTCTTAATTGCCGTGATAGACCGTAAGCCAGCGCACCGTATGGCTTTCCGAACGCATGAAGACGCTATTGGTGACGGGTCCCTGACTGGTAAAACGCACCCCCCGAAGCAGGCTTCCGTTGGTAATCCCTGTGGCGGCAAAGGCGCATTCGCCTTGAACCAGTTCATTAATGGAATAAACTTTGGGGTCGGGAACTTTTAAATCTTTGGTCACCACCTGTCCTTGAAATCCCCCTTTCAGGCATTTCATGGCGCAAGCCGTGATCACACCTTCCGGCGCTCCTCCGATGCCGCAAAGCAAATCAATGCCACTGTCGGGAAGACAAGTAGCAATGGCCCCGGAAATATCGCAATCCTGAATGAGCTTGATTCTTACGCCGAGTCCGCGCAATTCCTTGATGATATGTTCATGCCGCGGCCGGTCGAGAAGACAAACGACAATTTTGGAAAGTTCTTTGCCCGTGGCATAACTGATAAGTTTAATATTTTTGCTGATGGGATCTTTTAATTGAAGGGTTGTTTTAGAAGCAATCTCGGGCCCGTAGGCCAATTTGTCCATATAGAATTCTTCGGTGGAAAATAAAGCGCCTTCTTTTGCCACAGCCAAAACGCTGATGGCTTCGGGGCCGGAAGTCACGGTCGGCCTTGTGCCGTCGATAGGATCCACGGCCAATTCATAAGGAAGAAGGTTTTTATTCTCCGCCAATTTCCCTACTTTTTCTCCCGCATAAAGCCCGTAGCTATTATCCTTTTTGCCTTCGCCGATCACAATACGGCCGGAAAAATCGGTTTGATTAAAACGTTCGCGCATAGCCTCGGTCGCCGCCTTGTCGGCCGATTCTTTGTCTCCGCTTCCCACCCAAGCTGAGGCCGCGATCGCTGCTGCTTCCGTCACCCGCACCAGATCGAGATTGATGTCTCTCATATTTTATTTTTCTCCACTCAAAAGTGTAACACACTGAAAATCCAAAAGAGGCCGGAGCCCTTTATGTTATACTTTCACCCTTATGATTCGGCTTAAATCCTTCACCCTTAAAACAAAAATTATTCAATCCCCCATGGCCGGCTGTACGGATCTGGCTTTCCGCCTTTTGGCGCGCGAGCACGGCATGGAGTTTGCCTTTCTGGAAATGGTTTCAGCCGATGCCCTGGTGCGCGAAAATAAAAAAACGTCAAACCTTTTGAAAACCGTGGAAAAGGACAAACCGCTTGGAGCCCAGCTTGTGGGATGCAATCCCGAAACCATGGGCCAAGCCGCCGCCATGATTGAAGACATGGGATTCGATCTTTTGGATCTGAATCTCGGATGCCCTGTCCCCAAAATTACGGGACCCGGCGGAGGTTCCGCACTTTTGATCGAACCGGGTACCGCCAAACAAATCTTCGAAAGCGTCGTAAAAAATGTGAAAAATATTCCCGTCACCGTCAAAATGCGTAAGGGTTATGTTGATCCTTCCGGCGATGAAGCCGTACGCATTGCGAAAATGGCGGAAGATGCAGGCGTAAACGGCATTACGGTGCATGGCCGCACGCGGGCCCAAGGCTATTCGGGACAAGCGGATTGGGAAGCCATCGGCAAAGTAAAACGGGCAGTGAAAATTCCTGTGATCGGCAATGGCGACGTCAATAACGGCGAAGACGCCAGACGGCTGATGGAAGTAAGCGGCTGTGACGGCGTCATGATCGGCCGCGGCGCGCTCGGTAATCCGTGGATTTACCGTTCCATTGATTCGGTTTTAAACGGTGGCAAAAACGGTTATGAACCAACCCTCGAAGAAAAAAAGAAAACCGCTTTAAAACATCTCGAACTTGAAATCGAAACCGAAGGTGAAAAAATCGGGATTCTAAAATTCCGAAGAATCGCCTGCTGGTATTTTAAAAATTGTCCCGGAGCCGCGGAGCTTCGCGGCAAAGTCAATTTCGCCCAAAGCGCCGCCGAAATGCGGCGAATTATTGAAAGTTTTGGCTGTTAATTCTTCTTATGACATCCCGTTAAAAAATAAATCGGAATTCCGGTGGCAACGAGCAAAGCCCCGAACATGGCTTCGCGGGGGGTGTGCAGAATGACGGTGAGGCAAAGCACAATGGAAACAAGCGTAAAAAGAATCGGGACGAGCGGATAGCCGATCATCGCGAAAGAGTCGTGAGCGCGTTCGCGCTTGCGCAAAATAAAAACACTGATTCCCGCCAACACAAACACAAGCCATTTGGCGAATCCGCAAAAGAAAACGATTTGTTCGAAATTCCCCCATAAAACCAGGACCGAAGCCCAAACACCATTGGCCAAAAAAGCCTGATGCGGGGTTTCGTATTTACCGTGCACTTCTCCCAGCCATTTAAAACACGAGTGATCACTGCCCACGGCAAAAGGAATACGTCCCCCCGTCATGATATTTGAGTTCAAAGCACCGCTTGCGGAAATCAAAACGGCAACGGTCACAATGGTCATGCCGATGGGCCCAAAAAGCCGGGTCAAAACCTCGGAAGCAATGGCTTTACTTCCGATCATTTCAGCGGGCGTCAGCACTTTCAAATAGGCAATATTAATCGTGATATAAACCGCGGCAACGATCAAGACGCTCGCAATCAAGGCAAAAGGCAAAGCCTTTTTCGTGTCTTTAAATTCCCCGGACATAAAAGTGCTTTCATTCCAACCGCCATACGACCAAAGAACAGGGATTAAGGCAGTGGCAAAAAGAAGAGGGCTCGCGGAATTTATCGCTGCAGTTTGAGCAACACTTTCCTTAAAAAAACTTCCGGGAACCACCGTAAAAACCAGAATCGCCATAAACAAAATCGCGGCGACTTTGAGGGTGCTTAAAACATTTTGCACCGCAGTTCCGAATTTGATTCCGGCAATATTAATGAGCGTGAAAATCACAATCGCGGAAATTGCGGCGAATTTGTCCATGCCTTCATCAAAGGGAATAAAATTTTTGAGATAAGTCACTAAGATATAAGCAACACCGGCAAGGGATCCCGCCCGCAAAATGGAAAATTCAATCCAGCCGTAAACAAATCCGGTAAGGCGCCCGTAGGCTTCGCGCAAATAAACATAAGTGCCGCCGGTTTCGGGGAAACAGGAAGAAAGTTCGGCGTAACACAGAACACCGAGAAGTGAAACAAGTCCCCCGGCCAGCCAAGCCAAAAGAATCCAAGAGGGGGAATCGAGATATTTGGCCACTTCCGCGGGCACCCGGAAAATACCAACGCCGATAATAATACCGACATTGATGGCAACGGCATCCCAGAACCCAAGCTGGCGTTTCAGGCGTGCTGAAGATTTAAAAATCGGCGTGCTCATCAAAAGGTACCTGGTACCATTTGCAGTTGAGGTTGTTCTTCTATGTCTTCCTTATTTTTCGACAAATAAAAAGGTTCGATCGTGGTCCGGTTTTTTCCAAGTGCTTCGCGCCACGTTTCCAATACCTCCTGGGAAACATCGCCGCTTATGACACATCGGTCCGTCTTTTTCATCCTCAAACCTTTCGAGACCCGCAGGGCATTTAATTTAAAACTCAAAAAAGGGATATCCCAAAATTCAAGGGACTCCATCCCCCACCTCCAATACCACACGTTGGTAAACCCTAAAAGAGACCGCAAAATCTGAAACAAAACGCGGGCATAAGACCGGACGGGCGGGTCCACATGAAGGATTCGAACCCCCGATTCCACTTTCTTTTGAAACCCGCCATATTCCGGGGATTTGGCGTTGAAGATTTTGCTTCCGATAAAAACGAAGTAGGAAGAAAAAGAACCGTCCCTCTTTTTTTTCCTGATCTCTTGGCGGATGGCCTTCAAATAACCCCATTTCATTAAAAACAGCCGCAATTCACAGAAATAAGAATCCATTCGTATTCCTGATTTTTGTAATTTTGGGGTTCGTTTTTCCCATTGGTAAAGTGTTTTTAAAAATTGAAGGACGAGTTCGACTCGGGTCCGCGCCAGCCAACTAAGATAGTGCGCCAGATAAACCGGGTATTTTTGATAGAGGCCGTAATTGCCGTGCCCAATCCGGACAATCCTTTTGACATAGCGATGCCACGCCGTGACATCCCGGTGAATCACCCAGGCTTTATCCGCAAGAATTTTGAGTTTCCAGAAACTAAAAAATTGCATGCGCCAGCACATGTCCACATCCGAGCCTGAAATTTGATCCTCATCAAATAAACCCAACTGTTCAAAAACTTGCTTGCGGTAAAGAACATTCATGGTAATGGCGTAAGAAGGGGAAAAAGGATTCCCCTTTTTATTGAGATTCCCACCGAATTTGCGTTCAAGCCGGGAAATAAGATGCGTTTCGTCCAGGGGCCGGTTGGCTCCCCCCACGGCGCCGATCCAAGGCGATTCATGGATGGCTTCGATTAGCTCATGAAGCCAAGCGGGCGTCACGCGGCAATCCGCGTCCACAAAAGCCAGAAGCCCGTAGCGGCTTTCCCGTATTCCCCGATTTCGAGCGGCATAAGAACTTGGCTTCGTTTCCCGTAAAAGTTTGACGCCCGCAAACGACAGCGCAACACGGTCCGTTCCATCCGTAGAATTATTGTCTACGACCAGAATTTCGATTTTATCTTTGGGATAATCCATCTCGCCCAGGCTTTTCAGAAGCCCTTCAAGATCCTTCTTGGAATCCTTCACCGGAATGATAATGCTGACATAACTCATACGACAGCTGGAACCGGAAGATGCGGAGGGTCACTTTGAATTTTCTGGCAAAATGCTTTGTATTCTTCGATCACTTCGTGGATAGGACCGATTTTTACCAGAAGCCCTTTTTCAAGCCATAGGGCCGTACGGCAATAACGTTTTAAATCATTCAAATCATGCGAAGCCATAAGCACGGTTTTGGTTTCATCCACCATCATTTCTCGAAAATATTTTCCCATCTTCGTCTGAAAGAGAATATCGGCCATGGCCGTGCTCTCATCAAAGGCGAGAAAATTTTCCCGGTTCTGGATAAAAACCGAAAAACTGAGGCGGCTTATTTGACCGGCCGACAAATTTTTGACGGGAAGATAAACGAAATTTTCCAGCTCCGAAAAAGCCAGAATATCCTTCATTTTATGTTTTACCTCCGAAACGGAAAGCCCGTAAAAAGCCCCGATCAAAAAGATATTATCAATGACCGCCATTTGCCCATTCATGCCGGTTCCGTAGCGAAACAAAGGACAAAGCTGGATTTTTGCCTCGATTTGGCCTTCCGTGGGATTATAAATGCCGCTGGCCAGGCGAAAGAGCGTGGTTTTTCCGGCACCATTGCGGCCGATGACCGCGATTTTATCGCCTTCGCAAACTTCCAGGGAAATATGGCGCAGGGCCCAAAAATCCTGCGAAAGAGGCAGGCGTTCGGCCAGGGAACGAGCCAAACGAAAGAGGGTCTTCCGGGCTTTATAGATTTGAAAACATTTGCCGACATTGGAAAGCTTTAGAATAGGCTGTTTCATACAATTTCCAAAATTTGTTTTTCAAATTTTTTCAGCAAATAATAACCGAAGCCCAAAAATACCAGGGCATACGCAATCCCTCTTCCCACGAGGCCGTTATCCCATCCCGGCACCGTATCTGCGGAAACAAGCGTTTGAAAACTTAAGACAAAAGCGGTCACCGGGTTCAGCCAAAGGACCATTTTTTGAGCGAGCGGCGATATGGAGTTCAGCGAATAAAAAACCGGGGTGACGAAAAGTAGAAGCGTTTCGATCCGGCTCCAGATTTCGCTTACATCCGCGGCCAGAAAATTGAGCACTCCTAGAATCAGGGCAAAACCGCAAGCCAGGATGCAGAAGAAAAAGGTGTTGAGTAAAATCCAAGGGATATTTTCAAGTCTCAAAACTCCCATAAAAAATGCCACGACAAGGCAGAGTGTGATTTCAACCAAAAATTTGGTCAAAGGCACGACCAGAGGCGCCGCGATAAAGATCTCGGAGGGTACGATACAATCCACGGCCACTTCGCGGCTCTGACGCACAGCCCCCATCAAAATGCGCACCACGGCGTTAAAAAAATTAACCGCAACCACGCCGACTAAAAGCTTCAAAGAAAATAATGAGACTTCTTTTCCGAAACGATCAACGAAAATAAAATAAAGCACGGCAAAGGTAATGACCGGCCCAAGAAAACTCCAGAGCGCTCCGAGAAATGTCCGGTAGTCATTCGTGCGCATATGCATGTGGGAGAGTACGTTAAAGAGGTTAAGGTGGCGTTTCCATCTTTTCCAGCCGGTATTTTTTATCATTTTAAACCGTCATTGTACACGCATTGGCCCATTTGTTCATGCTCGTTTTTAAGATGTCCGTGTAGATCCTATTCAAATCCTCGGCCCTTTTTGCCCAATCAAAATATTGTTCTGCCCTTTGCCGTGCGTGCCTTGAGAGTTTCTCTTGCAGCTCCTGATTATCGAGAAGGTTTTCGAGACTTTGCGCCAAAGAATCCGCAGTCATTTTTTCGGCAAAAAGTGCGGTATCCCCCGCGATTTCGCGGTTTGCGGGAGAATCAAATAGGACCGTGGCGAGGCCTGATGCCATATAAGAATGCAGTTTTTCATTGCCTTCGGTTTCAGATAGTTTAGGGCTCAATGCGATTTTCGCCGCGCTTAAATAGAAAGGTAACTGGTCAAATGGAATGCGTCCGGTAAATGTCACTTGCTGGCTTAATCCCAGCGATTTCGCCATTTCCTGATAATAGGATTCCTGAGGATAGCCAATGATCAAGGCATGAAATTGCTTCCGGGATTTAATTTTCGCGAAGGCCTTGAGCATGAGGTCAATCCCCTGGTATGAATTGAGCGATCCGGCATAAAGGACAAGCGGAATGCCGGAAGGAATGCCGAATTTTGCGCGAACATTCATGCCGCTCAGGCCCGGACGAAATATTGTCGTATCAACGGCATCCGGCAAGGGATGAATACGGTCTTTCAATAGGGGGTGCTTATGAATAAGCCGCGTAGCGCTATGTTGTGTGCTGGTAACAATCCCGTCGACTTTTGTTTCAATCCATTCTTCTATCCGGCTAAGAATTTTATAATGCACGCTTTTTGGGTTTGTGAATCCATGCGCGACAACTTCTTGCGTGAGACTTCCCTGATAATCCAGAAGAACCGGGATATTTTTTCTTCCGGCTGCCAAACGGGCAATGCAAGCACCCTCATGAAGATGGGCGTGAATGATGTCCGGTCGCCAGCTTTGAATTTGCCCACGAACCAATGATAGAAGCATTAAGTCAATGTAGTACTTATGCCATGACGGCCCCGCGCTCAATTTTTTATACCAGGGAACCGGCCAAGTCCTGACCGTTTTCACATCGGGGATGTCCCGGCCCAGGGGATAAGTGGCAATGACAACTTCATGTCCCAAAATTTTGAGAGCCCTTGCTTCTCCAAGGATTCGGGCATGGCATCCACGATCGGCAAAAAAGGGCGTCGGAGCAACCATCAGAATTTTCATTTGATCCATTCCCCTTACTTCTTAGCAATCACAATCATGCGGCCGGGCCGTAGCGGCGATAGCACCACCCCAAAAACCTGGGCCGCCAGCCACCGGACAGCAAGCGGCAGTTTCTGAAAAAATTTCGCCGACGGCTTCAAAAACCTTCCGCTGCCGTAAATCGAATAATAGCCGATGCTGCCGGCAATGTCGGAGGGAATCACCTCGGAATAAATTTTGATTTCACGAAATCCGGTTTTCTCGAGAAGTTTGAGTATTCCGGTTTTCGTAAAATGCGTGCGGTGGCGCGGCAAATCCAAACCCCGCCAGAATTTTCCAAACCACTTCGCTTCCCAGGAATCTAGGCGCGGCAGTTTCAACATCAAAACGCCGCCGGTTTTAAGTCCCCGGTCAAAAATCTTTCTTAAAGATAAAGCCGGATCGGGCAAATGCTCCAGCACATGCCGTAACACCACGGCATCAAACGGCGAAGAAAAGTTAAAATCCTCTTCCGGGCCTGTAGCAAGTGTGATTCCATATTTTTCTTGGGCAAACCGTACTGCCGGTTCCGAAGGCTCAAGGCCCGCGACACGGAATCCCCTTTTCCGGGCCTCGTGCAAAAACTCACCACGTCCCGCACCAATTTCAAAAAGAGACCTGTTTTCTTTTTTTAAGAATTTCCCGAGCAGCCTTAAATCCGAACGGTATTTGAGTTTTTTGAAATAGGCGGAAAACGGTTTTTTCGCGACATAGGCTTCGTAACTTTCCAGATAATAGGATGAAAGCTGGGTAGGGTTTAAATAAGGAAGCGAATAGCCGGTGAGACATGCCGGACAATACGCTACGTCAAAGTCCGGAGATTTTCCCTCGGCAATGAAATAATCTTTGGCGCTTCGCACGACAAACGTGCCCTTTTCGCCGCAGAGAGGGCATACTTCAGCCTGACAAGGAATTTTCGAAATTAGCTTCATCGGTTTTGAGGAATGACAAGAAAAAGTTCTATCCTTCCAAAAAATTGTTGATGTTTCTGAATATGAAATTCACTTTCCAGTTTTTTTAAAAAAATTTCCCGGCTCATAACTTTCCCGTGAGACTGATAAACAATCCAGACGCGGGTCTTTATAGGTGTTCCCATGATTTCTGATAATTTTTCCTGGGATTGCATCCTTTTTATGAACGCTAAATTTTTGGCATGGGGAAAAAAATATGCCGGTCCGGCATTCTTATAGTAATACTCCAAAATGCGTCCAGGACCTCCGTGGGCAATATACATCAGTAAGATGTCATCCGGTTTTTGATAACTTTGGAGGGTTTGAAAAACCCCCCGCCAGTCCTGCCGCTGAGGGTAGACATAGTAATTCCAAAGCCCCCCGCCAACCGCTATCCCGTGGATCAAAACAATGATGGCTGCCATTTTTTTACTGTGATGGGCGATCCGAATAAAGCCGGCGGCCATGAGAATGAAGAGATACGGCGCGACAAATAATAGAAAACGGGGAATCCAAAGTGAGCTCGACACCGAGGAAATTACTAGAACAATAAGGGCGGGAAATATTCCCCAGGTTAAAATTTTTCCCAGTTGAGGTTGGCGGCGCAAGCAAAAAAGAGAAATTCCGAACAATCCGGCCAGGAGAAAGCCGTGAATCTTATAAAAACCATGATAGGCTCCAAAAGGTAAATCTTGGCCCACGGTAAATTCCCGGGTAAGGAGGGCCAAAATCTTTTCGCCGTCAGGTTTTGGATTGAAAGCCACCCATTGACTCATGAATTTAGGAAAAGCGGCAAAAAATGGCAAAGACAAAAGACTTCCTAAAAAAATAACGGCTAGAAACCCAACGATAAACGGAACAAGCGGCCGCAATGGCTTGCGGAACTCCAGCCCAAGGATCAAAACATCGGCCGGCAAAAGCAGGAGATTGATCGGAGTCGTACCTATCGCCAGAAGACGTCCCATCGCCCATAGGCATATCCAAGAAGTGGCCGGTTTTTCGAGAGCGCGGATGAGGGCAAGGGAGCTTGCCAAGCCCCAAAAAATGCTGGAGGCATACATACGAACTTCTTGCACATGATTAATGAAAAGCACAGAAAAAGTCAGAAGAAAGGCCGCAATCAACCCCGTGGATTTTCCAGCCGTCCGGCGCCCCAGTTGATAAATAAGAAAGACACTGCCCAAACCAAAGGGAATATTCAAGCTGCGCAGCCACGTCTCGCCGCTACCAAATCGCATCCAGATTTTTAATAAGATAAGATAAACTGGCCGGCTGCTATGAATTAAAAGATTCACCACACTTTTATTTTGAGCGTCGAAAACACTGTAGATTTCATCAATCCATAGGCTTTCCGCGCCAAGCTGATAGAAATAAAGGATGGCGGCCAAACCTAAAAGGATAACCAAAAACCATGCCGGCTTATAGAAAACTTCGAGGGAATTTGTTTGTTGAATGCTAAGCTTCAATAACTTCTTTGACTCCGTAGATGGGTTTGTGTTGGGATTCATGATAGATACGCATTAACAGTTCCGCAAGAATTCCAAAACAAAATAATTGTACTCCCGCCAAAACCAGCAAGACGGACAAAAGCAGCAAAGGACGATGCCCAATCGCTTGATGAAACCCAAGTTTCAAAAGTGTCATGTAAGCACCGATAAAAATTCCTGAAATCAGGCAAAAAATTCCGGGAAGCCCGAAAAGATGCATGGGCCGGGTCATGATTTTTTTTAGAAAAAATACGGTCAACAAATCCATTAAGGTGGAAAACACACGTTTGATACCGTATTTGCTATGTCCGAACCGGCGCGCATGATGACGCACAGGAATTTCAGCCACCCGGGCACCTTCCACGTAGGCCAAAATAGGAATAAACCGATGCAGCTCTCCGTATAAATGAAGATTGGAAACAATCTCAGAGCGGAAAGCCTTTAAGGAGCAGCCGCAATCATGCAATTTGAGACCAAAGACGCGGCTGATTATTCCATTAGCAATTTGAGAAGGGACAATTCTTGTCAGCATCGAATCCTGGCGATTCTGCCGCCAGCCAGTCACCAGGTCGTAGCCCTCTTCAAGTTTGGCAAGAAGCGAAGGAATATCGGACGGGTCATTTTGAAGGTCCCCATCCATAGTCACAATCACTTGACCGAGCGCATGCCGGAAGCCCGCCGCAAAAGCAGCCGTTTGACCGTAATTGCGGCGAAGCAGTACGGCTCGAAGATAAGGATAATTGGCAGCTTCTTTTTTTAGAAATTGATCGGAACCGTCCGTGGACCCGTCATCGACGGCAATAATTTCGTAGGAAGAGGACATGGTTTCAAGGACGCCGGAAAGGGATTCTAGCAAGAGGGGTAAATTTTCAACTTCATTATAAACCGCAATGATCACCGACAAGTAAGGCGCGTCAGCCGATGAGTTTTTCATCGAGTAAGAAGCTCATAGGAATAAGATTCGATTTCTTCGATTTTGCATAAAACATCATTCGGATAAAGCCCGTAAAGACATTCCTGGCTTTGACATTCTTGGTCTCGCCCTGCACCTTGACAGGGCCGGCAGTCCAGATTCGGATTAAAAATCGAAACATAATCGCCTTGATAAGCATTTTTTATCTCCGAAGTCGGCCCCCAAAGGATATAGCATTTTGTTCCCACGGCATTGGCCATACGCATCGGCCCGCAGTCATTGCCAATGGCAAGATCACATTGCTTCAAGATAAAAGCGGTTTGAGGAAGGCTGTATTTTCCCCTGCAATCGATGACACGGTCTGAAGCAACCGTCAGGAGATATTCATCCCTGGCACTTCCAATTAAATAAATTTGAACTTGGGCCTTTTCCATCAACTGATGGATCAATTGATTGTAGTAAGGCCAGCGTTTGCTTTCACCGCGCAAGCCCATATTTTCTTCTTTCCCGCAATTGACAATGGCTATTTTCAACCGTTCCGGCGGAAAATCCAAATCCACGGGCTTGACGGCAGCATAATACGCCGGCTTCGGCCCTTTGTAACCAAGCCAGCGTATTCTATCCAAATAATAATCTTCCTCGCTTTGATCTAAAGGAGGTTTGATCCAAATCGCATTGCCCAAAACACGATTCGACTGAGCCAGATCATACGTGAGATTAAACCGGAGATCATAATGATCGAGATCCGGTGGAATTTCTTCCGTCGAATAAATATGATGAATGTCCGGCGCACCCGGGCCAGGAGTTAACAGCTCTTTGGGACTTGTCCATAAGTCCATCGCACTATCAGGATAAAGCTGTTTTAGCGCTTTGATAGCCGGCGTGGCTTCAATCATATTTCCAATACCCGCTCTCCGTAGATCGAAAAGAACTCGCGGTTTCTTTTTTTTCTGAAGCACTTTTCCCATACGCCGCAATTTGTGACGAACCCCGGAATGCCGGAGTGGCCAGAGATGTTTTATTTTTTTTCTGAATCTGTTAATGAGGGACTCCTTGAAGTAATAGAAGAGACTGGTCTTCCGGATTTCTCCAGCCATTCCTTCCAGACGTTCCTGATGAGAGGCGCCGGCATAATGGCGTATGATGAAATCAGAAATAGGCGGACTCACTGGGGTGTGATTCCACCTCACGCTAAGCCATTTGATTTTGCGCTTTATTGCCGGGTCCGGGGATTGCGATAATATTTCCGGGCTAAACATAAAACGCCGTGATTCAGGCACAAGCCCCGCAAGCCCCGCCACTTCGATGAAGGCCGCGTTTTCCCACCAATAACAGTTTAAATGATGCTTGCAATCCCACATTTTTTGCAAAAGATCGCGGCTTTCTTGGCAATTACGGATGAGCATCACTCCCGTATTAGGGACTTCCCCGCCCAGGCGATAATGCTTTACCAAATACAAATCCTTGCCTTCTTCAATTTCGCTGGAAATGTCCCGGTCAAAACGCACAAACAGCGCGTCGGCATCCAGCCAAAAAACATAGTCATAACCCCGATCAAAAAGTTTTGAGATCACGAGAATTTTATTCCAGGGTTTCGGGCGGTCTGATTCGATGGCTTGGAAACGTTCGCAGGAATAACCATATCGTGCGGCGTATTTCTTAATGGAACTCCAGCACATATCCCCCAATGTTTGATACGATTCGTCGTAATAAGTTGTCAGGCAAATTTTCATAAGCGGAGATTCACCGGTCAAAGGTATAACCAAAATACTCAATGTCTTTTTGATAATGTTCTGCAACTATCTCCCGCGTCTGGGAATCATAATAGGCTTGATAGGAATCATGCCTTCCTACATTAATCTTCGGGAGGGCCTGGAAGGAAAAAGTAAGCCGCTTGCAAATAGCCTCCCAATCTTGATCCAGCGTTTCATAACGGCCGAGATAATCCAATTCGATTTTGCCTTCCATCGTAGCAAGCCAGTCGTATTGGGTGATGAACATATTTTCTCCCGGAATATTTTGAAAAAATTCGAGATTGGAACAAAATTCCTTAAATGTCGGCGGATAAAGCTTGGCCCAATCCAGATCTTTTCCAGACCCGTTTCCCCCATCACGACGGAAAAAATAACCTGAGACAAGGCGGGCCCAAGGGTTTCTGACGAAAGTAAAAGTAAAATATTCCTCCCACACCGGTTTTCCATGCTGCTCAATCAGTTTTTGAACGGTGAAATGATCCGCGTGTTTAGCGCCTAAGGTGGTACGTACGGTCTTGCTTGCTGTTTTCTGAATTTCGACAAAAATGAATTTATGCTGATGAGAAATCATAGGTTTATGGACGGGCTTGATTATACCCGGCGGAAGGAACTTTTCAAAGCATCTGATGTTCGTTAAAACTGAAATGCTGATTGTCACCGATGATAATATGATCAAGAATGCGCACGGAAATTGTGGCACACGCGGCTTGAAGCCTGCGGGTAATCTCGCGATCCTCAGGGCTTGGCTCCGCCCTTCCGGAAGGATGATTGTGCACTAAGATAATCGCGGTAGCATGATTTTCAAGAGCGGCTTTGACCACTTCCCTGGGATGAACTGCCGCTTCATCGATGGTTCCCTCAAAAAGATCTTTTTCGCAGATCATTCGATTTCCCTTGTCGAGAAAAAGAACTTTGAAGATTTCGCGTTTATGATCACGAAGAGAAAAGGTGAGATAATTCAAAACCGACCGGGGATCCCGGATGACGTTTTTGCCGATCATTTCGGATTTTAACTGGCGTTTGGCGATTTCACTTGCCGCCAGCAAAATGGCAATTTTTGCAAATCCGAGGCCTTTAATTTTTTTGAGATCATTTTTGCCCGCGGAAAGAAGCCCGCGTAATCCACCGAAGGTCTTCAGCATTTCCCGCGAAAGGGCAACGGCGTCTTTGCCGTGAATTCCGTTTCGAAGCAGTATGGCGAGAAGCTCGGATTCGGACAAAACCTCCGCTCCTTGCTCAATTAAACGCTCTCGTGGTCTTTCAACGTTAGGCCAGCTTTTAATCGACATAGATTTCTCCTCCTGTCATTAATTTTATGGGAGAAATCGGGGCTGTCGATTTTTCGGCTGATGAATGGTGGTTTTAGGAAACCACCGGACGGTCAGCAACCCGGAACGGAAAGGATTATAGCTAAGAACGGACGTCTTTTAAAGCGTCTTGTAAAGCCTGCCAAGCCAGAGTTGCACATTTGACTCTAACGGGAAATTCTTTGACTCCTTCAAAAATTTTCATATTCCCACTATTGACTTTGACCCCCTGTGGGACTTGATCTCTTGTCAGCAATTCGATGACATTATCTTTAAGATTAGCCGCATCTTGGACTGTTTTCCCTTTAATCATAGTCGTCATAATTGAGGCGCTCGACTTTGAGATTGCACATCCCGAACCTTGAAATCCCACATCTTGAATAATTCCTCCACCGCCGACTTCTAAATAAATATGATAATCATCACCACAAAGGGGATTCCGGCCATGAGAATATTGAGTTGCATGAGGAAGCTCACGAAAATTTCTAGGTTTGCGGTTGTGATCGAGAATCACTTCCTGATAAAGATGGTCCAACCGAGGTTCTCCAACCTTCACCGCTTTAACAGTCCCGTCACCTGTATCTTGAATAAAACTCATTTGAACACCTCGTAAACTTTTTTCAGCGCTTTGACAAGAATATCGATTTCTTCTTTAGTGTTGTAAAAAGAAAAAGACGCACGGGCCGTGGCCGGCACGCCGAAACGCTGCATCACAGGCTGCGCGCAATGATGGCCGGTGCGAATGGCGATGCCTTCTTGATCCACAATGGTGCCGATATCATGCGGATGAATGTCCGCGAGCTCAAAGGAAATCACCGCCGCTTTATTTTTGGCCTCGCCGATAATGCGAAGTCCTTCCACCTGCAAAAGTTTTTGCGTGGCTTCAACCAGAAGCTCGTGTTCATAGGCTTCGATTTTATCGAAAGCCAAGTTTTCCATGTACTCGAGCGCCGGACCAAGCCCCACGATTTGAGCGATGGCCGGAGTCCCCGCTTCGAATTTGAGCGGGGGTTTGGTAAAGGTGGTTTTCTCGAAAGTCACGGTTTCAATCATTTCTCCGCCGGTTTGATAAGGATTCATGGCCTCCAAATGTTCGAGCTTTCCATAAAGGACCCCGATCCCCGTCGGCCCGTAAATTTTGTGGCCGGAAAAACAATAAAAATCGCAATCAAGATCCTGAACATCCACTTTTTGATGAGCGGCCCCCTGAGCCCCATCGATCAAAATGACGGCCCCTGCCTCATGCGCCATGCGAATCATTTCCTGAATGGGATTGATCGTGCCGAGCGCGTTGGAGATATGATTGACCGCTACGATTTTGACGCGGCCGCTTTTCAGAAGCTTTTCATATTCTTCGATGACGAGCTCACCCAAATCGTTAACTGGAATGACTTTGAGTTTGGCGTTTTTTTCTTCGCAAAGCTGCTGCCAGGGCACAATATTGGCGTGATGTTCAAGACCGGAAATGACGATTTCATCGCCGGCTTTGACGAATTTTCGCCCGTATCCCGCCGCCACAAGATTGATGGCCTCCGTCGTCCCCCGCACAAAAATAATTTCCGAGGTTTTTTTGGCATTGAGGAACTTACGGCATCTTTCGCGCACCAAATCGCATTCCCACGTGGAATTTTGGCTTAAGGTATAAACGCCGCGATGCACGGTGGCGTATTGGTCCCGGTAAAAACGATTGACCCTTTCGATCACCGATATTGGTTTTTGCGTGGTTGCGGCATTGTCCAGATAGACGAGGGGCTTGCCGTTCATTTTATGGGCCAGAACGGGAAAGTCTTTTCGGATTTTTTTCACATCCAGAATTTGTGTTTCCATCATTTTTTCCATTCCACTTAACCGGCGGCCCTTTTCTGAAAAAGAAGGGCCAAATTTTCATGCACGTATTTTTCAAGTTCTGCTTTTAATGCCTTATCCTGCATTTTTTCCAAAACCTCTTCGGAAAATCCGTAGCTTAAAATCAAACGTGCGGTTTCGGGACTGAGCCCCCGGCTTTGAAGATAAAAAAGTTCGTTGGGGTCCGGCTGGCCCGTGGCCGAGCCATGCGAAGCCTTCACATCGTCGGCATCAATTTTGAGCTGCGGCCGCGAATAAGCATGGGCAAAATCCGAAAGGATTAAATTGCGATTGAGCTGATTGGAATCCGATTGATGAGTTCCCTTTCCCACATGCACCAGGCTGGTAAATTCCGCTTGGGAATGACCGGCCAGAATATTTTTGAAAAGCTGGCGGCTTGTGCAATTCGAGACCTGATGCCGCGCGGTAACGATTTGTCCTGCCTCGGAATTTCCGAAAAGAAGGGCGAGCCCTCCCACCCACGCGGAAGCACCCTCCCCTTGAAACACAATCTCAGTATCTTGGCGTGTGACATTGCCGCCGCTTGTAAAAGTGATCATTTCGAACCGGCTTTCGCGTTGAAGTTGTATTCTCGCCGTAAAAAACTGAAACGCGTTCTTGGATTCCCTGTCCGCCTGAACCCAATGAAGTTCGGCATTTTTTCCAAGAAAGACTTCCGCCACAGCGTTACAAAAATAAGATTCTGAATTAACACTGGTCTGAAGCATCGTCACATTGGCTTTTGCCCCGTCTTCAAGAACAATCAAAATACGCGGGCAAAAAACCGGGGCTTTTGCCTCTTCTCCACGGCCCGAAAAAATGAGCTCCACCGGCTCGCTCAGAACAACATTCGCGGGGACATAAAGAAAAACCCCTTCCTGAAAAGAAAAACTATTGATAAGTGCGAAGGAATTTTCTTCCTCACCTGCCGCCAATCCCAAGAAAGGTTTTATTTTGCCGGCATGATACTCAATGGCGTGAGATAAATTTCCCAAAATAACGCCCGAAAGCAATTTTTTAGCGTTAAACTTCAGGACTTCACCGCTATCGGAGATTTCGCCGAAGGGCGTTTTTAAAAGTTTTTCGAGATTGGTGTATTTCCACAAATCCATTTTCTTGGTGGGAAGCCCCAAAGATTGATAACGTGCGTAGGCTTTTTCGCGGATTTCCCCAAGCCAAGCTGGGGCATTCGGATTCTTTTTAAAAACTCCCGCACCGTTAAGCGCTTCCCGTTTTTTTTCTAGATTCATCATTTGGCTCCAGCCGGTGCGAGCCAATCATAGCCTTTGGCCTCCACTTCATGGGCCAGCTCTTTACCGCCGGAACGGACAATTTTCCCGCCGGCCAGCACATGCACAAAATCAGGCTCAATATAATTCAGAAGTCTTTGATAATGCGTCACCAAAACGATGGCATTATCGGACTTTCTCAGGCGATTGACTCCGGTCGCCACAATGCGAAGGGCATCGATATCAAGCCCGGAATCGGTTTCGTCCAAAACCGCAAGTGTCGGATCGAGAACCGCCATTTGAAGAATTTCATTGCGTTTTTTCTCGCCGCCCGAAAAGCCGTGATTAACGGCGCGGTCCAGATAAACTTCCGGCATTTCCACGATTTTCATTTTTTCACGCAGAATCGTATCGAATTCCAGAGGATCCACTTCTTCTTTTCCCTGGGCCTTGAGTTTGGCGTTATAGGCCATGCGAAGAAATGCCGCATTATTGACACCCGGAATTTCCACAGGGTACTGAAAAGCCATAAACACGCCCTGAAGCGCGCGGGCTTCGGGCTCAAGCTCCAAAAGATTTTTTCCCTGATAAAGAACCTCGCCTGATTTGACTTCAATCGAAGGATGTCCCGCCAAAACCTTGGCCAGCGTGCTTTTGCCCGAACCGTTAGGCCCCATAATGGCATGGACTTCTCCGGCACGTACCTCGAGATTGATTCCCTTCAAAATGGATTTTCCGACGACAGCAGCATTTAAATCACGAATCGATAAAAGCGAATTTTCTGACATTGTTACCCCGTCGCCCCTTCCAGCTTCAGCCCCAAAAGCTGCGTAGCTTCCACCGCGAATTCCCCGGGAAGCTCCCGGAAAACATCTTTGCAGAAACCGCTGATGATGGTGGTCATCGCGTCTTCGGTGGGAATGCCGCGCTGGCGGCAATAAAAAAGCTGATCCTCGCTGATTTTGGAGGTGGTGGCCTCGTGCCCAAGCTGGGCGGTGGAGTTTTGAACATCAACATAAGGAAACGTGTTGGCTCGGGAGTTGGAACCGATTAAAAGCGAATCGCACTGGGTATAATTGCGGGCATTCGCGGCGTTCGGCGCAATATAAACAAGTCCACGATAATTATTATTGGAATGGGCCGCGGAAATTCCTTTTGAGACAATCGTGCTTCGCGTGTTTTTTCCGAGATGAAGCATTTTGGTTCCCGTGTCTGCCTGCTGGCGGCCGGTGGTAAGCGCCACCGAATAAAATTCCCCTACTGAATTGTCCCCCATCAAAATGCAGCTCGGATATTTCCAGGTAATGGCCGATCCTGTTTCGACTTGCGTCCAGGAAATTTTGGAATTATTGCCGAGGCATTTGCCGCGTTTGGTGACAAAATTATAAATACCGCCTTTGCCGGTTTTGGGATCGCCCGCATACCAGTTTTGCACCGTCGAATATTTGATTTCGGCATTCTCAAGCGCAATAAGCTCCACCACCGCGGCATGAAGTTGATTGGTATCAAATTTCGGGGCCGTGCAGCCTTCCAGATAGCTGACATAACTATTATCTTCGCAAATAATCAATGTGCGTTCGAATTGGCCGGAACCCTCCGTGTTAATACGGAAATAACTGGAAAGCTCCATCGGACAGCGCGTATTTTTGGGGATATACACAAAAGAACCGTCGGTAAAGACGGCGGAATTAAGGGCGGCATAAAAATTATCCGTGTAAGGTACCACCGAACCCACATATTTTTTTACAATCTCCGGAAATTCACGGACCGCTTCGGAAAAAGAACAGAAAATTACTCCTGCCTCGCGAAGTTTTTCCTTGAAAGTTGTGGCGACTGAAACACTGTCGAAAATCGCATCGACGGCTACGTTAGCCAGCTTCTTTTGTTCCATTAAAGAAATACCGAGTTTCTCGAAGGTGCGTTTGAGTTCGGGGTCGATTTCATCCAGGCTTTTGGGACGGTCTTCATCCCGAAGAACTTTGGGCTCAGAATAATAAATGACATTTTGATAATCGATCGGAGGATATTCAATATTGGCCCAATGAGGTTCGGTCATCTTTTTCCAATGAGCGAAGGCTTTCAAACGGAATTCCAACATAAATTCCGGCTCTTTTTTGTAGCTTGAAATCAAACGAATGGTGTCTTCCGTCAAACCCTTGATTTGCATGCCGGGCTCGATTTCGGTTTTAAAGCCGTATTTATATTCGCGATTGACCAGTTCATTAATATCCACGGTTTTAGACATGATGCACATCCCCGGCATTATTGGCCATGGCTTCCAAGGTTACTGATTCATAGTAATTGTCGAGAATTTCCTTGGTTTTGTGCCAAATCGATTTCACACCGCATAAGGTAAAATGATTGCAGACAATTTCTTTGCGAAGTTTGGGTTCGCAAAAAACCTCGAATGTTCTTCCTTCAAGAGCTTCCACGATGGATTTCAAATGAATCTCGGAAGGATGTCGTGCCAAAACATAACCGCCTTGATTCCCATGAACTGCCTCAACGATTTTCGCGGCGCGGAGTTTTTGCAGGATTTTTTCCATATAAGTGACGGAATAATGTTCGTCTTTGACAATCTCCCTTACCGTCACGGGGCCCAGCCCTTCTTTTTTGGCCATATAGATCAGGCATATCAGCCCGTATTCAGTTTTCGTGGTAAATCGCATAGGTTTAATCTCCAGACAAAGTATATCAAAGCAGACAAAACTAGTCCACTTTGAATTTAAATTTAATATTTTGATTTAAGTCTTTGAAATTAAAGGAGTTAAGGCAGGGATTTAGACTTTCAGGGGTTTGCGTCCACTGGAGAATACGAGTTTACTGTCCTCAGCATCGACGCGCACTTTGGAGCCTTCGATGATTTCATTGCGGATAAGGGCGCGGGCAAGGGCAGTTTCGAGCTCGCGCTGGAGATAGCGCTTGAGAGGTCTCGCCCCAAAAACCGGGTCATAACCTTTTTTGGCTACAAGATCATGCGCGGCATCGGTAAGTTCAATTTGGATTTGCCTGTCGCTCAGGCGTTTTCTTAAATCTTCGGTCAAAAGATCGATGATCTTTTTGATTTCTTCCCGCCTCAAAGGCTTAAAGAGAACGGTTTCGTCGACACGGTTCAAAAATTCCGGCCGGAAATATTGGCGGAGATCAAGAAGCACTTTGCTGCGAACGGCCTCGTCGATTTCACCCCGGTCATTAATTCCTTCCAGAAGGTACTGCGAACCGATATTGCTCGTCATAATAATTACGGTATTCTTGAAATTGACCGTCCGGCCTTGCGAATCGGTGAGACGACCGTCATCCAGGATTTGCAATAACACATTAAAAACATCCTGATGCGCTTTTTCGATTTCATCAAAGAGAATGACCGAGTAGGGTTTTCTGCGCACCGCTTCCGTCAATTGGCCGCCCTCTTCATAACCGACATAGCCGGGAGGCGCTCCGATCAAACGCGAGACCGCGTGCTTTTCCATGTATTCGCTCATATCGATGCGAATCATATTTTCTTCGGTGTCGAATAAAGCCTGCGCCAAGGTTTTGGCCAGTTCCGTTTTTCCGACTCCGGTAGGCCCCAAAAAGATAAAAGACCCGATTGGTTTTTTAGGATCTTTAATTCCCGCACGCGCGCGCAGCACGGCATCGGCCACAAGCTGCACGGCCTCATTCTGCCCAATAACCCTTTGATGAAGGATATCTTCCAAATGAAGCAGTTTTTCGCGCTCTCCTTCCATCAAACGCGTAACGGGAATGCCCGTCCACTTTGAGACAATCTCCGCGATTTCTTCTTCCGTGACTTCTTCCCGGAGCAAACGTTTATCACTTTGTTTTTTGGTGAGGCTTTTTTCTTCCTCTTTGAGCTGTTTCTCAAGAGCGGGCAATTTGCCATGACGGAGTTCGGCGACCTTATTCAGGTCATATTCGCGCTCCGCGGCTTCGATTTCCAATTTCATCTTTTCAATCTGCTCACGGAGTTTCTGAAGTTTTTGAATTCCTTTTTTTTCGGTCTCCCACTGGACTTTCATAACCGACTGTTTTTCGCGAAGCTCCGCAAGTTCTTTACGAAGATCTTCCAAACGCTTTTTACTCGCGTCGTCTTTTTCTTTTTTCAAAGCAGTTTCTTCGATTTCAAGCCGCATCACACGCCTCGAAATTTCGTCAAGCTCTGTGGGCATGGAATCGATTTCGGTGCGGATCATGGCACAGGCTTCGTCCACAAGATCGATCGCTTTGTCGGGGAGAAAACGCTCAGAAATATAACGCTCAGAAAGAATCGCGCTTGAAACCAGGGCACCATCTTGAATACGCACGCCGTGATGCAGTTCGAACCTTTCTTTTAAACCGCGTAAAATAGAAATCGTATCTTCCACGCTCGGCGGCTCAACAAGTACCGGCTGAAAACGGCGTTCCAGGGCTGCGTCTTTTTCAATATGTTTGCGGTATTCATCGAGGGTTGTTGCTCCGATGCAGTGAAGCTCGCCGCGGGCCAGCATGGGTTTGAGCATATTCCCGGCATCGATAGCGCCTTCGGCTTTTCCGGCCCCCACAATCGTATGAAGCTCATCGATAAAAAGAAGAATGCGGCCTTCGCTTTTTTTGATTTCCTGCAGCACCGCTTTTAAACGTTCCTCAAACTCCCCGCGGTATTTTGCCCCGGCCACTAAAGAACCCATATCCAAGGCAAAAATGGCTTTGTCTTTCAATCCTTCCGGAACATCGCCCTTGACGATTCTTTGAGCGAGCCCCTCCACAATCGCCGTTTTGCCAACTCCCGGCTCTCCGATCAACACAGGATTATTCTTGGTTTTGCGGGAGAGAATGCGTATGACACGGCGGATTTCATGATCGCGGCCGATGACCGGATCAAGTTTTCCCTTTTGTGCCTCACCCACTAATTCCCTTCCATATTTTTGCAAAGCCTCATAACTGGCTTCAGGATCCGCGCTTGTCACCCTTTGATTGCCCCGGACCGACGTTAAAGCCGAGAGAAATTTATCTTTGGTAAGATTGAATTCGCGGAATATTTTGCCGGCCGGAGTTTTTATTCCTTCATCCAGAAACGCCAAAATAATGTGCTCCACCGAAACGTATTCATCCTTCATCCGCTTGGTTTCTTCCTGGGCCTTGGCCAAAAGATGATTCAGGCGTTTGGTCACATAAATCTTTCCGGGTTCCATGCCGGAGCCCGAAACTTTGGGAAGTTTATTGAGTTCCTGATTTAAACGCAGGTGAAAGGCCTCGAGCGGAATATCCATTTTTTGAAGAAGGCGGCCGAAAAGCCCGTCCGTTTGTTCGAGGAGGGAAAAAAGCAAGTGTTCTCCGTCGACTTCGAGATGGCCGAATTCAACGGCTTTGGTCTGCGCGTTCGCGATGGCTTCTTGAGATTTTAGAGTGAATTTATTCAAATCCATATTAGTCCGATCTCCCCCCAAAATTGTTCATTTTCCATGCTAAATTTAATGAAATATAATTTACCAGCCCTGAACCCTCTGGCATCGTTCCAGTTGCCGCTAGTCATATTATTTCTTTTCCTGCAATAAGGTCTGTGCCTTTGAACAAAAATGTTTGCTCATAAAGGAGGCCCCAACGTAACAAATCAGAAAAACAAATGAAGAAAAAATGACGGCGTAAACAATCCCCTTTTTATTTATCGCAAAATCATCCCATCTCATTGGCCATGCTGCGTTAAAAAATTGAAGGACAAAGCTGAGAATTAAAAGTAACGCAGCGATCAATGAATCAGCTTTTTGAGAAGCCAAATTTTTTAAAGTGTTCGGATTGTAATCCCAGTAGGTCCCTGCAAGCGCCGCTATATCTTTAACGGAAAGCGTAATAGACCCGCGAATCCAAAAAAAGGAAGCGATCAAAGTTACAAGCAACGCTGTTATTTGAATGAAACTCCTAAGCATGGCCTTTACCCATTACCCAGTTGATTCGGCTAATCATCCGCTCTTTTATGCCCAGAAAGGAATGTAGGCGGCATATTTTCGTGAGCCTTTTTTTGAATCCCGGGATTTAATCCATTTTTTTTCTATGGCGGTGTCAATAATACGCCAAGCCGTCACATACTGCCCGTCCTTGAGGCCAAGCCGTTTTCTAAATGATGCGTTGGTCATAGAGGTTTGCGCGACATAATAGCGGATACAACAGTGCTGAAGGCATGCCTCCAGACGTTCATCGGGCGACATTTGTTTAAAGGTCCTTGGACTGTACAAAATAGCTTTAAAAGCGTTGGGACCGTTCAAAAATTTGACGGGCGGAAGTCCATAGACTTCAACCGCAAATAATGCCTTGTCGATTCCGCTGCCGCGCTCCTCACAAATCCCGAGACGACGCATCAAGGCTGCAAAGGATTCATTGCGGGATTCAGGCGCCATATCAAACAGGCGTTCAAGAAGAATCGACGGCAGTAAAGTTCCCGGATTGGTAATTTCCCTTCTGTCCGAAAAAATTTCAATCATGGGATTCATTCCAGTCATCAAAAAGTCACGATGAATTAGTGCATTGGCCACAAGCTCACGTACTGTAATCTCGGGATAAATGGGGGCATTTCGTCTGAGGGCATCTTGGATTACTTCGCTCGTCGGCAGCTGACCGAGCACATACCGGATTATGTTCTGGAAACCAGTCCCATAACCTTGTTTAAACTCTTTTTCGTTTTCCGTCTCAACGCGGGATACTCCGCGATAACGGATCACCCGTACTGAGAAACGCTCTTTACCGGAAAAAAGATCAAAATTACGCGCTGCAGTAATCACTCCAAGATTGCTGATCGAAATTTCACCACCATTTCGATAAATCAGCTTTTGATTAACCAATTGTTCAATGATTGCATCTTTTTCCATTCCAGCGAGGGATGGAATCCCCAAAAGCTGAAAAAAGGCTTCATGGTCCAGCAGTTCCAGAACATCGGATTCTTGACATCGAAGAGCTTCGAGGTCTTCATAGCGCAGCGTTTTTGATGTGAGTACGACGCTGACGATCTCTTGCTTACTCATCTTTCGTGTTTGGCCCCCGCTTCGAATAAATGAATATTCAACGCCCTTCCCCCGCAAATGGACGGGCTTCTGCGAAGATTCTGGTATATGCACAAATAAAACCGCATCACCCGTTTGGGGATCTTGATCGATAAAATGATCGACGGCTTGCGGTGGCTCCACGGCTTGACGCGCCAGATTACTGAGTTTTTTGATAATCTCATGAATCGTATCCTGACCCAGGCCGCAACTTTTTCCGTCTGGACTAACACCAAATAAAAAGAAGGCGCCACCCGGATGATTGGCAAATGCAGAAAGATGCTCGGCTATTCGATCCTTGTCTTCGGAGAGAGCCGTTTTCCAATCCAGCTCGTTAAGTTCATGCGGCACGGGATGCAGGCTTTGCCGGTATAACTGACGTGCTTTTTGTGTCCAAAGTTTTTCTGTATTCATGGCGAGAGATAATCTATCATCTTTTTGGTCCATTTGAAATATAAAAGAAGTATAAAATCAATATAACTCAAACTCTATGGCTACCAATAGACTGAAAAACAATGCAATATAAGGCTATAGTTTTAACTCGTTTATTTATATATAGTTGCGATTTTTTAAAAATACATGCAATATAAAATGGTTTCTGTTCAGCTTGAAGTTAGCGGTAAACGCGGAGGTAGCGGCGGGAAAGACAGATGACGAATAGAGGCATGAGAAAAATCCCTGAGAAGGCTTCTAAAACAGCGATGAACCGTACCCATCCGAGCGGGACATAGTCCCCATAACCTACCGTGGAAAAAGTTACGACGCTGAAATACAAGGCTTCAAAAAAATCGACCGGCCGCTGAACGCCGCCGGCATGAATCATGCCTGAAATGTGATACAAATAGGCGCTTGTAAGAATCACTACGGAGCCTACGATAAAGGTGTTGAAAGGAAGTTCTCCGTAGCCCCAAAGAATTTTGCTTATAATCCCAAAAATGCCTTGAACGAGGGCCATGATGCGGTCCTTCAAATTGACTTTTCGCCCCGTCAAATCCATTTGTCCCTGTTCCCTGCCGCGGATAAAAATGTCCCAATTGTAACGGACATACGTATCCTGGGCGGCCGTAAAACAGGAAGAGTATTTTTCATAATCCCCTTCTTGCTCGTAGAGAAGCGAAGCCTCACGGAAAAGCCAGCGGGCATAGGCATAATGTTTGGCTTTTACGGCTTCACGCGCGGCCAAGTCATTGCGCGTTGCCGCGTTGCGCATTGGCTGCCATCCTGTGTGAATGTTCCAGCATGTGGCTGCGGAGGCAAAACAGAATGCGGATTTTAAATGCTCATTCAATTTCTGATAAAGCCGGGCCGCTTTGTCATAAGCTTGAAAGGCTTCATCGATTTTTTTTTGGAAAAGAAGGTCGCCGGCTTCACGTTCAAGCCGTATGGCGTGTTCGAGTTCAGGATGATGAGGAGAGTCGGGCATCGTCATCCTGAGCGATCCTAAAGGACTGCTCCGCCGAGCGAAGGATCCCTGTCTGAGATTCTTCGGCCTTTGGCCTCAGAATGACGGTCTACGGTGGTTTCGAGGGTTGGAAACTGGCCTTTAAGCGCGTCTTCTACGAGAATTTTGACATCGTCACCAAACTCCTGGGAAAGTATCCAATCCAGGTACTTGGGATCTTTACGGGCAATTTCCTGAAGGCTTAAGCGCTTTCTATATTTTCCGAAGGTGGGATAAAGTTCTCCGTTCCACCAGCGGAATTGTTTTTTTTGATCGTAAAACGAATCCAGGCTTTGATAATTGAATTCCTTTAAAATTTCCACGGACTTTTTTCCATTGCCATATTTAACGACTTGGGCCTTGAGGATTTCAAAAGTCGCTTCGGCATCGGCCAAGGCAGAATGGGCGCCGTCCAGATCCTTGCCGCAATAAAAACGGTAAGCCGCCGTAAGATCGCGCTTTTCATTCAAATGATAAACCTTTTGGGCATCATAAATATGACGAGACTGCCATTCAAAACGAAGGCCGGCCTCGAACATTTCTCTTTCCAGAAGCGGCAAATCGAATCGTTCCACATTAAAACCGGCAAAATCCGAGTCTTTCAAAAATTCCAAAACTTCTGCCGCAACACTTTTGAAAAAGGGAGCGTCTTTGACATCGGCATCATGAATGCCGGTAAGCTGGCTGACCACGTGAGGAATCGGCATGCCGGGATTGATTCTTTTGTGATAAGTTTGGCGCGAGCCGTCGGGAGAACATTTAAGAAAAGCCATCTCGATAATTTTGTCTTTTTCCACCCAAATACCGGTGGTTTCAAGATCCAAAATGATAAGAGAGTTTTGAATTTCCATAATTAGGGAAGGTCCGTGGCGCCCATGAGATATTCGTCCACCGCGCGAGCGGCCCCGCGGCCTTCGTTGATGGCCCACACAATCAGGCTTTGTCCGCGGCGCATATCGCCGGCCGAAAAAATATTAGGAATATTGGTCGCGAAACGGCCGTATTCGGCTTTCACATTAGAACGTTCGTCGCGCTCTACCCCCAGCTGACCGGGGACCGTATCCTCAGGTCCTAAAAATCCCATGGCAAGCAGCACAAGCCCGGCCGGCAGCACCTTTTCAGAGCCCGGAATTTCCTTGGGAATAAAACGGCCCTTATCATCTTTGGCCCATTCGATAGAAACAAGATGAATTTCTTTGACTTGGCCTTGATCGTCGCCCACAAATTTTTTGGCGGTCACAAGATATTTGCGGGGATCATCACCAAACTTGGCGGCGGCTTCTTCCTGACCGTAATCGAGTTTGTAAACCTTGGGCCACTCGGGCCATGGATTATCACCCGCGCGTTCCAGCGGCGGTTTGGGAAGAATTTCAAGCTGAACCAAACTTTTACAGCCGTGACGCATAGAAGTTCCCACACAGTCCGTCCCTGTGTCCCCGCCTCCGATCACAATGACATCTTTTCCTTCGGCCGAAATAAACTTGCCGTTTCTTTTGCCATCGAGCAAGCTTTTGGTATTGGCGTGCAAAAATTCCATAGCAAAATGAATGCCTTTGAGGTTTCGTCCTTCGATCGGAAGATCGCGCGGTTTGGTGGCCCCGCCCGCAAGCACAAGCGCGTCAAAATCCTCGAGAAGTTTTTTGGCCGGAATGTCTTTTCCGATTTCGGTACCCGTAATAAATTTGACGCCTTCATCCGCCATAAGATCGATACGGCGCTGGACGATTTTTTTGTCGAGCTTCATATTTGGAATTCCATACATCAAAAGTCCGCCGATACGGTCCGCGCGTTCATAAACGGTGACCCAATGCCCGGCTTTGTTAAGCTGGGCCGCGGCAGCAAGTCCGGCCGGACCGGAACCCACTACGGCAACTTTTTTGCCCGTGCGTTTGGCGGGAGGTTCGGCAACCACCCATCCTTCTTCAAATCCCTTATCAATAATGGAGGCTTCAATATTTTTAATGGTCACCGCGGGTTCACTGATGCCGAGCACACAAGAACCTTCGCAAGGCGCGGGACAAACACGTCCGGTAAATTCCGGGAAATTATTGGTTTTATGAAGACGGTCTAAGGCTTCGCGCCAAAGCCCGCGATAAACGAGGTCATTCCATTCCGGAATGAGATTATTGACGGGGCATCCGGAAGCCATTCCCGCCAGCAAACTACCCGTATGGCAGAACGGAACACCGCAATCCATGCAGCGCGCGCCCTGATCCTGAAGTTTTTTCTCGGGCATATGCTCGTGAAATTCATTCCAATCCTTAATGCGTTCCTGAGGAGAACGGTCTTTGGGAAGTTCACGTTTAATCTCGATAAATCCGGTTGGCTTTCCCATAAACTTAATTACCACCTACACGGGAAAGATCGCGGGAATTTTCTTCAAAGGCCGCCATAATGGCTTGATCGCCGCTGAGGCCTGCGCTTTTCATTCTTTCAAGCGCGGAGAGAACCCGTTTATAATCTTTGGGCAGGACCTTCACGAATTTGGAAATCATATCATCCCAGAGATCGAGAATTTGTTTGGCGCGTTTACTTTCGGTGTACTTCGCATGATTGGAAATCATCATGCGAAGCTCTTCGATTTCACGGGGGTCTTCAACTTTTTCAAGTCCCACCATTTGTTGATTGCAAAGTGCAGGAAAAGTTCCGGCCACATCCAGCACGTACGCGATGCCGCCCGACATTCCAGCCGCAAAATTGCGGCCCGTCGGCCCTAGCACGATCACACGGCCTCCGGTCATGTATTCACAGCCATGATCGCCGACCGATTCCACCACCGCATGAACACCGCTATTACGCACACCGAAACGCTCACCTGCCATACCGCGAATATAAGCCTCGCCGGCGGTGGCGCCGTAAAACGCAACATTTCCGATAATAATATTTTCTTCGGGAACAAACGTAGAACCTTTGGGAGGATAAACAATAATTTTTCCGCCTGAAAGTCCTTTGCCCACATAATCATTGGCATCCCCTTCGATCTCAAGCGTCATGCCGCGGGGAACAAAAGCCCCAAAGCTTTGCCCCGCAGATCCTTTGAATTTAAGATGAATCGTATCATCCGGCAGGCCTTCGGGCCCGAAGCGGCGCGTGAGTTCGCTCCCCACAATCGTTCCCACCACACGATTGACATTTTTAATCGGAATCTCCGCTTTGACTTTTTCTTTACGTGCAAGCGCGGGTTCGCAAATTTTAAGAAGTGTGGTGTTGTCCAGGGCTTTATCCAAACCGTGGTCCTGAGGAATTTGCGAATAACGGCCGACTTCCGCGGGAACATCCGGCTGGCAGAGAATTTTGGAATAATCCAACCCTTGTGCCTTCCAATGATCCACTGCCTTTTTCATTTCTAATTTATCCGTGCGGCCGACCATTTCATTGAGTGTGCGTATTCCGAGCTGGGCCATAATTTCGCGGAGTTCCTGGGCGATAAAAAGCATAAAATTGACGGCGTGCTGCGGATCGCCGGAAAATTTTTTCCTTAAAACGGGATCTTGGGTGGCCACTCCCACCGGACAAGTATTGAGATGGCAGACACGCATCATAATGCAGCCGAGTGCCACAAGAGGCGCGGTGGCAAAACCGAATTCTTCGGCGCCCAGAAGCGCTGCGATGGCCACATCACGGCCGGTTTTGAGCTGGCCGTCGGTTTCCACCACAATACGGCTTCTTAAATTATTGAGAACAAGGGTTTGATGAGTTTCGGCCAAACCAAGTTCCCACGGAATTCCGGCGTGCTTGATGCTGGACTGCGGTGAAGCCCCGGTTCCGCCGTCATAACCGCTGATCAACACGACATCGGCGTGGGCCTTGGCAACTCCCGCGGCAATGGTTCCCACGCCTACTTCAGCCACAAGTTTTACGCTGATGCGTGCTTGAGTGTTGGAATTTTTAAGATCATGAATAAGCTCCGCCAAATCTTCGATGGAATAAATATCATGATGCGGCGGCGGAGAAATCAAACCGACGCCGGGTGTGGCATGACGGACTTTGGCAATCCAGGGATAAACTTTGGCGCCCGGAAGCTGGCCGCCTTCTCCGGGCTTTGCGCCCTGCGCCATTTTAATTTGAAGTTCCTTGGCTTTCACAAGATAAAGGCTGGTCACGCCGAAACGGCCGGAGGCCACTTGTTTGATCGCGCTATTGCGCGAATCCCCGTTCGCATCAAGCTCGTACCGGGCCGGATCTTCGCCGCCTTCGCCGGTATTGCTTTTGCCGCCGATGCGATTCATGGCAATGGCAAGACTTTCATGCGCCTCTTTGCTGATCGAACCGTAAGACATAGCGCCGGTTTTAAACCGTTTCACAATGGCTTCTACGGATTCGACTTCTTCGATCGGAATAGATTTGCCGGAAAATTTAAATTCAAGAAGTCCGCGCAGTGTGCAGTAATGTTTCGATTGTTCGTCCACGGCCTTGGAATATTCTTTGAATACTTTGTAATTATTATTGCGCACCGCAAATTGAAGTTTGTGAACGGTTTCGGGATTGAAAAGATGATATTCGCCGTCTTTGCGCCATTGATACTGTCCCCCCGGATCAAGGGTCTTTCCGTTGACCGATCTTTCCGGAAAAGCGTGCCGGTGCCGCCGCAAAACTTCTTCGGCCAAAGTCTCAATGCTCACTCCTTCAATGCGCGAAGGAGTCCAGGTGAAATATTTATTCACCACCGAATGATTGAGCCCGATGGCTTCAAAAATCTGGGCGCCGCGATAACTTTGAATGGTGGAAATCCCCATTTTGGACATGGTCTTGACCACCCCTTTGGCAACAGCCTTGGCGAAATTTTTCACCGCTGTTTTATGATCCACGTCTTTTAGAATTCCCTGACGAATCATGTCGTCCATCGTTTCGAAGGCAAGATAAGGATTGATGGCGCCGGCTCCATAGCCGATCAAAAGGGCGAAATGATGCACTTCGCGCGGCTCCCCGGATTCAAGAACCAAGCCTACTTTGGTGCGCGTCCCCTCACGAATCAAATGATGATGAAGACCTGAAACCGCTAAGAGCGCCGGAATCGCGGCATGATCATGATGGATGCCCCGGTCGGAAAGAATCAACAAATTGGCGCCGTTTCGAATGGCGCGGCTGGCGAGTTCAAAAAGTTTTTCAAGCGCCGACTCGAGCGCCTTTCCCCCGCCGTTGGCGTCGTACAAAATCGGCAGTGTGACGGATTTAAAATCCGGATGTTTGATTTGGCGCAATTTTTCAAATTCTTCATTGGTGAGAACCGGGCTTTTTAATTTGATTTGCCGGGCGCTTTTGGGTTCCGGGAGAAGTAAATTGCGTTCCGGCCCAATTGTTGTTTCCGTGGAAGTAATAATTTCCTCGCGAATGCAATCAATCGGCGGATTGGTGACTTGGGCAAAAAGCTGTTTGAAATAATTGTAAAGAAGCTGGGGCCGGTTCGAAAGGACGGCAAGCGGCGTGTCGGTTCCCATGGAGCCGACAGGTTCCACACCGTCTTTGGCCATGGGCGCCATGAGAATGCGCAAATCTTCAAAGGTATAGCCGAATGCCTGCTGGCGTGTGAGGACAGTTTTGTGATCCGGCTCCTGAATATGCTGGGCTTCGGGGAGTTCATCCAGCTTGATTAAATTTTCTTTCAGCCAAACACGGTAAGGCTGGGCGGTGGAGATTTTTTTCTTAATTTCATCATCAGCCACAATGCGGCCTTCTTCGGTATCAATCAAAAACATGCGGCCCGGCTGAAGACGTCCTTTATGAAGCACGTTTTCCGGGGCCACCTCAAGCACTCCCACTTCGGAAGCCATAATCACAAGATTATCTTTGGTGACATAATAACGCGAAGGACGAAGCCCGTTGCGGTCCAAAGTCGCGCCGATTTTAACTCCGTCCGTAAAAGCAATCGAGGCCGGACCGTCCCAAGGTTCCATCAAAGAACTGTGATATTCATAAAAGGCTTTTTTCTCATCGCTCATGCTTTCGTGATTGGACCAGGGCTCGGGAATCATCATCATCATGGCATGCGGCAGAGAGCGTCCGCCCAGCACCAGAAATTCCAGACAATTATCGAACATGGCCGAATCACTGCCGTCTTGAGCAATCACCGGCATGATTTTTTTCATGTCGTCTTTGAAAAGATCAGAAGCGCACATGGCTTGACGGGCATGCATCCAATTCACATTGCCGCGGAGGGTATTGATTTCGCCGTTATGAGCAATGTAACGATAAGGATGGGCGCGGTCCCAGCTGGGAAAAGTGTTGGTGCTAAAACGCGAGTGAACCAGCGCCAGCGCGGTTTCGACAGCAGGATCGGCGAGCTCGGGGAAAAATTCTTCCACTTGCTCGGACATCAGCATGCCTTTGTAAATTACGGTTTTGTAAGAAAGGCTTGAAATATAAAAATAATTTCCGCCTTTCACTTTGGCATAACGAATGGCATTTTCGGCACGCTTGCGAATGACATAAAGTTTTCGCTCAAAGGCATCGTCGCCGTTTAATTTGAGATTTCTTCCCACGTAAGCCTGCCGAACCACCGGCTCGCTGGCCCGCGCCGTGGGTCCAAGCGTGCTATCGTCAGTTTTAACCGTACGCCATCCCAGAAAGTGCTGGCCTTCTTCCTTCACAATTTCTTCGAACATTTTTTCGCAAATGCGGCGCTCGGCTTCATCCGGAGGAAGATAAATCATGCCCACGCCGTATTCTTTAGCGGAAGGAAGTTTAACGCTAGCCTTGGCGCATTCTTGTTTGTAATAGGTGTGAGGAATTTGAAGAAGGATTCCGGCCCCGTCGCCCGTATTGGCTTCACAGCCGCAGGCACCCCGGTGGCGGAGATTTAAGAGAACGTTAAGCGCCTGCTGGGCAATTTTGTGGGATTTTTTTCCTTTAACATCCACCACAAATCCCACACCGCAGGAATCGTGTTCAAATTGAGGATCGTAGAGGCCCTGAGGGCGCATTATTTTTGTCTTATCCATTGTCTTGGGGGTTAAACTGTTACCGCAAGCGGGATATTCTGAAGTATTTCAATTTGGGTGTCAATCTCTCTTATAGCCCCTCGGGGGCGGATCCGTACATAAATTCCTTCAAATACTGGATTTCATGCGCGGTGTCCTGAAGGAGGGACTTCACGATGTCCCCAATCGAGACTATGCCTTGCAGTTCGTTTTCCACCATCACCGGAATATGGCGAACCCTTTTTTCGGTCATAATGGCCATAATGTCCTTAACATCATCTTCCGGGGAGCCAATGATGACTTTCTCGGTCATCCAATCACTTACAGGGATAATCCCGAGCTCTTTGCTATGCGCATAGCAGGCATTCATCATGTCCCGTTCGGAAATAATGCCCACGAGCCGGTTTTTCTTATTGAAAATTAAAAGAGCGCCGATTTTCTGATTGACGAGAATATGAATGGCGTCAAGGAGGGTTTGATCTTCTCTTACAGTCCAAACTTTTGATCCCTTGATCTTTAAAATATCTCTCAGTTTCATGTTGGAGCCTCCCGGGATTTGAGGTTCACAAATTTCGCTATAGAATACAACAGCCCTTATTGAGCGTAAACATCTATTTCTGGGAGAGGGGCTTCTTGGGCGTCAGGAACCCCGGGAATAGGCTGGGGTTCTATGGAAAGGCATTCTGCCCCAGGAGCCTGCCTCTTCAGGAAGGAATCAAGATAACCATAAAGCAATCTCCCTGCAAACCGCCTCAAGGCTGCCCGTAAAAGGTTAATCCTATGGAATGCCTCTCCCCCATAATTGCGTGCTTTAGGGGCGGCATATTGTTTGAAATTTTGCTCTCCCGTTTGCGAAGAAGAAAAAACCGGAGAGCCTTCGGGAGACTTGTCGGAACTGTTTTTGAAATAGCTTTCGTAAAGCTTTTGATAATCTTGTTTGGCTTCTTCCAGACTTCTCAATTTCAAATTGTTTACCTCATCCACTAATTTTTGATAACACTTTCGGTGATATTTCAGGCGAAGCGTTTCATTCAAAAATTCGGACGGATCAAAACCTTTCAGTACGACGCCTCCGCCGTGACGGCTCACCCGTTCGGCCGTTGCGCCGAGAGGCCCGACAATCGCCGGGATTCCCGCGGCCCAAGCTTCGGTTAACGTGTAGGCATAGGTTTCATGCCAAATGGAGAGAATACCGATGAGATTGGGTTTAATCTGCTGAAGTTTGCCGATCACGTCTTCGCGCTTATAAGTTCCGTGCACATGAAAATTTTTATTGCCCGTAAACTTTTTCCAAAAACGAGCATCGGTTCCCAGCATATGAACCGGAATATTTTGATGCAAAAGCCGCGGAATGATTTTTTGAATCACCGCATAACCTTTTTGCGGACCTTGACTGTATCCAAGAAAACAAACCGAAAAGGGTTTGTCTTTCCAACCGTCCATGGGAGATTTCTGGCAATAAGAGGGCGCGCCGTGTTCAATCACCTTCATCCCGTTTGTGCGCCAGAAAATTTTTCGGAATTCCTTTAAGGCAGATTCAGAAGGAAAGATCAACTCGTCCACAAACCGCAAGGCCTCCGCCATTTTGCGGCGCCAAGCTCGGACATTTACTCCCCAGAATCCGTAATGGGCAAAGAAATATTCCATTAAAGGTTCGCGTTCCCCCTGCCACTTGCCATCTTTAAATTTATAAAGCAAATTAAAATCCGGTGAGATCGCGTAATAATCATGAAGAGTCATAAAAACCGGAAGCGCGAGCGATTTGGCTGCATGAACGATATCCAGGCTATTGTTCATGGTCAAATGCACGTGCAGAATATCGATTTTAAATTCTTTCAGGATATTTCGGTAAAGCTCCTGAAGCGGAGGATTTTCAAGCGAGAGAAAAAAAGGCGGGCAAGGAAGCTCGTAAAGAAATGTGGTGCGCAGTCCCGCCGTGTATTCTTCAACAAAAATCCGGTTATCGTGAATGTAAGTCACATAGCAGGTGTAAATATCCCGGAATGAGCGGACAAGATCGGCCACATGAAATTCCGCGCCTCCCGTGCTCCGGCCGTCGATAGGGTTATGAAGATAAAAAAGAATTTTGCGTGCCAGCGGAGGATTGTTCTGCCGCAAACGTTCCGTCACTTTTTGCTTCAGCCGGTCAAGAACACCGCTTTGCAGGTATTTTTCATTCATGGATTGATAATAAGGATAACGTTCGTTCAGGATCTGTTCATGTTTTGACAATGTGGACTGGCCGGGTTTTAAAATCCCTGCCGCACTCATTGAAATATGCCCTTCGTGATAAACAAAGGCATTGCTGGCGAGGACAAAACGAAATTCCTTTTCGTGCGCACGCATGCAAAAATCATTTTCTTCCCCGTAACCGCGGCCGAAAATCTCATCAAAATAACCGATTTGGCGGATGACTTCCCGTTTGACATAAAAACAAAATCCGACGGCCGTAGGAATTTCGTGAATTTCATCCGTCTCATAAGCGCTTAAAATTTCTCCGGCCTTTTGAACCGATTCGGGCTCCAAACGGGAAAGTTCCGGAATGGAATAAACCGAGGCGTGATTGGAAAGCGGAATAGCGCCGCCAATATCGGGTTTTTGATAAACGGCTTTTTGCAGATTTTTCAGCCAGTCTTTAGTCACGATCGTGTCCGTATTAAGGAACAGCACATCATTTATTTCTGATTGCTTCATACCGCGATTGCAGCTTTTTACAAATCCCAGATTGATTTCATTTTTGAGATAAAGGATATTGCCACCAGCCAAAGACTTATAAAAGCCGTCTATTCTTTCATCCGTACTGGCGTCATTGATTAAAATCAGACGATAATCGACCCCCGTTGTGTGATTGAGTACACTGCTGACACAGGCCACCACATGGTCATAAGCATTAAATGTAGGAATAATAATATCAACGGTGCGCGGCATTTAAGCCTCCCGCTCCTTCAGAAACATTAAATTCCTCAAAATGAAAAAGCCCAAAAAACGCAAGGCGGTTAAGGGATGGCAAATGATTCTGCCGCAAAGAAACGCCCATTTTCTTTCCTTGATCGCCCGAAGAAGGGCATAAGAACGTTCCAGCTGTGATTTTCTTTGAAGCAAGGAGGTACTGGCTATCATTTCCAGCAGTGATTCATAATATTTCATAAGGAAGGAGTGAAGTCTGACAAGCGCTAAAGTCCCGACACGGCCATAGCCGGAACTTTTGGAATGAATTCTCCAAGCCGTCAATTTTTCAGGGATGAAGTAGAAAAGGGTCGAAACGCTTAAATGTCCCAGCACCCACCAATCATAATTCTTCAATTGTCGCGCCGGCGCGACAATTCGGGCCAGAAGGCTTTTCCGCATGACAAAATGGGTAAATGAGGCCACGGGATTACGGCGCAGGAACTGTCCGAATAAATCCACCGGCCTATTTGAAGGAATGGTTTGAGCTATAGCGAACCGGTAAAACTTCCAATAAAGCGAGGCCAAAAAATTTCCGAAAGGCCGATAGCTTGAAAAAACCACGCCCACTTCGGAATTTTGCTGAAAGGCCCGGATTTTTTTTTCGAGATTTTCCGGATACCAAAAATCATCGGCTTCGAGAAAAGCGATGAACTCCCCCGAGACTTTTGAAAAAGCGAGTTCATAGCTTTTGACAATCCCCTGGTTTGTTTTTCCGGGATGGGTGAATATTTTGATTTTTTCGGGATAAGTCTTTTGATAACGCTCCAGTATTTCTAATGAATGATCTCGAGAGCCGTCATCCATAATGATCAATTCGAAATTGGAATAGGTTTGATTCAGAACCGATTGAATAGCTTGATCGAGATATTTTTCATAATTATAGCTCAGCATAATGACACTGACGAGAGATTGGGAAAGCGAGATTGCTTCGTCGGCCTTCGGCCTCCTCGCAATGACAGCGCCGTCATTGCGAGGGAGCGTAGCGACCGAAGCAATCTCGCTTTTCGCTATTACGACAAAAACAAAACCCGCAACCATTCCCAAAAACATGACGGCAGCGTCCAGAGGAATAAAAACTGCGGCCTTACAGGCGAATAAAAATCCGCGGTTTTTTGTCAGGATCTTTAAAAATGCTCCCCAATAAATCTCGACCATTAAAAATAACGCGAGAGAAACCGCAATCCATCCCATCAAAAAACTGAAAAAACCCAGCAGGGCCAGTAAAGAAACAAAGACCTGTCCCGCGCGAGCGTGGGAAAAACTTTTTTTAGATGCAATTTGAGAAGACTTGGCGTAAACAAAAAATATTTGAGCGAACATGAAAGGAATCACGAAATCATTACGCAAAAGCTTAAAAAAATCGTACCTTTTAAAATGCTCTATTTCGAGATCGTAATCGAGAAAAATATTTTTACCCTGCGCCGCCAGTCTCATTCCCATTTCCGTATCCGACACAAGACTGCCGAAAGGCGCGGATACCGGCTCAAAATAAATCAAATCCTTTTTGCGAATGGCCCATAAAGAACCGTAAAGGAAATGGGACTGGGCCGGCTGCTTTTTAAAAATATAATTCATGTATTCATTTTTATAAGCGCTGAAAAATCCTCCGCAGCCGCCGTTGGCCTCTAAAATACCCGTTACGGCGCTAATGCCGGAATTTTCAAAATGCTTCAAGATTTTCGAAAAAGTATCGGCTTTCACTCTGACATCGGAATCCACAAAAATACAAATTTCGGATTTGGCTTCGCGAGCGCCGTAAAACCGGGGCTGCATAGGCCCCTCTCCCAGATTCATCGATAAAACCCGGCAAGGATAGGCCGAAGCCACCGCCGCGGTACCATCGGTAGAGCCGTCATCGACCACAATCACTTCATAAGGACGTGAGGAAGAACGGAGAACAGCGTCAAGACAAACTCCGAGCGTTTTCCACGCATTACGGGCAGGGATAATGACGGTGAAATTATTTTCCATTTTCCGCTTTCTGAAGCAGTTCTTTCGCCTCGGAAAATCTTCCCTGATCCAGATAAATTTTCCCGAGATTCGTTAACGCAGAATAAGTATGAGGATTAATCTCCAATGCCTTTTTCAAATACCCTTCCGCCCCTGCCGCGTCCCCTTCGAAATGAGCGACAGCCGCTTTCAAAACCCAAAGCTCGGGATGATTGGAATGCCGCTTGGCGAAAAGTTCCACAACCGGTTTGACTTCATCGACACGTCCGCCGGCAAGCAAAAGATTGGAGAGATTAATGTAAGGATAAATATCATCGGGAAAGTACTCGATAAGAACACGCTGCAATTGAATCGCCTCCTCGAAACGTCCCCGGCCTTGATAATAGTCGGCAAGCTGAACCAGAGCCCGGAAATTCGCGGGGTCTTTTTTCAAAATATTTGTCCAAAGCGTTTCGGAATTCCGCCAAACCGAAAGCTGCGAAACTGTGAGCGGAATGCAGGCCAGATTCAAAACTGCCAAAAGGGCAATAACCGGCCGGGGAAAACGTTCGATAAAATAAAGGACGAATCCGATGATTCCCAAAATAGAAAAGTATAGATGACGATCCCCCACCGGCACTTTAAACAAAGTCGCTACAGGAGCAAGGCTGATGACAAACCACAAAATCCAAAAAACAAATTTCCGTTTTTCCTTCAAAACGCGAATCGCTGGAAGAATGAAAGCGGCGGTCAAAGCAAAAAAAAGAACCAGCGCACCCATTCCTGCCACTGCAAGATCAACGGGCGGATAAAAAAGCCTGAGATCGACGGGAAAGAAAACAAGTTCCAGATAACTCAAATAATTAATCCAAGGAAGAAGAAAGAAATCGACCAACACATCTCCATGATAAGCCTTTAAGATTTCAGGATAAAGAGAAAGCGTTAGAGTCACGGTCACAATGACCGGCACAAACAAGATGAGAAATATTTTTATGGCTGACTTTTTAGCGGTTTCTTCCCCATAAAAAAAGTTGTAGAGAATCACCAGTAAAGGAATCGTCACGGCCATAGGCTTGGAAAGAAGCGAGGCCGCAAAAAGAAAAAATATCAGCACCCATGTTTTCGACCTTTTTTCTTTGGCATTCATGCTAAGGAGGCAAACCCATAAAGCAAAAAACGTGAAGAGAAGGGTTTTGCGCTCTGAAATCCAGGCCACAGCCTCCACTTGAACCGGATGAATGGCGAAAAGCAAGGCTCCCAAAAAAGCGCCCAGGGGATTTTTAAAAATCCGGAAAAATAAAAAATAAACCAGCAGCATATTGGTAAGATGAATGGCTAAGTTGGTAAAGTGATAGCCTCCCGCGTGAGCCCCCCAGATTTGATAATCCACGGCAAACGATAAAAGCGGCATGGGAACATACAGGCGGACAAAGGGACGGAAAAACCAGCTTTGCAAATACTCGAAACTGAAACTGCGGATGAGAGGGTTTTCATAAACATAGAGATTATCGTCCCAGTTAATGAAATCAAAACCGATGACACGGCCAAAAAGCAAGGCGGCAAAACCCAAAAGCAGGAGAGGAAAAACCCACGGCCGTTCGTTCAAAAAATTTTTCACCGGGCCGGCTCCTCGATCGGAGCGGGAGGCTCTTCCTGCCAATTGTCCTGCGGCCTTTTTCTCCAATGGGTGGAATTTTTATTGGGATTTTTTTCGTGCGCCGGCCGGCCGTTCGTATAGTAATAAAGGGCCAAGGATTTGCGCGTCCATCCGGAAGGACAAGTGAGCAAATCGGGATGGCCGTGAAAGGAATAATCCGAACTCGAAAAAATAACACAGCGATTAAAAACAGGGAGTATTCTCTGAACGGCGCGCGTCATGGGACGGTCCCAGAGTTCCAAATGGCCCCCATATTCTTCTTTCCAATCTTGATTAAGATAAAGTAGGAGATTGACCCGGCGATCGAGTTTCAAGCGGGGATGCCAGTTAAAATCCGCATGAATAGACAGATGGCCTCCCCTTTCAATTTGATGAAGACCGCCGCCGAAAAGATGCGGGTCCGATACCAGGCCTTTGATTCCGCTCAGATTTTCCAGAAAATTCAAAAAATCCGAGCCATTCATTTGAGCGATCAAATGCCGCGTGAAAAGTCCCAATTCTTTTTCTTTCTTCGACTCCAGCTTCAATTCATGCTTTCCCCGGTAATGAATCCAATCGATCTCACCGGGTTTGGGAAATTCGCCGAGAACTTCTTCCAAAACCTCCGCCGGCAGAAAATCATCGATCACAATATGAGGGAAGGGTTCGTTAAAGGCGTATCGCAAACGATTCTTTTCGGCAACGATTCTCAAAGATGCCGGATCAAAGAAAAAAGGATTCATGAAAGAGCCTAACATTTTATACCGTCATTGCGAGTCCGCCGAAGGCGGACGAAGCAATCTCGCGAGATTACTTCGTCGGCCCTACGGGCCTCCTCGTAATGACGAGGAATGATTTGTTCGTAAAAATCCAGCAAGGCTTTTTCTGTCCCTGACTCTTGATAGCGCAAAGCCGTTTGATAAGCCGCCTGGCGCATGATGGCAAGACGTTTTTGATTTTTGTCCTCCGCGCGCATCAAAGCCAGCAAATCCTCTAAAATTTCATAAACTTGATTGTTCGGATAAACAAAAGCATTTTTGCCGTGACGCAAAAAATCCTTGCCTCCGACCGCCTCATAACACAAGCAAATACAGCCGGCGGCCATGGCCTCGGGGACCGTGGAGTTAAAAGCTTCATGGGTATTGAGATTGACAAAAAAGGATGACTGCCGCATGGCCAGAGCCACTTCGACATGCTGCATTTCCTTAAGCTCAAGGGCCTGCCAAGGTTTGTCATCATTGATTTTTGAAAGCTCGCGCAGCAGAATTTTTTTGAAAGTATCATAATCAAGACTGTCTTTTTTCGGATAAAGAAGAATTTGTTTTTTGCGCTTTATGTTTTTCACATCTTCGGGGTAAAGGTAAAAATAAGGTGCCACATGAGGAGGAATATCGTAAACAGGAATCCCCGCGTAATGCTTTTGAATGACCTCCTCGACATGCGGCAGGGTTGATAGGATGGCTTCATAGCCTAATCCGGCATAATCGGGAGGTTCTTCGCCGGGCAATGAAATAAAAAAAACGTTTTGAATGTGAACAACCTTGCGGCATCTTGCCTGCAAAACCAATTCTTCTTCGATTAAAATTTCGGGAACAATCAAGATATCGTCTGGCTGCAAAATAAAATCCGGATCGTCGGCATAACAAATGGGAATATCTTCAATATCCAACCACGGAATTTTGAAAGGTCTACACGCATGAAGAATAAAGGCTTCAAAACCGTTTCGTCTCGCGAGCCTTACCCATTGATAAATAAGCGCCGTTCCCCAGCTTGCCGCGGGATAATCGGAAGCGAGATGATAAATTCTTGGCCTCTCAGAATCGTGCTGATGGGCCGGTGTTTCTAATGGAAGAAGATGCCCCCAAACTTTTTTAAGGGAAATGTCGGAACGGATAAGCTCGAAAAAAGAGCGGAGTTTGTGAATGTCCTCGGGTTTGAGATAAGTTTTTTCATCTTCAATCAAACCTTCTTGCTCAAAATAGGCGTACCAAAAGCGGCGGTAAGCGGCCTCTGTGAAATTGGGATTGTCGAGCCTGCGGCGAAGAGCTCGGAGTGAAATTTGAAAGGCATTTTGCATTTGCTCCCGGCGGTGAATTTTCGTGAAATAATTTTCCCATAAGCGGTAATGCACCAACACCTCCGGCAAAACCGTCATCGAAGTGATTTGAGAAAGACGGTCGAAAAATTCATAGTCCTCCGCCCATTTCGAAACCGAGGTCAATCCTCCCGCATCAGGAATGAGGTTTCTGCGAATCATCACGGAAGTCGTGCAAAAACAATTAATCATCAGAAGATGCGCCCGCACTTCTTCACAAGACCAGGCTTGATGCTGTTTGCCTAAAAAATTACCATCGGCATCAATGTATTCCGTCATCGAACCCACGGCACCGATCTTTGGATTTTTATCCAGGAATTCAATTTGGCGCTCGAAACGATGAGGGGCTGAAACATCATCACTGTCATGACGGACAAAATATTCACCATGGCATTCTTTAAAACCCTTCGATAAAGTTTCGGAAAGCCCCAAGTTTTCATCATTCCGCAAAAGCCGTATCCTTAAATCCTTTAACGCGAAATCGTGAAGAATACCCCATGTCTGGTCAGATGATCCATCATCGATAGCAATTAATTCAAAATCCGCGAAAGACTGATTCAAAATGCTTTCCACGGCTTCGCGCAAAAATTTTTCGCCGTTATAAACCGGCAGGAGAATGCTAAGTTTAGGATGGAATATGGGATTCACGGGGCCCAATTTTAAGTCAAAGTAGGTGGTTTTACCAGGGCATTATATCAAAGCCGGACAACGTCTTCGGGATGATAAAGGGAAAGGAAGAGGAGGAGATAATCCCTCAAATGGCGGGTCAAAAGAAAATTCTGGCGTACATGCTCGCGGCCGTTTTCCCCCAGTTTTTTGGCATAACCGGGGTTTTGCAAAAGCTGTTTGATGGCAAAAGCCGCACCTTCAATGCTGTGGCAAAGCAAACCGGAATAACGATGGGTCACTTGGAGGGTAATGCCTCCCACGGCCGAGGCCACCATGGGCCTGCCCTTCCATAAGGCTTCCGAAACCGTAAGCCCAAATCCTTCTTTTAATGATTTTTGAACCACGACGGCAGAGGCGCGCTGGAGCGCGTTGATTTCGATATCGCTGCCGGAAGGAATGGCCAGCACATGAATGTCGGAATTACGGCTGGCACGCTCGCGGGTTTTCGCCAAAACCTCCACCGATTCCGGATCATCGGTGGCCTCGCCTCCCGCTAAAATCAGCTGACAATCAAAATGCTTCTGAACCATTTCAAAAGCCTCAATCACACCCAGGGGATCTTTTAGATAATCGAAGCGGGAAATCTGTGTGATGATGGGTTTTTCTTTATCGATGTGAAATCTTTGAAGCACTCCGTCAATCGTAGGCTGCGGCAATTCTTTATTCTTGTCACTCAAGGGATCGATGGAAACCGGAATTAAAAATTGGCGGATGGGAAGCTCCTGGCTAAAAGTTGGCGCGGAAAAAACCGCGGCGTCATACCGGTCGATAAAAGGCCGGAGAAAATTCCAAACCTGGGGACTCGGATGCGAGATATCGATATGACAACGCCAAATCCATTTGGAATTCATGTTGGGCTTCCGGTCAATGAGCGCAATAGGCTGAGGATCATGCACGAAAATCACATCCCCGCCCAGTTCCATAAGGCGGTTGTTCATTTCGCTGGTTTCAAGAAAGGCATTAAAATCAGCAGCACTGAGAACTTCTTCTTTTCCGTGAAGGGCATTATGAAATTTTTTGGTCACTTTATAAAAGCTGTCACCGCCTTTAATGACATCCCACTTGGCATTCACGCCAAGCTCTCCCAGAAAGGGCACCATGCGGTTCAAAATTTCAGCCACACCGCCGCCCACCGCCGTGGAATTGATGTTTTGAACCGAAAGGCCTTTGGTTTTTTCCGCCAGCATGTAAAGCTCTTCAATGGCCTGATATCCCGCCGAAGCTTCATAATCTTTAAGTGTAAGCGTCATGACCCGGCCTCCAATTTCCCATTTTCAAATTTCGGTTGTTCTTTTAAAGAGGTCACCGCCGATTCTCCCCGGGTCATTTGAATTTTTGCCAACTGAATAATTCGCTGGCGAAGGGACTCCATCGTGTACGTATAAGGGTCCAGCCGGGCGATTTTCTTAGCCAGTTCTTTTTCCCCAAGAACCGTTTCCATCCAAACGGAAAAATCATTTTTCCCTTTTTCCAGGCGGAGCTTGGCTTCAAACATATGAAAATAAATAGAGTGAACCGTGACTTTTTCGAGTACGGAAACGAATTCTGCGAGGTTATGCGCTGCGTAAGGGGTAGGAAAAATAAAACTTACGGATTTAATGAAATGAAATTCCTCGCCTGCATGAGCGGCCCGGGGCTCTTCTTTGGCTTCTTGCAAATAGGCTTCAATCACCGACGCAATTTTTTCACGAAGTTCACGAATCGAATTAAAATCAGAGGTATTAATGCTTACCAATTTCTCTCCCAGCGTTTGTTCTTGCAACACTTCCGTGACCCAGTAGGCAAAATCATTGGGCGGTTCCGGCGAAAGAAGTTGATGGCGCTGAAGATAATGATGGGTGTGATGATAAATAACGGACCCCGGAACGGTCCGGATCAAGGCAAGAAGCTCTCCCAGATTTTTCGCCTTTAAACCCGTAAGCTCATGCAGGTTCAAGCGGGTAAAGAATTTAAATGACTCCATATTTTTAGGGTAACCCCTCCTACTGGCAATGGTCAAGTTTTAATCTGAGATACCGAGACAAAAAAAACCGGGCAATCTGGAAAGATTACCCGGTTTTAACTTCAGAGGGTACCTGGTACCTTTTGGGTTAATGGCTAAACGTTACCCCTTCTTGCAAGCGGGACAATTCATGAAATAACTGGTCAAAAGTATGAGCCCGGACACTCCCACAAGGATATAAACTCCCCGCGTGAGGGTCGTACCCACCCCCAAAATCTGCTCGACCAGATTCATGTGCAAAAGCCCGACAAGTCCCCAATTAAGCGCTCCGATAATCGCAATCAACCCGACGATTTTGCAGACGACACAACGATTCAGCATGGTCCGCCTCCTTGGTTGGGATTGAGGTCTCAAAAGACCCCTATTGACTACATCGTCTGGTTCCGGTATTTCTGAAATAGAATAAAAACGTCTGCGACGCCTACGGGATTAGTTAACACTTTGGGTTCGGACCGCAGAATAGCCCTCTCCTTTGGAAAATCCAATGAAGTTCACCTCTTTAGCTGTCTCCCGTTCCTCCGCTTGAGAATTCGGCGGCCTTTTCTCTAAAAAAGAGAAAACGGCTTAATACGCGGCGGCTGCGGCAGCGGCTGCCACTTCCTCCACGGAAGTAGCTTCAGAAGTCGCATCGTCAGTCGTGACCTTCACGTTCTTGCCAACGAGATTGGCAGGATCCGTCACGCCTGCGGGCCACGTCGTGGCTGCTGAAAAAGCAACCCAAGAAGCACCGGCTTCGGAACTGATCTCCAATTTCTTAGCAGCGGCGTCTACGGACTTCACGGAACCTTCCACGATAGCTGCCATGGAAACGCCCGTCAAAGCTACGAGACCCATCATCAAACCTGCGAGAACCATTGTCATTTTTTTCATCTATGTCACCCCCTTTCAATTGGATTAAAAACAGAAAACGCCTTTCAATTCCACGAGATGTTTTCTCACCAGCTGGTAAGAACAACAACGCAAAATTGAAAGGCGTATTTAACTTTTGGCCATATCTCCTGTAAAACGGCCTTATTGTAGGCGGAAAGGCTTCTTTGTCAAGCCGGTCGTAATGGCAAGAAAAGTCCCGTCTTTTTTCTCCACAATCGTCGGATCACCGCCCGCCAGGCTCATACTTTCGTCAACTTGCCAAAGACCGCCTTCTTTGGAGCTTGCCATCCAAACCCCTTCGGGGCTGCTGCCATAAAAACGCATTTCCTGATCCAAAGCAATTGCGTTTCCGATCCAAGACCCGTCTACGGACACTACAGCATCCACCAATTTCGTAAAATGGAGCCCGTCTTTGGAGACGGCATGATAGGCTACTCCGTCTTTTCCTGAAATGGGACAAAAAAGATGGAGAGTGCCTTTATAAGAAATAACGGCCGCATCATAGGTTTCCTGGTCTGGGAATCCGAAGCGCTGGCCTTTTTCGAATTGATAGTGAACGCCGTCGGTGGAAAGGGCGGAAAAAATGGCGCGATCGCCCCGCTTTTGCTCCGGCGAAATTCGTTCCGAAGTAAAATAAAGCCGCAATCTTCCGTCTTCGAGAGCCGTCAGCGTAGGATCAAAAGCCCGATGGAGATTTTGCGGCATTCCCGCGATTTCTACTTTTTGAGGTTTTGTCCAGGTTTTGCCGTCATCTTGACTCATCATTAAGGCAATTTGATCAAAGGCATCGGGCTTATCCAAAGGAAACCATTGAAAAACACAAAGAATTTCACCGCTCCAATATCGAATGCAATGAGGGACTCCGCCGTGTTCCACAAAAATTCCTTTATAAGTAAAATCTTTACCGTCCGCCGATTCATAAAGCTCGAGATTCCGGTTCCAGGGCCCCTCTTGACCGGCGCCGGGAAGCTGGGCCCAGGCAGGGACCATGATAAAAATATTCCATGCTAAACAAAAGCTGATCAATTTTGAGGCTGACATGAATTAAATGGCTTTTCGAAGCTCGCGGACGAGTTTTTCCGAGTCAAAAGGTTTTCCGATCAAGGAAAATTTCCGGTTTTGCTGGGGGTAAATCGGGGGTTGATCCTTGGCAAGCCCTGATACAAAAATAACGGGGATATCGGAGCTAAGCCCCCTATGAAGGACTTCTTCATAGATTTGGGGACCGTTATCATCTCCCAGGATAATATCTAAGATAATGGCGTCGAACTTTTCTTTTAAGGCTATTTCGCGAAACTCAGCGGCGCTTGCCGCAAGTAAGAGATCAAAACCGGAGAGTTCAAGCATATTTTTGTAAAGCTCGCGCATTGCCCAGTCATCATCCACGACAAGAACTCGAAGCTTCACAAGGGTCTCCTCGAGCGATTCCTTTCAAGAGTAACGCTCATAAAAATTATATCACAAACCGCAGCTAGGCTGTTTTGGGGATTTTTTGATGCGTGCTGGTGGGAAGGCGGATAAAAAAAGTAGTGCCGGCTCCTTCTTGGCTTTTGACCCAAATCGTTCCATGATGGGCTTCAATGATTTTATAGGCCAAAGCAAGCCCCAAGCCGCTGCTTTCTTCTCCGTGCAATCCTTTATGCTGGGCATGGTGAAAGGGTTCGAAAATTCGGGGAATATCCGCTTCGGGGATTCCTATTCCTGTATCACTAACCTCAATTTCGATAAAATCAGGCAAGGCCCGCACCTTCACTTCGATGGCGCCGCCGGCAGGGGTGTATTTCAAAGCATTACTGATAAAATTCCCTATCATTTCGCGGATTTTATCCTCGTCACACGGAATGGTCAGCGAATCCCCCTCAATGGTACAATTCAAGCCGATTCTTTTTAGATCCGCTTCCGCTTTTAAAATTACAGTTTCTTCCCTAAGAAGGACGCTTAAATCCGTCGGCTGTATATTCATAAAAGTTTGACCGGCTTCGATCTTGGACAAACTCAGCAATTCACTAAGCAGTCTCTCAAGACGGCTGGCGGCTTTCTGCACATGCCCCAAGAACTCTTTCTGCATGGGGTTGATCTCTCCCGTCTTGCCCTGCAGCAACAGGGAAATATAACCTTTAATGGAAGTCAGCGGAGTCCTTACCTCATGCGATGCCGTCATGACAAAATTGGATTTCATTTCATCGAGCTTTTTGAGTTTTTCATTGGCCAGCTCAAGTTCCTGCGTCCGTTCCTTGACGCGCAGTTCAAGCTCTTCATGAGCTTTTAGAATTGTTTCCTGCGCTTGTTTTTGCAAGGTAATGTCTTTGGCCAGACAGACAAAACCGATCACGTCTTTTTGCCGGTCTTGCATGGGAAAAATGGAAACACACAGACAAACCTCCTTGCCTTCACGGCCTGAGATCATGATTTCACTATCCTCAACGCCTCCGTGTTCGACGATTTTTTCAAAATGACCTTGGTCGAACATGGGATCGTGAAAAAAATCACCAATCGATTTTCCTCTTAAATAGGCCGCCGGGACCCCGAAAAAATTAGCGGCAACCGGATTGGCAATTCGTATCCTGCCGTCGCGATCAATCACCAGCAAAATATCCGTCATGGCGTTGACAATATATTCCGAGGCAAAAGCGAGGGTCACGCCGGAAAGCTGATAATGTTTGATCAGATGGGAAAGAATCGCGATAAAAACCATAATGGGGATATACCCAAAGGGATAAACGGGAATTCCGAAAGTGGGCAGAAAATCAATGGCCCCAAACTGGGCGATAGAAAAAGCGATGAAAAGGTTTCGAAAAAGTTTCTTATGGCCCGGAAGAACAGCCTGGCGGAAACCAAACCAAAAAAGCCGTAAATTTGAGACAACGAGACAGGTAAAAAAAATGACGAAAACACCCCCTCCTGCCCCGTAACGGGGATAATACCCCCAAGGGTATTGATAAACTCCGGCAATAAACCAGTCCCCGGCATACAGGCTGATCCAGAAAAACAGAGTGGTCAAGGCGGCAAGAAAAATAAACCATCGTAAATGGCTTACCATCCGTACCATGACGGCGGCAAAGAGATAAAGGAAGAAAGGAATAAACACAACTCCGGTATGTTCGATGCGGACCCATCGGAGGGCAATCTCACTGGAGGCAACGGAATACATCCCAGCGTAAGAAATGAGCCAAAGCATACCGCAAAAGGTAAGGACACAAAAAATAATACTGGAAAGCGAAGCCCGGCTTTTAATGACAGCGGAAATACCTAGGACTAAGAGAAGAATACTGGCCGCGGCAGGCGCCGCGGCATGAAGATTAAAAACGTAAAACTGTGTATTCCACAAGCTCATAGAATACCTTGAAGTAAATTAAAAGCGGTTTATTATAAGGCTAACGGGAAGGCTTTCCAAAAAGAAATCCTTGGCCGTATTTTACTCCCAAATCACGAAGCACGGCCAAATCCTCCTCGGTTTCGATTCCTTCCGCAATAATTTCCGCTCCCAAGGCTTCAGCCACGTGAAGTATCTTTTTCAAGGCGCGGGAATGGGCCCCGTCATGGGCAATACCCTTGACGCATTTTTTATCGATCTTGACGATATCGGGCTCCAGGAGAATCAAACTTTCGAGGCAACTGCGCCCGAATCCCACATCATCGATGCCGATCAGGATATTGGAACGTTTGAGTTCCCGGACCGGTTCAATAAGGTAGGAAGGATCGCCGATGATTTGCTGCTCGCTGATTTCGATGCAATAACTTCCGTTCAAGCCTTGCGGCGGAATGGTCTCGATGAGATTATCGATCGGAATGTTGATCATGGTGGAAGGAAAAAGATTTAAATGGCGCTGCATTTCAAGCGGCAGTTTTGCACCGGCCGTAATGCAATTTTTGAAACATTTATGATCAACCAAAGTAAGCATATTGGCTTCCAGACAAATACGGAAAAAATCGTCCGGCGATTCAAACCCCTCAATCGAAGAACGGCTTAAAAATTCGTAGCCGAATGTTTTGAGATCCGGCAAATGGAAAATAGGCTGTTTGAGGGCGTAAAGACCATGATCATGAATAGCGGCTTCAAAACTGGCACGCAATTCGGGATCGCGAATTTCTCTTTCCGTTTCTTTTCCGTCATGGGAAATGCGATTTTTCCCAGACCTTTTGCTCTGATGAAGCATCGGATTCATATGGCTTAGAAGCTCATCCACCGAAGAAATTTCCTCTAAGACTTCGATAAATCCTAAAGACGCCGTCACCTTAACCATTTTACCGGAAGAAAGAAGAATGGCATTTTGAGATATTGAAAAGCGGATTTTTTCGGCGACATGAATACTTTCGGCGCGGCGGCTTTGCGGCAAAAGCATCACAAATTCATCGCCTCCGATCCGCGCCACATAATCGGTACTGCGCAATCCCTCTTTTAATCTTGTCGCTATTTCTTTTAATACAATATCCCCCACCGGATAACCTAGCGTGTCATTGATCTGTTTAAAATCATCCAAATCCAGCAAAATGGCGTAGAGATCGGAGTGATCACGGCTAAGGCGCTGGATTTCCGTGGAAAGTGCTTTTTGTAAACCCCGGCGATTGAGAAGTTCTGTGAGAGGATCCAAAAGCGCCAATTTTTCCAGCTGCACATTGACATTCCGAAGTTCTTGCCCCATTTCATCAAGCTGTTGATTCGAATCGGCCAGGTCTACCATTTCCTGACGCACATGCTTGATCATGGGACGAAACAGATAAAGTCCGAGAACAAACAACGCCACCAAAGTGGATTCGAAAACCCATCGCTGCAAGGTTTGAGCCTTGGCAATTTTTGCCTCGCTTTGTTTTTGATATTCGTTGACCACGGCGTCAAGGGCCTTGAGCACTTTTCCCGAAGCGACGGTACGAATGGATATCAAACGGGCGTCCGTGGGCTTTAAATCTTCATCCCGGCTGGCAGCCAGCACTCTGAGTTCCGTCAGGTAATTTTGCATGCGCGTATGGAGAAAATAAGGAGGCCCAAAATAAATATCGCGAATGGCAGGCGGCGGATTCCCCCATGAATCCAATTTCGGATTCCCTTTGACCAGCATTTCTTCATGATCATCCAAAAGGTCGATGGCATTCATAAGCTGAAGCCGCACATTGGCCCGTTCCCGTTTATCCGGAGTATTCACCAAATAACGGGCCAAAAGCGCGGCGCGCTCGAAAAGCAGGCGCTGGCGGCCCGCGATATTAATAAGGGCGGCATCAAATTGATGGGTTTTGATTTGGTCATTAAGGATGAAATAATCCGCAAAGGCCAGAGCCGCCAAGAAAGCGAGAAAGGCGACGCATCGAAGCGTCATTTGAAGGGTATAAGATTTTTCGCGTTTAATCATGAAGATTAAATGTGGGAAAGCGAAGGGGAATTTTCCTCTTGGAGGGGCTCAATCAAATCAAGCACAAGCCGGGGAAGACGGCAGAGCTTTTCGTTTTTCGCATTAATCGAACAAATCCTTTGCCAGCCCATTCCTGTCATCGTGGTTCGCATCATGTCATAGTAACGAAAGATCATGATAAAACTGCAATAACGGATTTCGCGGGTTTTTGCTTCGATGCGCACGGGATCGCCATATTTGATTTGGCGGAAAAAACGTTGATGGGAACTGTGAACCACAAGTTGGATATGCGGATTATCCGCCAGCCACACACGTGCGTCCGGATGCTGCAAGAGCAACAAATCTTTCGTTTCACCTTGCCAAGCATGATAGTAATCGTAATCGCCGCTTCCTAAAAGATTAGTTTCTTTTAGCAAAAGATATCGATCCAAACAGATTTTGTTGTCCGGATACTGCCAGCGGCCGATGGAAGAATTGGGACGGATGATTTCGGCATTGGAATCCATTTGCTCGGTTTCACGGCGAACCAGTTGAATTTCACGTTCCACGGATTCCAGAAGGTCCTTGGCATCCACCGGTTTTAAAATGATTTCGCCTACTCCGAACGCGGCGGCTTTTTGAGCGGCGGAATCTTCAGCATAGCCGGTGACAAATATGTAAGCCGCTGATTTTCCCAGTCTCTGAGCGATATCTTTTATTTTTTGAATGGTTTCAAGGCCGTTTTGCTTCGGCATCTTGATATCGGTGATCACCAAATCAAAATCTTCCAGGCAAAAAAGACGGACCCCTTCTTCACCGGAAAGGGCCGTTTTGACTTCATAATCCTGGGATTGGAGTAATTTTTGAAAAGAAGACAAGACAATAAAATCGTCATCAATAATAAGGATTTTTGCTTTCATTTTCACCTTTTGATCCAGCCTTATCAATAAGGGCGTATTGTACTCTTTACACCCCTACACACAAGATTTTTTATCTAAAAAATGGCCGCAAATGACCGGAAAAGGAGGGTTTAAATCGTCTTAAGTCTAAGGCACTTGTTAATTCAAATACAGAGATTAAAATTAAACAATTTTGTATTTTATTTTACGATTTTGTTAAATTTTGATCCTTCCAGCGTAAGGTTGTATAGGGCTATATTTTTGGTTCTTGAAAAGGAATGTCGACAACGTTGGGATGATGGTCTGAAATGTGCTCTTTTAAACTCGTATTCATTTCCTCCAAAGTTTCGCCGAAATGAGGTGCAAACCGGTAAGGGGCATTTTTATCATAAGGGTTTTTCAGATAATTCGACTTCACAAAGACCCAGTCGAGCCGGTATCTTCCGATAATGGAGATGGGACGCTTCACTCTCCACGAGGTTTTAAAGGCCTTATGGCTTCTCTCATTCGAATTGGCCAAGGGTCCGTCTTTTCCATTCATGGAGCGGTTTTTGTCTCCGCGAAAATCAAAAGAGCTTTTGTCCGCGAAAGTATAGCCTTCTATCATTTGGAACATAGGTTTGACCGGATTACGGGCTATGATCTTGATATCGGGAGCCAGAGGGTCATTAAAATTTTTCGTGTACTTGGAAGTTATACGGCCGGCATTAATGAGCAAAGCCTGCGGAAGAAGCACACTCGTGCCGACGGACACCCATGTCTCCGGATTCTGGGCGGTCCTTGTGGTAACGCGCCAGGCCGAAGTCGGGCTTAAATCTTCCGGGGCAGAATTAAAATCACCGATCATAATGACAGGATGCTTGATCTTCCTTATGTAATGAAGGATTTCGACCATCTGCCTTTCACGGCCGTCGGGCTTACATTTAATTTCAAGATGGATATTGATAACGGTTAACGTATTTTCAGGAAGCCCCGGAACCGCCAAATCGGTGCGGAAATAAATCCGGCCTCCCAATTTCATTTCGCGTGTTAGTTGGTTTTTAAAAAGAATTTTGGCGCCTACCCTGCGAGTTTTCTCAACAAAACCAATTTTGGGCTTTTCTCCTGCATACCAATCGTAGGCTTGATTTTTCAATTGGAATGCTTGGACCCGCCGGATCGGATAACGTGAAAGCACCGCGCAGCCAAAAATCCCTTTGTATTTCCGGGGATCCGCGGCGTAATAATCTGTTTGTTCTTGATCCACCGTGCCGTCATCATAATGAATTTTTTCAAGCCCTAGATAAACAGGATCGATTTCGAGCTGTTCCGGAGCAAAGGTGTAATTCATTTTCAGGGCTTTGGCCAAGTCTTTGGCGGCATTGGCATATCCCGAACGTTTCACCCCAATGTCCATTTCCTGAAGAACGATAATGTCCGCATTAGAAAGACGATCTCTTTGCTGGATAATTTTTTTATAACGCCCAGACCCCGGAGAAACCTTATCGGGATTAATCAGCGAAGGAAATTTTTCTGCGGATGTGAACGCCGTAATGGCATCCTCCATCAAAACGGATTTTTCAATATTCCAGCTGACAACACGCAAATAAGGGCCGAGTTTTTTATCCACCGGACGGTGCGGTTTTGTGCCGCGATAATAGGCTTGATTGCTGATGATGGGCTTTGTCCAGAATCGTTTCAGTTTTGATTCAAGAAAAAAACCAGGATGAGGATTTTTGGAGAACTTTTTGAGTTCATTAAAAGTCAAAAAGTCCGGCTGTTGATACCAAACAAATGGAGTGGCGTACAAAAAGACCCCTAAGCCGAAAATCCCGGCAAGCGCCACAACCAGAAATTTTCTGCTAAACCTGACTGTTTTTAAAAACGGTTTGATTTTAAGAATATTCCACCTCGCTCCAAAGCCCTCCGAAAATCCGGAGGGCTTTTTTTCCATAGCTTCTAACTCACTATGGTCCGCACAACCGGTGCGTGATAGAGATAAACATAATAAGGTTCACCGGGTCTTGCTTTATAGGCGGTCACATAGCTTTCATACCGCACTTTCGCCAGTTCCGGATTCACCTCAGCACCTTGAAAGTCCACCAACGTCAAATCGCGAGTCACTTTCATTTTGTAAAGCCGGGGCTTCATATTATTGGGGTCCTGGCCTTCTTTTTGATATTGACGGAATTGGTCCCAAGCAATGGTCGGCTTAGTTCCCAAGCGTTGAAAATCCTCAAGGGTCAATTTTTCCAGTTCCGCTTCGACAACCGGACCGGTATAAATAGGAGTATCATCTTTCACCGTAATGGTCGTAACACTCGTGATTGTCTCCTTCACAATGTCCGCATAAACCGGCAAGGTTAAGGCAGGAGCCATCAAAACTGCCGCAAAAATCACTCGATTAGGTATAGGTAAGGGATTCATTTTTTTTCCTCCTTGAAGGTGGTTTATGTAATGCCTTCCTCTTTACCTATAGACAATATTCGTGCCAAGGAGTCGTAGTCTATGGGAGGCGAAAAAGCTGTCAGAAGATTCATTAATTGTCCGGCATTTGCGACACTGGCGGAAGCCGGCATCCGGCTAAGATTCTGGGACAAATTGACGATAGTTAAGGAAAGCCATGAGCGAAAATCCTGAATTAATTATGAATACGGCCGGGGCAAAATCAGGAATAGCAAGACAGGTGAAAGAAAAGGGATTGTTTCTTTTGCTTGCCGCCATCCTTTTGACCGGAATTTATACCCGGTTTACAGAACTAGCATGGCATTTCAGCAATGTAGACGACCGGGGCGTAGCTGAAATCATTCTCCTCAACCGGCAAACCGGCGAATTTGGACCTCTTCCTATTCCGAAGTTTTACACGTACGCGCCACTTCAATTTCTGATTACACCTTTTTTCATTTCCGATTCTCAATCCTATCGCCAGATGTTGTTCTGGGGCCGCCTGCCGTCTTGTGTCGCCGGTATTTTGGGGATCATCCTTCTTGCGGTTTTTTACCGGATCAGGGACGGCCGCCTTTCCGGCAAGGCCGTGATCGCCATCGCACTTTTAGCCTGCTCGTGGGAAAACATCGTGCATGCTAAGCAGATGCACAATTACGCTTTAAGTGTGTCCGCAACGATCGCGCTTTTTATTTTATATGCCTATCTCGCTGCCCGGCCGGTTTTGACCCTGCGCTCTCTTCTTGCTGCAAGCGTAGGCCTTGCCGTCATCGCCAACACCCAATATCAGATTCTTGCTTTTATCCCATGGTTTTATCTCGCACTTTTCATCCCTCGCATCCGCTCAGAAAAATCGCTCGCGCAATTGGCCGGGAAATTTGCGGCAAGCGGGATTTTGTATGGCGCGCTTTTTTTCCCCACCTGGTTTTTCTTTCTGCGCCGCTTGATTAAAGAAAATGCGGGCGTTCCAGTCGGGGCTTATGGATTAAGCGGAGAATTTTTATTTCGCCTGCCGGAGCACGCGACGATTTTGGAGAACGCGCGTTACGCGGCAATATTTTTCCTGAAAAATTTTTTCATTGTCTTTCAATCCAATACGGCTTTTGTACCGGAAAAAAGCATTTGGCTTTGGCCTGTGAGTATTTTTCTTTTCGCGCTGTTTTTGGCCGGCGTGGCGGCTTTTATAACTTCTCGCCAGTCCAAATTGAAAACACTCGGAATTTTTTTTGGCGGCGTTGCGCTGGGGTGGACCGTGCTGATTGTTTTAGGCAAGTTGACTTTTGGTCCTACGCGCCACACTTTGATTCTGCTCCCCTTCTTCGTGGTGGTCATAGCTGAGGGATGGGAATGGCTTTGGACTGAACTTCCTCCATCCTTAGCACACTATGAAACTCGCACCGCGACAATCTTAGTGGCTGGCATACTCGCGCTTTGCCTCGCGTATTTTCCCGTGTTTCTGAACGAACGGCGCGATCCTTTTGTGGAAGAAGACATTGTGGCAACATTGGAAAAATACAAGGTGGGCATTATTCTTACCAATGGGCGATCAGATGGCCTTCACTTGATGCCTGCTGTCCGCAGTTACCGGGATAAAGCCCTGAAGCAGATGAGCGATCCTTTCGAAACCATTGCATGGATCAGCAGAAGCGAACTGGGAATTCCGTATGAGCGATGCGAAGATTATCGAGGCGCGTATAATTTTCAGCTAATGAAAAAAGCCCGAGAAACCGGAACGACGGAACCGCTCGCCAGCCATCCCTGCAGCGATTATCAAAAGGTTTATGAGAGGAAAATGGATTCACCGATACAGGTGGATTTCAGCACACGTACGCGAGTCGACATGTACACCAACGGCTTTTTCTTCTACGTTTTCACTAGTGACCCTGCCCTAAAAACAAGCACAGCATCTTAAATTAAAAACCACGCACTCCAAAATGCTGTGTGCGGTTTTTAAAGTAATGACTCATTCGTTATCTTTCAACATTTCCTATCTTTCAACGTTTGTCGAAAGATTGCTTTTTACAATTAGCCTGAATTCTTCAATAGGAAGCCCGTATTGTTTAAGCACACGCATCGGCATTTCATTGAGCTTTTTGTTAATGGCGACGATGTCCGGCTCTATCCCGACCGGCTCATCTTCCATGTGCCATTTGAAATGCCGGATAAACTCATTCATCGAACCCACAACAGCCCGGCTTTCTGTCTTGGCAAATGTAATAGGATTGATTCGTTCCGAGACCTCTTTAATCTCTGCTGCGCCAAATCCCTCATAGAACATCGCCTTCGGCAATTCTTTGCTAAACACCTGGCCGATATGCCGTACCTGATATTTCCCGATCCCTGATACAACAAATGAGAAGCGAGACTGCGCATGAGTAAAAATCAGATGTTTCTTGCGGCAACAAAAGAAAAGATGCGCATACCAATGATCCATCAAGGGCCCTTTCTCAGAAAAAGCATTCAGATTGGACTCTAAAAATTCACCTTCGGTTAATATCTTTTGAGTACAGTGAAGGACAATCATTTGGAATAGGAAATAGGTTGCGCACCCGATAGGAACCGGCGGGATGTCGATAAAATCATAGCTCGTACATCATCGGAGCAATTTTTGAATTTAATCCGCCAGAATATATCTTGACCATTATCCAACAGGATAGGTCCCAAAAACTCATCTGAGAAACCTTGTGTGATTAAATCCGTTCCTTCAAAGTCAATCACGATGGGGCCTTTAGCCAGTTTTCTCTATTTTGTCAAAGACTATGGAAAGACGCTTGCTGTCGTGTTTACTGCCGCGCAAATTAAAAAATTCTATGATCTCCCAAAGCATATAATAACCAGATTCCCTATCGGGAAAATCTTCGTTCTCCTTATCTTCAAATACGGTTACAGACAAATCTTCTTCGTTTCTTATCAAAAAGCCATTAACCACCCGCTCAATAGTTATCTTCATCTTGCCCTCCAATGTCTTTTGAAACAGCTCCGCCACTCCGGATCGATTATTTCCAAGGGCCGGGCATTTTCCAAATGCTTTCAAAATCTTCCTCCGCGATAATCGACTCCACTACCGGCTGAAGAAAATTTTCTATTACGGAGGCTGCCTCCTTCAATTTTTCCGGCGCATGAATATCATTCTTTTCCAAAAAGGC
>JACPXK010000033.1 GCA_016196565.1 Candidatus Omnitrophota bacterium | reverse complement strand
GCGGAGAGTCAAGGGAATGAAATATTTACCCGAGCTTCGGCATGCGATTCAACACGAACTCGGGATTCAAAAGCAGGAGAAAATCGCGGCATGAAAATTCGGAGCTTTTTTTCAATTCCAACTAAAAAAGAGATTGACTCCAATTTTTGAAATGATTTTAGGTTGAGCATTTTTATTTTTACTGACCATTTTCTTTTCTCTCAAATATTCCGTCCCCTTATATGTAATGCGAATACTATCCGGCTCCCCATAATGATAATCGACATCGATGAGACTAATTTTGTAATGCAAGAAATTAATCATTAAATTCCAATCCGATGAATTAATATCTAGGAATTTCCTACGAGCAACATCGAATTCCGTTTTACAGTTGTGACAGGAAGATAAGAATTCCAAAAAATTTTCTTGTTCTGATGACAGCACAGGCGCCTCTTCTTCGTCAGCAACACCACATCGTGGAATAATTTCTTCGTCTTGAAATTCTCCGATTGCTTGCAAAACAACCGACAGAAATTCTGCTCCTTCGAATATTTTATAACTTGGATCATTTAATAATTTTGGTAATTCACATCCTTTTTCTTTTAAAATTACGATATTTTTATTTTTGCTCTTTTTTTGCCATTCTTGAATTTCTAAAACAACATTATGCTTTGGCGCAAACCTTTCTCCATCTTTAACATCCCTCGTGCATATTGCGATAAAACCTTGAGACTCATTTAGTAAACGCATCGATCTATCAGCGGGAGACTCTGTTCCCGGCTCGTCTTCAACAAGGATTCCTTGCGTGCCAAACATATTTATTAGTCTTTTCACTGCAATTGCTGGAAAAAAATCTTGATTATGGCTAATAAAAATTTTATTCATCGAATCTGCTCCTTTTCAAATTTTGAACGTGGATTATAAACCTTACACCGAGGTATGTCATGGGAAATGTCGGGAATTAAGCGGCGCGGCGTAGACGAATGCGGATTTCGATTTCGCGAGTCATCGGGGCCTCCGTAAGTTGTCATGGCAAAATTAGACTTTGTAACCTCGTTCCTGCAAATGGCGGCGTATCATTTCTTTTATTTCAGAGTTTGACGGAGCTTTTTCATCACATTGCCCTTGATAGCCGGGGATATTCCCCGTCACGAGACTAGAACTCTTCAAATCATAATTGAACCATTGATTACAAATTTTCATTGCCATCGTTTTCAAACCATAGGCCGGAGGGCCGATCTCATCGATGGTCCATACATGCATTAGCACTTTCGTATTCCACACCTTGTGCCGCTTCATCGGCTGGCTACTGATATAGGCGGGACGATGATTTACCAAGCCGGGCTCAAACAGGGATTGACCTTCCATCCAAGTTGGAATCGATTGCTTTAATTTCTCCAGAAGAGTTGGAGCCACATCGATCAACTGCCCCTCATCAGGCCCCTTTCCGTTATAGCCCAGGTCCGGAAAGATGAAAATCAGAGGAACGCGGCCTTTAAAGTCCCAATGGGCGGGATGATCCGAGAAGTAAACAATGATGGTGTTCTTCAGATAGTTCCAGCGCGCCAGCCGATTAACGAGATACCCAAAAGCGGCATCACTTTCAAGGATCGCATCATCATAAAAATCAGCGCGATTTCCTTTATTTTGCTTCTCATGCTGCGCGGAAAAAACACGTTTTTTAGGACTAAAACCGCAGCAATGAGTGCCCATCAGATGGATATGAAGAAAAAAAGGCGGCTGGTCGTTTTTTATGTAATTAATAGCATCGGTGATTCTGATCTTGTCATATTTCCAACCCCTGACATCAGGCTGATAGGTATTATTGACTTGATCGAATTCGGTAACCGCCGGACCTTGGCCCGCAAGATACCTGATCTTAGACACGATACGTGACCAAACATTATCAAGAAATAAATTTGCAGCTGGTTCCAGATGAATCAGCCATTGACTTATCGATGACGCGTGAACATCACGGCCATTGGCCTTATCAAAAGCCCGGCGCAGGTTTGCATCGGCAGCATCCCCATAGTAACGTATGCTCACTTGATATGTCGAATAACCCAAGGTTTTCAAAATTCCCGGCAGATGCAAATAGGAATTCTCGCCGGCCAAAATTTGCGGAGCATAGTTGACTTTAAGCGTCGTTGGAAGCCGGCCGGTTAATACTGAAAGAAGGGAGCTGTAAGTTTCTGAAGAATTAGAAGCAACATTTTTTACCACAAATCCTTTTTTTGCAAGCCTGGCCAAATGAGGCGTCGTGTTTCTCCCATAGCCGTACATTGACAAGTGATCCGCGTTCACGCCATCAGCCGCAAACAAAATGATATTGGGCAGTTTCCTGGAAGAAGGAGAAGCGGTCTGGGGCGTAGTCTGCTCTCTCAAAGTCTTTGGGACAATTGCCAATTGCCAAATCAGAATAATTAACATGAAGGAAGGCAGAATAACAAGGTAAGACAATTTGGCCGTTCTTGCCTTGCTTAAGGCACGGCCGGACACGAAACCGATCCATAATAAAAAACCGGCATAAAGCAGGCGGAGGAAGAGATTTAAATCTTTGATAGAAAAATGCAGGACAATATAAGTGAAATTATCCAGCATCAACATTGCCGTCACCGTAACGATAACAGCGGAAACGGCGGCGCCGACCAATTTCACATCACGGCCGCGTCCCACAACCCAAAACAGCGCTGAAATCATCGCCACGGCAACTATCGTCAGCCCTATAAGCAGAGATGCCGCAATACACAGAATAAAGATTTGTCTCTCGAAAGACAGAACTTTGAGGAAGGAGGGCTTCGTGAGGAGGAACATCCACTCCATGAATATCAATAGAAAAACCGAATGAGCGGCCTGGCATGCGCTTCGGATTAAATCCCGCATCACAAAACGTCCTGTTCTATTTGATTTCGGCGATAATTTTTTCGGCGGCGGTGCGAGGATTGGGAGCTTGGACAATAGGACGGCCGATCACAAGATAATCGGAACCGTTGGCCAAGGCTTGCGCGGGAGTCATCACGCGCTTTTGATCGTCCCCCGAACTTTTCGCGGGACGAACACCGGGAGTAACGAGCAAAAAGCCTGAGGGAAATTCCTTTCGAAGCGCCGCGGTTTCTTCGCCAGAACACACTACACCGTCAAGACCGGCGGATTTCACAAGGTGCGCCAGAGAAATCACTTCTTCGGAAATCGATTTACCGATGCCGAGTTCCTTGGACAAAACATCCTGGTTGTGACTGGTAAGAATCGTGACGCCCAGGACAATAGGCTTTTTCTTTCCCTTTTTCACGCATTCATTTACCACATCGCGGGTTTTTTTCATCATTTCAAGACCGCCCAAAGCGTGCACATTGAACATATCGACTTCATGCTCGCAAATAACAGCCGCGGTTTTGGCTACGGTGGTGGGAATATCATGAAGTTTGAGGTCCAAAAAAACACGGCCGCCAAATTCGCGCACAAGCTCGACCGCTTTCCAGCCGTGTGAGACAAAAAATTCAAATCCGATTTTATAAAAGCTGATGATTCCTTTAAGGTCTTGAAGAAGTTTTCGCGCGGAATTTAAATCCGGAAGGTCGAGGGCGACAATCAGTTCGGGGTTGCTTCGTCGGCCTTCGGCCTCCTCGCAATGACTATTCTTTATTGACATTCAATGTCCCCCGCAATTCGCCAATGTGTTTTATTTTTTGCTTTTTGCAGAAATCCATAAGCCCTTCCAGAATATCGAGTGTGGCGCGAGGATTCACAAAATTGGCCGTGCCAATAGCTAAGAGATCAGCGCCGGCGATCAAAAATTCCACGGCATCTTCGGCCGTCATGATTCCCCCCGATGCAATCACCGGCACGTTGTAATGTTTTTTCACTTCATAAACATAACGCAGGGCCACGGGCTTAATGGCAGGCCCGCTTAATCCACCGGTAGCATTGGCAATGCGCGGCCGCCTTCGATAAATATCAATGCTCATGCCTTTTAAGGTATTGATGAGGCTGAGGCCGTCGGCCCCCGCGCCGATTACATCACCCGCAATTTCTACCACATCGCCGAGTTCGGGCGAAAGTTTGGCAAAAAGAGTCAAATCCGTTTGCGCGCGCACGGTTTTTATCACGTCGATCATGATCTCGCGTTTTTTCATGAAGGAAGTGCCGCCTTCTTCCACATTCGGGCAGGAAAGATTCAGTTCGATGGCCTTGACCACATCCGGATGCCGGTGAAGCGCCTTGGTGAGTTCACGAAAATCATCCAGCGATTCCCCGGCAATATTGACAATGAGCGGTGTATCGATTTCCGCAAAATACGGAATTTTATTTTCGATAAAATCTTCCAGCCCTTTATTCTGAAGTCCGATGGCATTCAGCATACCGCCCGCGGTTTCGCAAATACGCGGCATGGGATTTCCTTTGCGGGGGCGGACCGTAATCGTCTTGGTAATCACGGCCCCCAATTTTTCATAATCCACGTATTTTAAATATTCATCCTTCGTGCCGAAAGTCCCGGAAGCCACAGTAATGGGATTGCGGAAGGTAAGATTTTTAATTGGGGTTGTTAAATCTACTTTCATATTTTTTCCGTCAGCTTTTTAAAGGGGAAAACCGGACCGTGCGTACAGGACGGCTGCCAGCCTTCATCCGTTTTCACCATGCAGCCGAGGCATGCCCCCACGCCGCAAGCCATGGGCTTATCGAGCGAGGCCTCCCCTTCAATATCATGACGGCGCGCGATGTCGAGCACCGCCTGCATCATGACTTCAGGGCCGCAGGTTTGAATATAAAGATTCTCGGAATTTTCTTTCTTCAGAATGTCTTCCACCAGCACCGTCACAAACCCTTTTTTGCCGTAACTGCCGTCATTGGTGGAATAAAATATTTTGCCTTTGATTTTGGCGAGCTCTTTTTTGGGCATGACTTCTTTTTTGGATTTGGTGCCGATCAAAAAATAATCCACCGGATATTTTTCCGCCAGAAAAACGAGAGGAGGCACCCCTACGCCGCCGGCCACAAGCATTCTTTTCTTCTTTTTTAAATTTCCCGTAAAAGGCAGGCCCAAAGGCCCCATCACTTTGAGACTGTCGCCTTTGACACGCGAAGCCAAAAGCGCTGTTCCTCTTCCCAGAATTTCGTAGAGGACTTCGATTTTGTCTTGCGAAATGCGGTAATAGCTGAAGGGACGTCTCAAGAATGGATCAAGCCCGGGCTGAATTTGAATATTCATGAATTGGCCGGGCAAAACATTTCGCGCCAATTGGCGCGAGCGGAAAATTAATTTAAAATATTTCTCATTGATCTTGCGGTTTTCGAGAATGGTGACGGTTTGGTCCGTCATTTGTGAGATCCTTCGCTACGCTCAGGATGACGGACATTTCCTTCAGGATGACGAGCCGTATTCCGCTCAGACTGACTCTTAGTAAGTCTCGCGTGATAATCTTGAATCGCACGCACTTCGAGACCGCGGCCGCGCACGGCCTCAAGCCCCATAATGACGGCCCGCGCCGCATTGAGCGTGGTAATGCACGGAATATTAAAGGAAACCGCCAGCGAACGGATTTTCGCCTCATCGAGCATCGGCCCTTTGCCGCTCGGCGTATTGACAATGAGTTTGACTTCGCGATTACGGATCAAATCGCCGATATTCGGACGTCCTTCCGCGATTTTCAAAATCACCTGGGCCGGAATTCCGTTTTCCTGCAAAACCCTGGCCGTGCCGCGAGTGGCCACCAGAGAATAGCCTAATTCGTGAAATTTTTTGGAAATCGGGACAATTTTATTTTTGTCCGAACTTTTCACGCTGACAAAAACCTTGCCGTCGAGCGGAATATGCGCATGCGCCGCATCCTGGGATTTGTAAAAGGCCTTGGGGAAATCCTCGTCAATGCCCATCACCTCGCCCGTGGATTTCATTTCTGGCGAAAGAATAATGTCCACACCCGGAAATTTTACAAAAGGAAATACGGATTCTTTGACCGTCACATAGGGCGGCACGATTTCTTCCGTAAATCCGAGTTCTTTCAAGGTTTTTCCCACCATGACTTTGGCGGCGAGCTTGGCCAGCGGTACGGCGATACTCTTACTCACAAACGGCACCGTACGCGAAGCGCGCGGATTGACTTCCAGACAGTAAATCATCCCGTTTTGAATGGCGTATTGCACATTCATAAGGCCAATGATGCCGAGTTCTTTGGCGATTTGTTTGGTCTTTGTCATAATTTCTTCGACGAGTTCTTTTTTGAGGGAAAAAGGCGGAATCACGGACGCACTATCGCCGGAATGAATGCCGGCTTCTTCAATATGTTCCAGCACCGCTCCCACCACCGCGGTTTCGCCGTCCGAGATTAAATCCACATCGACCTCGATCGCGTCTTCCAGAAATTTATCGATTAAAACCGGATGCTCATCGCTTGCTTCCACCGCGTTGGCCATGTACTTGCGGAGGAAATCTTCATCGTAAGCAATTTCCATGGCCCGCCCTCCAAGCACATAAGAGGGCCGCACCACGACCGGATAAGTAATTTCTTTGGCCACGCGCGCGGCTTCTTCCAAATTATAGGCAATACCGTTTTTGGGCTGAGCGAGCTTGATTTTCTCTAAGAGTTTTTTGAATTTGTCCCGGTCTTCGGCAACATCAATGGCCGAAGCAGAGGTCCCGAGAATTTTGACTCCTGCCGCTTCGAGACTTTTGGAAAGATTAAGCGGGGTTTGTCCGCCAAGCTGCACGATCACTCCCATGGGTTTTTCGCGTTCGATAATGCTCATCACATCTTCCAGCGTGAGCGGCTCGAAATAAAGTTTGTCGGAGGTATCATAATCCGTGCTGACGGTTTCAGGATTGGAATTGACCATCAAAGTTTCGTAACCTAATTCTCGAAGAGCAAACGCCGCGTGAACGCAGCAATAATCGAATTCTATTCCCTGCCCGATTCGGTTCGGGCCCCCGCCAAGAATGATGACTTTTTTCTTATCACTCGGAAACGATTCATCTTCTTCTTCATAAGTGGAGTAAAAATACGGCGTGTACGCTTTGAATTCCGAAGCGCAGGTATCGACAAGTTTAAAAACCGGAAGAACCTTTTCCCCTTTTCTAAAAGTGCGAATTTCGTCTTCTGTCTTGTTCCAAAGAAAAGCGAGCTGGCGATCGGAAAATCCGTAACCTTTGGCTTTGCGAAGAAGATTTTTTTGCTCGGCCTTGTCGCTTCGCGCCTCAATCAATTCTTTTTCGAAATCTATGATTTGGCGCATCTGCTCTAAAAACCATGGGTCAATATGTGTGATGCGGTAAATTTCATCGGTGCTTGTTCCGGTCAGATAAGCGTATTTGATATAGAAAATGCGGTCTTCTTTGGGAATAGAAATATACTGGCGGATTTTGCGTCTGAGATCATCATCGGCAGAACTCTTCTTCCAAAAGGTGGTGTATTCTTCCACGGTTTTGAGCGGTGTCCCGAAAACCTTGTCCCGGCCATCCGCACCAAGCCCAAACCGTTTGATCTCGAGCGACCGTATTCCCTTCTGAAAAGCCTCTTTAAAGGTACGACCGATGGACATGGCCTCGCCCACGGATTTCATTTGGGTGGAAAGGGTATTGTCCACGCCTTCGAATTTTTCAAAGGCAAAACGCGGGATTTTCACCACGCAATAATCGATGGAGGGTTCAAACGAGGCGGGCGTGTATTTTGTAATATCATTGGGAATTTCGTCCAAGGTATAGCCGACCGCTAGTTTGGCGGCAAATTTCGCAATCGGAAATCCCGTGGCCTTGGAGGCCAAGGCCGAGGATCTTGAAACGCGCGGATTCATTTCGATCACCACCATGCGGCCGTTGTCGGGATTGACGGCAAATTGAATATTGGAGCCGCCGGTTTCCACGCCGATTTCCGAAATGATTTTGCGCCCGGCGTCCCGCATGCGCTGATATTCCTTATCGGTGAGGGTTTGGGCCGGGGCCACGGTGATGGAATCGCCCGTGTGAATGCCCATGGGGTCGAAATTTTCAATCGAGCATATCACCACGTAGTTATCGCGAATATCACGCATCACTTCGAGCTCAAATTCTTTCCACCCAAGAACTGACTCTTCAATTAACACTTCATGCACCATGCTGTATTCGAGCCCGAGATTAGCCGTACGCTCTAATTCTTCACGGTTGAAACAAATGCCGCTTCCCGAACCACCGAGCGTAAAACTGGGGCGCACCACGACCGGATAACCGATTTCATCAGCAACCTTCAACGCCTCGGCCACCGAATAAGCAAAATTACTTTTGGGCAGATCGAGGCCGATTTTTTGCATCGCCTTTTTGAATTGTTCGCGGTTCTCCGCTTTTTTAATGGCCTCATATTTGGCGCCGATGAGTTCCACGCCGTATTTTTGGAAAACCCCTTTTTCATAAGCCTGCACGGTGAGATTAAGCGCCGTCTGACCGCCCATGGTCGGGAGGCAGGCCTGCGGCCTTTCCTTTTCGATGACCTTTTCCAAATATTCCACAAGGAGCGGCTCGATATAAATACGATTCGCGGTTTCGGGATCGGTCATGATCGTCGCAGGATTGGAATTTATGAGCACGATTTCATAACCTTCTTCGCGAAGGGCTTTGCAGGCCTGCGTGCCCGAATAATCGAATTCGCAGGCTTGTCCGATGATGATCGGCCCGGACCCGATAATTAAAATCTTCTTAATGTCTGTGCGCTTAGGCATTCTGTTCCACCATTTCTCTAAATCGCGTAAAGAGATAATCGCTGTCGTGAGGGCCCGGCGAATTTTCCGGGTGGTATTGCACGGAAAAAAGCGGATATTTCTTGTGCTTCATGCCCTCGAGCGTTTTATCATTCAAATTAAGATGCGTTAATTCCACCTCATCCTTCGGCAAAGAGTCGATGTCCACCACAAAGCCGTGATTTTGCGAAGTGATTTCAATTTTTTTGGTCTCCAAATCCATCACCGGATGATTGCCGCCGCGATGTCCAAATTTCAGTTTCGAAGTCGTCCCTCCAAGCGCCAATCCCAAAATTTGATGGCCGAGGCAAATCCCAAAAATGGGAACTTGTCCGATAAGTTCGCGCACGGTGTTCACCAGATAAGGCACGGCAGCGGGATCGCCGGGACCATTGGAAAGAAAAACACCGTCCGGCTTACTTTTCATGATTTCGTCCTTCGTAGCCGAGGCAGGGACCACACGCACATTGAATCCGTGTTGATTGAGTTTGCGCAAAATGTTAGTTTTGATTCCCGAATCAATCGCCACAACGTTAAATCGCTTTTCGATAGGTCCGCCGGGTCCCCACTCATAACCTGCCAGAAGGCTGTCTTTGAATTCATAAGTTTTTTTGCAAGTCACTTCCTTCACCAGGTCCACACCGACAATGCTGGGAGAGTCTTTGGCTTTTTGAACCAGCCGTTTGGGATCGCCGTCGGTCGTGGAAAGAATGCCTTTTTTAGCGCCGTTGTCGCGTAGATGTTTGACGAGTTTGCGCGTGTCGATTCCCTGAATGCCGATTTTATTGTGCTTTTTCAAATAATCGTGAAGCGACATCTTGGCGCGGAAATTACTCACCACCGGGCTTAGCTCTTTGATCACAAATCCTTCCACCCAGGGCTTCGAGGATTCTTCATCCTGAAAATTCACCCCATAATTTCCGATGTGGGGATAGGTCATGGTGACGATTTGCCCTTTATAAGAAGGGTCCGTCAAAATTTCCTGATAGCCGGAAAGGGACGTGTTAAAAACGACTTCACCGTAAACCTCGCCTTCGGCGCCGAAGCCTTCCCCTTCAAAAACCAATCCGTCTTCAAGGGCTAAATACGCTTTCATGAAAATTTCCATAATTTCCCCGCGCAAATGGTCGCCGCCACTTTTCCTTTTAATTTTTGCTTCATAAAACAGGAATTTCTTGATTTGGAGGAAAACTCCGCAGCACTCACCGTCCATTCCCGGTTGATATCCACCAGGGTGAGATTGGCTTGAGTCCCTTTTTCAATGCGGCCGAAAGCATGCCCTAGATTTAAAATTTCAGCCGGCCTGAGCGACATCACTTTGGCAATGGCGGCAAGCGGCCATTTCTTTTTATGATGAAGTTCGGTCAGGACCACCCCAAGCGCCGTCTCAAGCCCGATCACGCCGAAAGGCGCTTGATCGTATTCGAGCATTTTTTCTTCCTGCGTGTGCGGGGCATGATCGGTAGAAACCGCATCAATCGTCCCGTCTTTAAGGCCTTGTTGAAGCGCTTCCACATCAGCCGCGGTTCGAAGCGGCGGATTCATTTTGGTGTTCGTATTATACCCTTCCACCAAATCATCCGTTAAAACCAAATGATGCGGCGTCACTTCGGTTGTCACTAAAAGTCCTTCCGCCTTCGCGCGGCGCACAAGTTCCACGGAACGCGCCGTGGAAAGATGGCAAAGATGAAGATAAGCCCCCGTAAGTCTCGCCAGTTCAATATCACGCGCCACCGCCACATCTTCGCTGGCCGCCGTAATTCCCCGCAAACCGAATTGAGTCGAATTAAAACCTTCATTCATGACCCCTTTGGCGGAAAGTCTTTTGTCTTCGCAATGACTCATCACAATCAGGTTGAGCATGGAAGCATATTCCATGGCGCGGCGCATCAAAAGAGAATCCTCTACCCAATCCCCGTCATCGGTAACCGCCACGATGCCGGCATTTTGCAAGTCCGCCATTTCAGAAAGTTCTTTGCCCTCACGGCCTTTGCTGATCGTGCCCGAAGGAAAAATATGATAGGGCACTTCTTTGGCTTTACGGATGATATTGTCGATCACACTTTGATGATCGCAAGGCGGATCGGTGTTGGGCATGGAAACCGAGGCCACAAATCCCCCGCGAAGGGCGGCTTGGGCACCGGTTGCAATGGTTTCTTTGGCTTCAAAACCGGGTTCCCGAAAATGGGTGTGAAGATCAATCAGCCCAGGGAATAAATACAGTCCCTTTGCCTCAATCGTTTCGGCATCAGGAGCGGAAAGACCGGTTCCGATTTCAAGGATTTTCCCGCTTTTAATATGAAGGTCGATCACATCTTCTTTTTGCGTGACCGGATCCACACGTCGGGCCTGCCGGATCAAAATATTCATGACGTCACTCCTTCTTTCGTTTCCAGTTCTTTTTCTTCATTCGCCGATCCGGTCAGAAGATAAAGAACAGCCATACGCACGGCGAGGCCGTGAGTCACTTGATCCAGAATCACCGACGAGGGGCCGTCCACCACATCGCTGGTGATTTCAATGCCGCGATTGACCGGCCCCGGATGCATGATCATGACATCGGGTTTTGCCGCTTTCAGAATTTGTGAATTGATTTGATAGGCCGTGGCATATTCGCGAATGCTGGGAAAAAAGGATTCGCTTTGGCGTTCGAGTTGAATTCTCAAAAGATTGATCACATCCGCGTCTTTGACCGCTTCTTTTAAATTGGTCGTGACTCGCACCCCCATTTTTTCCACCTGCGCGGGCAGCAAAGTCTTGGGCGCGCAAACCGTCACTTTAACACCCATTTTAGTCAACCCCCAAATATTGGAGCGCGTGACACGGCTGTGCAGAATATCCCCCACAAAACTTACTTTGAGTCCGTCGAGTTTTCCTTTTTTTTCCACAATCGTGAACATATCAAGCAAAGCTTGGGTCGGATGTTCATTCAGGCCGTCTCCGGCATTGATCACTCCGGCTTTCAAATGATGCGCCATGCGGTAAGGCGCTCCGGAAGACGGATGCCGCATGACCACCAAATCCACTTTAAGGGCTTCGATATTACGAATCGTGTCTTTCAAACTCTCCCCTTTCACCATGCTGGAAGTCGATGACGCGATGTGAAAAGAATCCGCGGACAAACGTTTGGCGGCAAGTTCAAAAGAAATCCGGGTGCGGGTACTCGGTTCAAAAAAGAGATTGGCCACGGTTTTGCCGCGCAGGGCCGGCACTTTTTTTACGGGGCGAAGCGAAATTTCCTGAAAGGCCTTGGCGGTTTTGAGAATAAGTTCGATTTCTTCGCGGGCCAGATCGCGAAGCCCCAGAAGATCTTTACGTTTCCACTGAATCTCAGCCATTTTTCTTTTCCTCCCGCACCACAACTTCGTCGGTTTGATTTTCTTCCGAAAGCTGCACGGCCACGTCTTCTTGCTGGGAAGTCGGAATATTTTTGCCGACATAATCGGCCTTGATCGGAAGTTCACGGTGGCCGCGATCGATTAAAACGGCGAGCTGAACGGCATCGGGGCGTCCGAAATCAATAATTGCGTCCAAGGCCGCGCGAATTGTCCGGCCGGTATAAAGTACGTCATCCACAAGTACCACGAGTTTTCCGGTAAGGTCAAACGGGATTTGTGTTTCCCTGACGGTGGGATGAGGTCCTATTCTTTTTAAATCGTCGCGGTAGAAAGTAATGTCTAAAGTTCCCAAAGGCACTTCGACATTTTCAATGGTGCGGATTTGGCGGCGAAGTCTTTCGGCAAGAAAAACGCCTTTGCTACGGATGCCGAGCAAGACAAGATTTTTCGTGCCGTGATTGCGTTCCAAAATTTCGTGGGCAATGCGTATCACGGCGCGGTCGATGCCTTCCTGGTCGAGGACTTTTTTCTCAGGCATGTGATTTCTCCCGGAAGGAATAATCAGAAGGGGCCTGGCCCCTTTTGGGTTTAGGCAAAAAAAATCCCCATCCCTTGGGATGGGGTGCATAAAACCATGATGTCGATGTGTCTTTCACTTCGGCTCCCTTGTTGATGTCTCGCATCAACTTAAAAGGATGATAGGTAAATTTTCGAAATAGTAACGGATCAAACCAGCTTCGTCAAGGGGTTTGTTCGCAAAAAAAGGGGACAGGTCTTCAATAACGACCTGTCCCCCTCTTTTTTTTGAAAGAATCCTCTCTGTAAGCCGAGTTCTGTCGGCAACTTAACGCTGCCGGACGATCATCTATCTGGGGTATCGATTGCTCGAGTACCGCTTGCGGCCGACCCGGCGACTCAAACCTTTTGGGTTAAAGAGCGGGTAACTCTTCCGGGCTCTCGAGTTTTGAAGCTCAAGGCCCGCTTTCGCCTGTTTGGCCTTTCTTCACGTAGAGATTGCCGCGTTTCACCCCAGAAAAACGGATTTACGTTTTTCTGGACTCGTCTCTGTGGCTCTTATCCGTAACAGATCCATAATTGCTTATGAATTTGCTAGATGGGTGTGACCCACTACGTTACCCTGTGAAGCTCGGACTTTCCTCCTCCGCCGGTTTTTTGACGGAAGCGATCATCCAAGAGGATTCTTTCAAAGATCCATTTCCTTCAGCTGATTCTTGGCAAAATGGGCCCAAACTAAATCCGGATTTGACTTGATGAGCTTTTTGAAAACCTTTCGCGCTTCGGCCTTCTCCCCCAGCGCCAAATGGCTTCTGCCGATATAATATTGAGAAATGACGGCAAGATTGCCTTCCGGATTTTCCTTCAGGAAATCCTCATATTTCGAAATGGCTTTTTCATATTCCCCTTTACTGTAATACCTTTCAGCCTCTGAATAACTGCCGAAATAATAGGTCTCAGGTCCTCGAAAGGGGCGCTTCAAGGCGGAGCAAGAAGTCAAACCGAGCACCAGCAAAAGAAGCCACAAAATATTAATCCTGCGAATCATATAAAAACCTTTCCTTAAAATAGGGCAGCCGGATAATTCGAGGGAAGTGTACTTTTCCCTTGCGGTGAGGTCAAGGGAAAAAACCCCGGTCCCCCAAGAACCGATTTCAGGGGTATGGTTCGTTCACCAAGGGAGGCGAAGGAGACCGGGGTTTATAACCTTAGATGATATAAACGACTTGTGCGCCCAAAGTCTGCTGACTGCTGTCACCATCAAAGGCGATAGCATCATTGGACTTGTCAGCACGGTATTCAAAACGCGTCAGCATACTGTCAGTCAATTTATATTCCGCTGTCAGCGTGTGGCTGGAAAGCGTGTAATCAAGCGTGCTGCGAAAGAGCTCATCTTGACGGAAAAGTTCGGCACGATAAGTCGTGGCAAATTTATCCGTAAATTGATAACGGACATAACCGGCATAGCTTTGCCAATCGGCGCCATTATTTTCTGTTCCGCTAGCATCCAGAACACGGGGTTGATAACCATGATTCAACTCGCCTTTGATCGAGAGTTTGTCCGTAACATTGTAGCTGGCAACATGGCTAAACAAATGACGTTTCTTGCTTGTTTGATCATTGTTTTCAGCTCCCCAATAAAGAGAGTGAAACATATTGATTTTATCGAACAACGTATATCCAGCGCCAAATTCTAAGGTTTTGGCTTTGTTATTGTCGACCACGGTATCCCAGCCATTATTGATACCCGCATAAACATCCAATTTATCATTGAACATTTTGAAATTGGATCGGACACCCAAATGCGTGAATGGAATGGCCAAGCCAAAAGCGAAGGAACGGGAAATGTTCCAATTGTCCGCAGCTTCGATAACTTCAGCCCCGGCCAAAGTCACAAAACGTCCGGCTTTGAGATTAATCGTGTCCGGAAGAATTTCATTTCCTTCAAAAGCGCTAAGCGGTTGATTGTATTCCACATAGGCTTGCTGAATGCTAAATTCATCGCGGTCTGTGGACGCATCAAAATCAACCACTTCGGCATCTTCACCAATCATAATATCCGCCCGGAAACCGGCTCCACCCTCTGGATTGGCAATACGCTGGAAATTAAGTTCCACGAGGTTGAGAGTAAAGGAATCTTGATCGGTATCGAAAATACGTCCGGTATTGGTCCCCGTGTTCTGAGCTCCTGCGGCTGTACGATGATCGGTGCCATCGTTTAAAGCCATGCTGTATTGAACATCAACATAGCCGCCCATGTGAATATCGGAAAGGGCCTTGATAGTTCCACTCGGATGTTCCTCACCGGGAGGTACAATCATTGCGGCGGTGGATTCTTTGCCGGGTGTTGGGGTGATATGCCCCTTCATGGTTTTGATTTCACTTTGAAGCGCAGAAACAACCCCTTTTAGTTCTTGCACTTCATTTTTAAGTTCTGCAACTTGATTTTCATCCGCAAAAACAGGACTTGTAATCCCGAAAGCGATTAGCAGAAGCCCTAAAAACATCGCGGTAAGTTTCTTCATTTGTTCCTCCCTTGTTTTAATTAGATTGAAAATACTTCTTTTTGTTGAAAGTGATTTACAATTTCCGTGCCAATCTAATTTTGCCGCTTTTCGACAGGATACTAACAATACGGCATTTTAAATGCAAGACTTAAATTACATAGAAATTACATAAATGTATGTTTAGACGACAAAAATGAAGCAAAAATTATCGGGGTGGCAGGATTTGGCGGCCTTCGCTCCGCTCAGGCTCGGCCACCCGCCTGTATAAACATGACATTCAGTCATGTTTATAAACACAGGCTCCCTTCAAATCCTCAGTCCCGATTTCCCACAAAATAAAATTAAAATCGGGGCGGCAGGATTTGAACCTGCGGCCTCCACGTCCCGAACGTGGCGCGATACCAGGCTACGCTACGCCCCGATGTTTTTGAGGAGACTAGAGACAAAGCCGGAAGATGTCAAGATCAAGATGGCGGTGTAAGCTGCAAAGCCTCCAGCAAACGCTGGGGATTTTGCTGGAATTCCCCGTTCCACTTTTCGAGCAAGGTTTCGGCCGGGGATTTGCCGGGCCGGGTGATTTGCTGGCGTATTCTTTCCAGAAAAATACATTCATTGCGGCTGTGATCTTCCACCTTTTGTTTGGAAAGCCCGTGGCAGGAGAGTTCTACCAGTTCGCGGACAATCGGAAGAATCGGCTTTGCACCAAGTTTAGCGCGCAAGCCTTCGCGCGGTACGGCAAGGTGCAAACTCATCCGTTCCTCTTCCGAAGCGTAAGAAACAAGTTTCCAAGCTTTTTCGCGCGTTTGGGAATCATAAAGAATTCCTTTCCAGAACGCCGCTACTGCAGGAATAAGCTCCGGGCTTTGGCAATCCACGCCGCGGATTTCAAGGTATTGTTTGAGGCGTACTTCCGGAAACGCACTACTCAAATGAAGCTCAAAATCCCCCACCGTTGCTTTTTCCCCTTGATAACCTTCCCGTATGAATTGGCGGAAACTTAAATTTCCGAGAGGAACCCATTCATGATTGCGGACAATAAAAATAACCGGCATGTCCAAAAGATACCGAAGATAATCCTGAAAGGTTTTGTCCGGCTGGGTAAATTCCACCATCAGTCCGGTACGATCAGGATCGGTATGATTCCAGACATCCAAACGTTTGCAAATAAAACCATTCGGCCGGCCTTCGGAAAAGGCGGAATTGGCGAACATCGCCGTGACCATCGAGGTAATGCCTAGTGAAACACGCAAACTTTCCATGGCATGGGTTTCGCTTAAATAATCAAAATTGATTTGATTGGTGGCCGTACGTTTCATCATTTCGTGAGACTGAGTCCCATGGGTTTTCAAATATTCCCACATAATCTGATAACGGCGTTTTGGAACCCAAGCCGTTTGATCCAGCCGGCTGAAGGGATGAAACCCTGAGGCAAGCCAAGCTGCTCTAGGAAATTCTTTGGAGATTTCCAGAATCTCGCCAAAAAAAGTTTTAAGCTGATCCTCAATCTCAAAAACATTCCAAACCGGTTCGGCGCTTAATTCCACTTGCGCTCCCGGCTCAAGCGTGATGAAGGTTTTCCCGCGTTGAAGGGCAATGATGTGATCCTGTTCGATCACGGGGCTGTAACCGAAGCGCTCTGCCATGCGCTTAAGAATTCGTTCGATTCCTCCCGGCCCATCATAGGGCAAGGCCAATCCGGTTTTTTCATTCACGCCGAAAAATTCAGCCTCGATCCCCACACGCATACAGTCGCGGGATTTGGCGAAGGCATGAAAATACTTTGAAAGATCCGCTTCCGAGACAAGGACTTTGGAATGTTTTTCGCCGGTTAAAGTGCTCAAAAGTACTCCTTTCACGCCTTTTGGATTTTATATAGAATAGCTTTTTCTCGAACCTAACACAACCCAGGAAATCCCGATGCGCATTCTCTTTATCATTGATCCCCTGCCACGCCACGAACTGGGTTGGGTCACCTCTTATGCCATCATCCGTGAATTTGCTGCCAGAAATCTTCAGACTTGGTGCGCGGATGCTCCAGATATTCATGCTGAAGACCGTCAAGTTTTTGCCGATGCGCGGCAAGTTTTTCCGATAGACTCCTTTAACTTTCGCCTTGGTCCTGTCCAATCTTTCCGGCTCGAGGATTTTAATTTAGTCCTTCTGCGTAAAGACCCGCCCTTTGACACCAATTATCTTTACCTGACTTATCTATTGGAATTCGCTGCGGATAAAGTTCCGATTGTCAATCATCCCCGGGGAATTCGAAACACCAACGAGAAAATAGCCGGCCTTAAATTTGCCGGGTGGATGCCTAAAACCGTGGTTACTAATTCTTCCGAAAAAATTCTTGCCTTTCAAAAAAAAATAAAATCGCATCTTGTCATCAAACCCATGAACCTCAAAGCCGGAGAAGGCGTGTTTCTTTTAAAGCAAAACAACCGGCGTGCGCGCGGCCTTCTCAAAAAGGCCACGAAATCAGATTCCGAAACTATTTTGGCTCAGGAATTTTTACATGGACCGGGAGTCCGCGGCGATAAACGGATTTTGATCTTGAATGGAGAAATTCTTTCGGCCTTTGAAAAACATTTCCGGCGGGGTGACTTCCGGGCCAACCTTTCGCTCGGAGGCACTTTTCATCCCGCCAAAATTACCGCCCGCGAAAAGGTGCTTGTCCGCGATCTCAAACCGTATTTTTTAAAGGAAAAACTTTATTTCGTGGGAATCGATGTGATGATGGGGAAGCTGATCGAAATGAATGTCACGTCACCGGCCGGGATCCCGGAATCGGAACTGCTTTACCCACAGTCTCGGCCGGCTCAAAAGCTGGTGGATTTTTTGCAAACGCTCCTGCGCCGTTAAATTCTTCCAGGGTTTTGGCATTTCCCGGAACATAGCCTTGAGAATAAAGGGCTGCCTCCATCACCTCTTTGAAAACCGGCGCGGCCACAGTGCCGCCATAATAAAGCGGTTTGGGATCGTCCAAAACAACTGTCATCACAAGCTGAGGATCTTCAGCCGGAGCAAAACCAATAAACGAAGAAACAAAATTACTATGAGAGTATCCCCGGCCTCCCGGCAAAACCTTTTGAGCCGTGCCGGTTTTTCCGCCTACGGGAATGCCTTCGATTTTTGCTTTCTTTCCTGTGCCTTCTTCCACGACGCGCACCAAAATTTGCCGCATGGTCTGAGCCGTATCGGGGCGAATGACTCGATGCTTGATGATAGGTTTGCGCTCGCGAAGCGTGACTCCGGCCTTGTCCTGAATCTTTTCAATCATGTAGGGGGTCACTAAATTGCCTCCGTTAGCGATGACGGCCATGGCGGCGGTCATTTGAAGTGTGGTCACAAGAATTTCCTGCCCCATGGGAATGTTATAAGGAGAGGTTTTGGACCAAAGCGCGGGGGGCCGCGTATACCCCGGAACTTCACCCGGAAGATCAATGCCCGTTAATTTTCCAAAACCAAAGGCGTCGATATAACTTTGAAAAACTTTCGGATCAAGTTTTGAAGCAATCTTAACGGTTCCTATATTGCTCGATTTAACGATCACGTCCGCGAAACTCAACATGCCGTAAGGATGGACGTCATGCAATACTTTAGAGCCATATTGATAAGAACCGTTTTCACAATTAAAAATTGTATCCGGAGTGACTTTATGTTCGTTAAGCGCCGCGCTTGCGGCCACGATTTTAAAAACGGATCCCGGCTCATACATGTCCGTCAGGGAACGATTACGCCGGGAATCGGGCCGAGATTTTTCATAACTGTTGGGATTAAAAGTCGGACGGTTGGCAATGGCAATAATTTTTCCGGTCTTGGCTTCCATCACGACCGCCCATCCGCCCACAGCCTTCCAGTTGGTAAACGCCCGGTCCAATGCGCGCTCGGTTAAATATTGAACATATTGATCGATAGTCAAAGATACTTGATGGCCGTCAAGCGCCGGAATGGTTTTGACTTCAAAGGCTTTGATCTCGCGCCCCAGAGCGTCACGTTTGGTATATCTGCGTCCGGGCCGGCCTTGAAGATCACGATTCAAATAAAGTTCAATCCCTTCCAGACCGGCATTGTCAATGTCCGTAAAACCTAAAATTTGGGCGAGCAAATCCCCTTGGGGATAAAAACGTTTATATTCTTCCAGAATGCCGAAGCCGGAATGCGCAAGGTTCGTGATTTTTTCGGCTTCCTGGGCGGTGACCTTGCGTTTGATCCAGATAAAGGATTTGTCCCGGCTAAGACGATCGATCAAAAACTTTTCTTCCAAATTAAGGAGGCGGCTTATTTTTTTGGCCAAGTCTTTGCGTTCCTCTTTTCGAATCAAACGCGGGATGGCATAAATCGACGGCACTTTTAAATTGGCGGCAAGCTCACGGCCTTTGCGGTCCAGAATTTGGCCTCGGAGCGGCGGAATATCGACCACCAGTTTGTGCTGCTTGGAGGCCATATTCTCAAGGGCAGGCCTGCGGATGATTGTCAGCTGAATCAACTGATAAAAAATAATGAGGAAGGAAGAAAAAAGAAAAAAGTTAGTGAGCCAAAAACGGCGGGAGGAAATTACATAGGGCATAGCAAAACTTTAGGCATCGGTTTTGGCTTGCGCAATTTTCACCCAACGGCCGAGAAAATCAAGGAGTCCATCGGAAAGAGGTTTCAGAGAAACGTTCGGCAAGGATTCGGGATTGAAAGCCGGGGCCGCAGGAATTTTGACGACTTGAACTTCTTTGGGCAGCGCAAGTTCAATCTGCATGTCCTTCATCTTTTGTTCCAAAAGACGCGGGGCCCGCAACTGGTCGACCTCGAACTTCAAAAGGCGGTAGGCTTCGCTTTTGTCGGCTAATTGATGGGACTGGGTATTCATCGAATAAGAGACTTGAAAAAGAGACACCTGAATGTGGACATACAAGAGGACAAGTAACGTGACGCCAATAAGACTGATTAAGAACTTGCCGGCACCTTTCATATTTTTTCTATCACCCGTAATTTTGCACTTCGTGATCTTGAATTGGCTATGATCTCTTCTCTGGCCGGAATCACCGGCTTTTTATTCACGAGCCTGCCTTCACCTGCTTTTGTCCAATCACGAAACTGCCACTTCACGATTCTGTCTTCTAACGAATGAAAACTGATAACTCCCAGCCGCCCTCCCGGGCCAATCCGTTTCCAAATGGCCGGCAGACCTTCTTTTAGGACTCCCAGCTCATCATTGACGGCGATTCTAAGAGCTTGAAAAACCCTTGTGGCCGGATGATGCCTTGCCCACGGCGGCCGGCTTCCCTTTTTTGCCGGAAATTTTCCGAGCACGGACTTAAGAATCACATCGGCCAATTGATCCGTAGTTTCTATCGGGTGTTGGCTTCGTTCTTTTACGATGAGCTCGGCAAATCGTGCCGCCCGATGTTCTTCGCCGTACTCGCGAAAAATTTTTTCAAGCTCTTCTTTTGAAAGATCGTTGACCAGATCGCGCGCCTTTATTTCCCCGCGCCTGTCCATCCGCATATCCAATGGACCCGGTTTGTCAAAACTGAATCCCCGTTCGCTTTTTTCAAGTTGATACGAAGAGAAACCGACATCAAGTATTACGACATCAACTTGCGAAATATTTAGAGAATCAAGAATAAACCCGAGATTTTTAAAATTTTCCTGATAAAGCAAAACATTGGGAGAATCTTTAAACCGCTGGCGGCATCGCTGGATGGCCTCTTCATCTTGATCCAGCCCGATCAATTTGCCCTGAGCTCCGATCCTTTGGAGTAACGCAGCGCCGTGACCGCCGTTTCCAAGGGTGCCGTCTACCGCTAGGGCACCCGGCTTTGGACGAAGCAGATCAACCGTTTCTTTTAAAAGAACAGGATTATGAAACAAAGCTCCGGATCGCTTCTTCTTCTGAATGAAAACATTCCATCAAACCGCCCACCCCGATCATGCGGAAGGTTTGTTCCACTTCGGGACGGAGATTGCAGAATTTGATGTCCCCTTTTTGAGCGCGTACTTTCATCAGACGATCGACCAGGATCCCCAGCCCGGCCAATTCGACGCGGCGCGCACGGCTCAAATCGAGAAGAAGTTTTTTGTGATTTTTATTCAGAAGCCGTGTCAGACGGTTTTTCATTTTCACCATCGACAAGGCATCCAAATCCCCTTCGAATTTCAATACATCCACGCCCATCTTCATTCTGGAACGATATGCCATGCTCTTCCTCCCCACCTATTCTGTGATTAGTTTTTCTGCTAAGTCTTCAAATTGATCATGATTGGATTGATAAAATTCCTTCCACTTCTCTTTGGACCAAATTTCGATACGGTCCGAAACACCGATGATGACCACGTCTGTTTTGATTGCCGCATATTCTTTCAGGTAACTGGGAATCAAAATTCTTCCCTGTTTATCGCAGACCACATCGGAGGCTCCGGAAAAATAAAGCCGGTTAAATTTTCTGGATTCTGTTTTGGTAAAAGGCATTTCGCGGAATTTCTTTTCTTGGGTCTTCCAGGATTCTTCGGTGAAAACAAAGAGGCAGCGGTCAAGCCCGCGGGTGATGTAAAACTTTTCCGCGTAGTGCTCCTTGAAAATTTCGCGGAACCGGGCCGGAATAATCACCCGGTCTTTGTTGTCGAGTGCATGTTCGAATTCCCCGTAGAACATGGTCTTAGTTTGCCCCTTTCACTGAGTTCACCACTTCCCACCACTTTCTACCACTTTATTATCGACGGGAGTATACCTTTGGCTGAATAGCCCGTCAATATATTTTTTTCTAACCCATTGAAAAATGGGATAGATACAACATTTATGGCGAAGAAAGTCTATTCCCCACTAGGGATAGGCAGACAAGTCAATTCTGGGATGCTCCTAAAAAGGGGACAGGTCTTAAGACCTGTCCCCTTTTTAGGGATAGACCCCTAGAGGACTAAAAACGGTATGTCAGGGAAGAAGCGTAACGGTACTGGAGAATATTTGCTGACTAGGACTAAGATTTATTCTTCGACGTAGAGGATGCGGGAACAGTTTTCGCAGAGGATGATGTTTTTGCCCATGAGGATTTCATTTAAGAGTTGAGCACGAAGCTTGATTTGGCAGGCACTGCAAGTCTCGCCATTGACTTTGGCAAGGGCAAGTCCGGATTTTTTCTGAATCACGGCTTCATAAAGACTTCGTATTTCGGGGAGGACTTGGGAAACAAATTGTTCGCGGTCTGATTTCAATTTTTCAACCGCTTGCTGCAGGCTTTTTTCTTTTTGATTAAGCTCGGCTTCTTTGGAAGAAGATTCTTTTTCGCATTGCTTAAGCCGTTCGGATTCTTTTTTGACCTCTTCATGAGCGGCTTCCGTTTCATCCAAAAGCCGTATGATCTCCTCTTCCAAAAGGGAATTATCCGCCTTGAGCGAAGCTATTTCCTGTTGAAGAGCCGCATATTCTTTATTGGTCTTTACCTGCCCAAGCTGGCCATCTAATTTTTTTACATTCGCTTCTTTTTGGGCAAGCTCCCCTTCTTTTGTTTTTTGGGCAAGCTGAAGCTTCTTAAGCGCACCATCCAGATCTTTCAAATGGCTACGTTCAAGCTCCAACTCCTGCTTCAATTGGGCCCTTTGTTGGGGGATTTCTTTAAGCTGTTCTTGGGCCAGATAAACTTCGCGGTCAATTTCCTGAGCTTTTTTGAGGACTGAAAGATTATCTTTGACTTGGGTCATAGAGGGGTGATTATAAGGAAGATTGCCCACCCCATCAATGGCTTTTTAGTTGATGGCCAATATCTATTAAAGCTTCTAATTCGAGGGACGAAAGCCGCGCATGCTTAAAAAAATGATATTCTTCGGGGATTTTCTCATCAGAAAAAGATAGGGGAAGTCCCGACAGTCTCTGGCTGTCTTCCGCGTACCGGTGCAATTCCTTAAGGGCCAAGCCCTCTTCCCCTTGAGACGATAAAAAACAATATTCAAAAAAACGGCTGGCGAAAACATTCATTCCTAAACGTCTCTTTCGTAAGGCAACCGATCGAAAAACTTCTCCGACTCCTCTTCCCAAAGAAGGAAAGAAAATGCAACCCAATATTTTCCCTTTCGCATTTTTCAAAAGGCTTTCATATTCTTCGCTCAAGTTTTCAAGCAAGGCATGAGATAACGGTTCATAAAGAATTCGCGCCCATAAAATACCTTCCTTGATTTGAAAAAATAAATGGTCTTCACTATCGTAAGGGTAAGGCGATGTAAGAGGCATAAGGCCGGAATCAAAGAAATTTTCCAGGGCTTGTTTGACCGCATCCCGAATCTTTTCATGATCCGGCTGAAGTTGATTCTGAATTTGAAAAATCTTGAATTCAGCCGGCATGGCGCACGGCAGGATGACGAAAGGACTGAACGCACTGCGCCAGAGAAATTTTGGCGGGCGAAGGAATCTCTGAGCCTGCGTTCAAAAAAAGAAATTCGAACCGGTTAGGCGCCAAAGAAGCGGCCGGCGGGTGCGCCAAAGAGAAGCCTCCCAGCCAAACAAGAGAAATTCCTAAATGCTTGGCCGCCAGTTCAGAAAATTGTTCAAAGAAAGACGGATTCACGGGTTCCGCAGACTCCTCATCCATAAAAATGAAATATTCGAGGTGCGGATTAACCGGCTGCGCCGCTTTAATCATTTTGTAAGTTTCTGTCAGGCTTTCCGAGGTCGGGCGCATGATAAGAACCCATTTATCCAAAATCGAAATCATTTTTTCCGGATGGGGTATTTTATAATAATTAAAATCCAAAAAAAGAGATTGTGCCGGAGGATTTTGAAAATACTCATTCGGAATAGGACGGACGATAATTTTTTCGAATTCTTCCCATGAAAGCGACAAATGTTTCAAATCAGATTTTGAAGGCCCCATGTCTTCTGCTTTTTTTGCATGACTATCAACGCCATAGGAGGGCTTGATCGAAATGACGCAGGAAGGAAAATGAATTCCGGATATCCGTGAAGCCAGATAGGTATTATGAAAGAGAGACTCCTCAGGATGGTCGACGCTGAATACATTCAGGATTTCGAGCCTGCGGCCCGGCGTTTCCAAGCACGGCGAAACAATAGCGGGCGACGCTATCGGCTCTTCCACAATTCCAAAAAGAGGCGAAACATCTTTTAAACCTCGTTTTAATTTTCGAATTTCCATTTTTTATCCTTAACCTTAAACCAGTTCCAAATAAGAATCGTATGACCCAAAATCGTTTTGTTTTTGCACCGGATATTCGGGATCCATTTGCCATTCGCCGTCTACAATAAATTTGTAACGGTAAGTCCCCTTCCCGATCGGGATGACCTTTTGCCAAAGCCCTCCGTCATTCCTTTTGATAAGCGATTCTGAAATCCAGCCGTTGAAATCCCCCGCAATTTCTACCGTTCTCGCATTTTTGCTCATGATCTGAAAAAGAATGCCGCCGATCACACGGCGGGGACCGTAACGATTCATTAAAAGATTTTCCCAGCCTAATTCTTCCTGCGGAAGCAGCCGGTCCCATTCTCTTTCCAAATATTCTGTAGCAAGATTAAAGTAATCCCGATAAGCCGGTGAATCCGGGGCGTATTGAACAATACTTTCACCGGCGCTTGCGGCTTCTTTGAGAAGAACACTTTCATGAATAATGGCCCGGAATAAGCGCTCCTTAAAATGGGTTTTGACTTCCTCATACACTTCCCGCGCAAAACAAGTGCGGGAATCAAAGATGGTCAAAAGCGCATGGACCTCGATCGGAATTGAGCGCCGCCCATTGACGGTTTGAAGCGTTTCGCTGATTTTGCCTAAACCGTGAAGAGAAAAAAAAGACGGTTCGATCGGAATAATGACTTCATCGGCCGCCTCCAAACCATTAAAGGTCAAAATGCCGAGATTGGGCGGACAATCCAGAATTACATAATGAAATTTCAATTTGCCAAAGGCCTCGGATTCCAATTCCAATTTAAGTTTTTTGTAATGATCAGGCTGAAAGACAAGCTCTTCTTCCAAGGCGCTGAGAATGCTGTAGGAAGGCGCGACATACAAATTTGCGTTTATTTCCCGGATGACTTCTTTCCAGGACGTTTCTTTTTGATGGGCGGATTTTAAAAGGTCGTAGAGGGTGGCAGTAAGTTTTTCCGCTTCAAGACCAAGGCCGCAGGTGGAGTGTCCTTGAGGATCTAAATCAATGATAAGAGTTTTTTTACCAAGGCTGGCCAGGCAAGCGGCCAAATTAATACTCGTCGTGGTTTTACCACAACCGCCTTTTTGATTTGCTATCGCAACAACCCGCAAGTGAGAAGCTCCCCGTGAAAGCCGTTAGTTTATATATCTTTCGGCTTCACTTTCTAAAGCTTTAAATTATGCGGGGGTGAAAATGAGGTTTCCCCTGTCTTTATGCGGGAGTGGAGGCGGTGGGATTTTGCTTGTTTTGCTCAAGGCGGGACAGAATTTTAAAGAAAAAATCTCTCTCTTTTTCCCGATCTTCTCCTTTTAATTTCATCTTGAACCAAGAGGCATGCCAAGGTGAATCTACGGGACGAAATTGATAAGTGCCGCGTACCTCCACTTGAACACTGTATTGGGTTTCTTTAATCGATACCTTAAGGCGGTAACGCTGCCAATAATCTTTCGCCAAGGTCTTTCCCAAAATACGCTTTTCACGGGTTACCCTGGTCTGAATCCATTTACTTTCCATCGTTCCTTTTTCCTGGCTGATCTGATGTATTCCGTGCGGTTTGAGGACCTCTTCGCTGGCCTTCCAAACCTCTTCCAAAGGAGCGGCGATATGATCGATATAGGCGAAAAGCGGAACGGGAAATAAAATAAAAAAAAGAGCAAATCCTATAAGATTAAGCCGGCTGAAGCATTTCATATCGCAAGCAACCTTTCAATCGGCACAGCCCCGATGACTTCTCCATCGTTATCCGTGACAACCGCAAAGGATTGCCGTTTTTGCTGCAACATCAAAAAGGCCTTTTCAATCGAGGTGTGACGGGAAAGGAAAATCGGAGAGCGCAAATAATTTTTGAGAACTTGATCGCTATTTTCTTCAAACAAAACGTCAAAAACATAAATCATCCCGACGATAAGGCTCGGGATTTCTTCATAAACAAGCACCATTTTAGAACCTGTGCGGCGGGCGGTTTCTTTAACATCCGCGATTTTACCGACGAGAGGAACTTTGGGAACTTTATCGACGGCGATCATCACGGCCTCAACGTGAGTCCTTTCAAAATTAAGGATGGTATCGATCAATTGCTTTTCATGATGCGTCACGACACCGCTTTTAGCGCTCTCCTCGATCAGAACGTAAAATTCCTCTTCATCCACAAAAATGCTTTTATGCGTCGCCACGCCGAAAGGGCCCAAAAAGAAATCAACCGCTTTCAAAATCAAAAGCGTCGGATAATAAAACAAACGGGAAATAATATCGAGCAAATAGCTGTGCCGCAGAAGAAATTCCCGGGACTGCAAACGCCCGTAATCTTTAGGCACCATTTCCCCGAAAACGATCAATACCGGAGCCAAAATAGCGGTGACTATCCATTCGTTGGCAATGCCCAGATAAATTTGAAGCATGACGGTAAAAATAGCCGTCCCTGCCAAATTGACCACGTTATTGCAGACGAGGAGAGTCGTCAAAAAACGCTGAGGATAATGATATAAATGAAGGACGATGCGCGCCGGCAAATCCCCTTTGTCGGAAAGCTCCCTCAATTTTAATTTATTCGTCGAGACAAAGGCCATTTCCGCGGCATTAAAAAAAGCCGAAAGGAGCAGGCACATAAAAAAAGCCAGGGCGAGGCTAATCATGGGTCCGCCTCACAATCACCGTTTTAATCCGCTGGCGAATGACATCATAAATTCGAATTTCCAAACCATCCAGCTCAAGGACTTTCCCTTTTTCGGGGACTTTTCCCATTTTCTCTAAGATCAATCCCCCCAGCGTGCTGATTTCTTGACTTTCGAAATGAGCGGAGAAAAATTCATTGAATTCCATCAAAGGAATTTTGGCTTCCACCAAATATTCCCGGTCGCTTAATTTGCGGATGGGGTTGGTGACCGTGGCATATTCATCATAAAATTCCCCGAAGATTTCTTCCAAAATATCTTCGAGGGTGACAATGCCCGCCGTTCCTCCGTATTCGTCCACGCAAATGGCCAAACGTTCACCCGCCCGGCGGAAATCCTCCAGCAAATCGTCAATGCGTTTGGTTTCGGGAATAAAAAGAGGCTGTTTTAAAAAGGCGTGCAGGCCTTTGCCGGGATTGAGCAAATAATCCTGAACCGAAAGGACGCCGAGAATATTGTCCGGAGAATTTTGATAGACGGGAAAAGATGAAAAATGATATTTCTTCATCGCCCCGGCATGTTTTTCGGGAGAATCTTCGATATCAAGGGCTATCATGTCGATGCGCGGAGTCATGATCGTGCGGACAGGGCGTTCACCAAGCTCGAAAAGTTTTTGAATCATTTTTCTTTCGTCACGGTCAATGACGCCTTCTTCTTCCCCGATTTTAACGAGGGCCTTGAGTTCTTCTTCCGAAATCACGTCCACGTGTTCCTTCTTTTCATGAATCAGAAAAGAAACAATCCAATCCGTGACATAACGCGTGATGCGGCGAACAGGATAAAGGAGAACGGCGATAACTTCCAAGGGCAAAGCCGTGGCCATGGCCACTTTTTCATCTTTCCGTACCGAAATGACCTTGGGTAAAATTTCACAGAAGAAAATAAAAACCACCGTAAAGGCCGCGATGCCGTACGTTAAATACTTCGGCCCCCAAAGGGAGGAGACGATCAAGGTCACTAACGAAGCCACAAGGGTATTCACAAACAGATTGCCGATTAGGATGGTCACGAGAGTACGGCGGGGATGTTCTAAATGATTTGAGATCCATTTCCAGACTTTTGGATGTCTTTCTGCAAGCCGCCGTTTTTCGATTTTGGAAAGAGAAAAAAGGGCCGTCTCGGTCCCGGAAAAAAGGCCGGAGGCGATCATGCATAAAAACGCGATTACACAATGGACAAATAATTGCATCAGGAATGGGTCCGGTACAGTTTGTTTTCCAGGATGTAAGCCTCGACGCTCGGCGGAAGCCACTGGCTTGTTTGTTGTCCTTTTTCCAGACAACTTCGGATGGTGGAAGAAGAAATTTCACAAACCGGCATATCAATCCAAGCGATTTTATCCGGGGGAATATCGATTTTTTTTCCGGCCTCGCGCCGTGCCGCCAAAAAATGGATCTTTTTCATAATTTCTTCCCCTTCATGCCAGCCCGGAATTTCCGCAAGGGTATCAGAACCTACGATTAAATAAAATTCACTTCGCGGGTATTTCTTTTCAAGATCCCTTAAGGTATCTACGGTATAAGAAATATCGGGACGGTTAAGTTCTAAATCAGAAATCTCAAAACCCGGTTCCTTTTGAATGGCCAATTCTACCATACGGTAGCGATAAGGCGCGGGAGTAAGGTCGCGGCGGGAGGCCTTATGCGGGGGAATAAATGCGGGAATAAAAAGAATTTTGTCTAAATGAAATTGTTTTTGGGCGTGCCGGGCCAGACTCAAATGCCCGAGATGAATAGGATCAAAGGTGCCGCCCAGGATTCCGATCTTAAACTTTTTTCCGCTTTCGGTTTCATGAACGGACTTGGCCATGTCCCTCCACAACATATTTATAAGAGGTCAAACCTTCAAGCCCCATCGGACCCCGGGCATGAATTTTATCCGTCGAAATGCCGATCTCCGCGCCGAAGCCGTATTGAAAGCCATCGGAAAAACGGGTGGAGGCATTGACCATCACGGAAGAAGAATCCACCTGCTTTTTGAAGCGGTCGGCCGCTTTGCGGTCTTCAGTCACAATGGCATCGGTATGCTGCGAACCAAAGCGCTCAATATGTGCCATGGCCGCATCAGAATCCGGAACCACCTTAACCGCCAGAATTTTATCCAGAAATTCATGGCCATAATCCGCTGCCTTGGCCGTTTTAGCCCAAGGAAGAAACCTGCGTGTTTTTTGATCCGCCCGCACTTCACAACCGCCTTCGCGCAATTTTTCTCCGATCTGAGGAAGAAACTTTTTTGCGATTTTTTCATGAACAAGAAGGGTTTCCATGGCATTGCAAACTCCGGGCCTTTGCATTTTCGCATTGTAAGCAATCGCGAGCGCCTTTTTAAGATCGGCTTTCTTATCGACATACACATGACAAATTCCCTGATAATGCTTGATGACGGGAATACGGGAAGTCTGGGCCACTTTCCGGATAAGCGCTTCCCCGCCCCGCGGAATAACAAGATGAATATCCTGATCGCGTTTTAAAAGAAAATCCACGGCATCGTGATCCGTGGTTTCGACAAAATTAACGCAGCCGGCAGGCAGCCGGCGGCGTTTGAAAACCTCCGTAAAAATTTTCACAAGCACACGGTTGGAATGAAAAGCCTCTTTTCCTCCCCGCAAAATAACGGCATTGCCGCTTTTAAAACAAAGGGAGGCGCATTCCACCGTCACATTCGGCCGGGATTCGTAAATAATAAGAATCACACCGAGTGGAACCGTCACCCGGGAAATGCGGAGCCCGTTCGGACGGGTCCAGCTTGCCGTAATTTTTCCGATCGGGTCAGGAAGTGCGGCCACGGCTTCGACACCCTTGGCCATATCCGCAATACGAGCCGGCGTCAAAGTAAGGCGATCGATCATGGCGGAACTGAGTCCATTTTTTTCGGCTTCCCGGAGGTCCTTGGCATTTTCACGAAGGATTTGAGAGGTTTGATTTTTAAGCTTGCGGGCAATTTCTTTTAAGATTTTTTTCTTCAATGCGGCTGAAAATTGAGCGACCGGTCCGGAAGCTTCGCGCGCGTGGCGGAGCATATCAAGTATTGATTTTTCCCAAGAGGCTTTCACCAAATCACCAAATCGTTACGATGAATGATTTCGTCACAAAGTTTATACCCTAAGGCGGACTCAATTTCATTCGTTTTTTTTCCGGCCAGCTGACCGATTTCCCGGCTGGAATACCGCACCACTCCGCGGCCGAGCACATCGCCCGAAATGCTTTCGAGTTCCACCACATCGCCTTGCTCAAAATGGCCCCGGACCTTCGTTACCCCGCTCGGGAGCAAACTTCGATGGTTGTCGTGAAGGGCATGCGAAGCGCCCGGATCAATCACGATAGTCCCCCGCCGGGCGGCTGAAAAGGCAATCCAGTTTTTACGGTCATTTTTGTTCTTACGGCCCGCAAGAAAAAAGGTCCCCACATCTTCGGCGGCCAAAGCTTTAATCACAATTCCCGGCCTGTGACCGTTTACCATCAAAAGCGGAATGCCAAGCCGCATGGCAACACGCGCCGCCGAAAGTTTCGCTTTCATGCCGCCCACGGTTTTATTTTTCGCTTTGTCTTTAAGATGGCGCATTAATTCCTGATCAATTTCTTCTTTTTGAGAAACCTGGCGGAGCCGCGAACCGTCTTTAAGAAAAAAACCGTCCACATCCGACAAAATAATCAGCAAATCCGCCTGAATCAAATGGGCCACATGAACCGCGAGAATATCATTATCGCCAAAGGCAATTTCTTCCGTCGCCATCGTGTCGTTTTCATTCACAATCGGAAGGACACTCATGCGCGCATTCGAATCTTTCATGCGAAGGAGTGTTTTCAAGGTTTGTCTTGCCATCAGGAATCGTTTGCGGGTTTCAAGTCCGTCCCGGGTCAAAAGAAGCTGGGCCGTGTGAAGGCCTTTGCGGGAAAATAATTTCTCATAAGCATGCATCAATTTCCCTTGGCCGATCGCCGCACAAGCTTGCAAAAGCGCCATTTCCTTGGGCCGCTGGGTCATGTGATGGGCTTCCATGCCGCAGGCAATAGCTCCGGAACTCACAAGAACCACTTCCTTCTTTTGATCGACAAGCGTTAAAATCTGGCCGCCCAATCTTCTCAGGCTCTGGGAGGAAAAAAGGCCGGTGCGTTCCGAGGTCAAAATACTGGTTCCGGCTTTGATCACAACTTTTCGGACGTTTTGAAGTTGATTACGCATGGGTCGCCAGTTCGTACCTTTCCTTTAAAAATTCCGTCAACGCATCCATCCCTTCGCCGGTTTTGACGGAGATGAAAAATTTAGGGATCCCGCGCCCGGCTGAAAATTTTTTCGTCTTTTCCTTGGCTTCCGGCATATCCATTTTATTAATGACGACGCCGTAAGGAATTTTCAGGAATTCTTTATTAAATATTTCGACTTCCTTTCTTAAAATGCGAAGCCCCTCGGTTAAAGATCCGGCAAACTTTGAAACCGGATCAAGCATGTATAAAACGGCCTTGGCATTTTCCAAATGCCTCAAAAAACCCGATCCCATGCCCCGGCCTTCATGGGACCCGGCATAGACGGAAGGCAGCTCACAAAGCGTGACTTTTTCCATATCGGAAATTTCATAAACTCCCAGCTCCGGAGACTTCGTAGAAAAAGGATAGGACTCTTCCTTGGCATGCGAACGCGTAAGATGATTTAAAAGCGTGGACTTTCCGGAATTGGGAAGACCGACCAGAAAAAAATCCGCCATGAGCCGGAAGCTGAGCTCCAAATCCAGAACTCCGCCTTTTTCTCCTGGAGACGGCTCTTTGTTTCCATAATTGCCGAGGCCTCCGCGTCCACCTTCAAGGACGATGACTTCTTCTCCATCTTTGACCAAATCGCGAATCAAAAATTTTCTTTCCCGGTCAATGATTCGCGTGCCGGGAGGAACCTGAATGATAAGGTCTTCGCCATTTCTCCCACGCTTCCGGTTGCTTCCTCCATGCCCGCCCGACGCGGCAATCAAATACTGTTTTAAACGGAAGCTGGAAAGCGAAGGGGCATTCGTCGAGGAACGAAAAATGACCGCGCCACCTGTTCCCCCGTCGCCTCCCCAAGGAACAGCCTTTTTATCGGTGCGGCGGAAAAAGCTTTCACAGCCTTTTCCCCCGCTTCCTGCCTGAACTAATACATGAACATGATCGATGAGCATAAGATTAGAAACAAAAAGGGCCCAACCCTTTTAGGCCGGACCCTTTGATGGTAAATTCGAATTTAATTGGACGGGATAATACTGACCGTTTTATTGGTCTTGAATTCAACCACGCCATCACATTTTGCAAAAAGCGTGAAATCATTGCCGCGTCCGACAAAAAGCCCGGCATGGAAACGATTCCCGCGCTGGCGGACGATAATGCTTCCGGCCGTGACAAACTGGCCGCCGTAAGCTTTGACTCCGAGACGCTTGGAATTTGAATCGCGTCCGTTAGTGGTACTGCCCTGACTTTTTGTATGTGCCATTTTATTTCCCTATTCGATTAGATTTTAATTTCTTTGACGAGAAGCCTGACAAGATCCTGACGGTGTCCCTTTTTGCGGCGTGAGGCCTTGCGGCGGCGGTATTTGAGCGAAATCACTTTGGGCCCGCGGAACTCCCCCAAATAATCACAAACGACACTTGCTCCCTTGACTTCGGGATTTCCCACATGAAATTTTTCCCCGTCACGAATGAAAAGAACCTGATTAAGGCTGATTTCTTTCTGATTTTCAGGAAGGCTTAGTTTCTCAACTTCAATGACATCTTTAGGTTCTACCCGGTATTGCTTTGAACCGGTGGTAATAATCGCGTATTTAGACATTTTGGCCTTTCTCTTAACCTCAAATAGGCGCATATCTTATGGAATATGCCCTTAGCTGTCAATCTCCATTTCCTCTGGGCGATAACTGCTTTCACGGCAAAGAGTTATGCGACCTGTCATTTCCAGCATTTCCCAAACTCTCGCATTTATTATTGTGTTTAGGCAAGTTACCATGTCATCCGGAAGGGCGGGAATGAGGTGGAGGAGACCAACGGCCTTTGGGTCATGAGGGGCGACCGTTGGGTTTTCCAATTTGCGCCAAGTTTGTCCGATCTGACTCAAATTTCTTCCGTTGCGAAAAATCTTGGTCGCCCGACATTGTCCACAATGTCCCGCGATTTACCGCGATTGCTTTCGGAGTTTGCCCTCAATTCTTGTCCTCGATTTTTATTAGGCCGCCATCTCAATGACGAGGCTTGCTTGATAGCTACGAAGCTCAGACCTGAGGAATTCTCCAACCACTTCATAGTAGCCGTGAGAATCGGCCAGCCCTGGAACCGGTTGATCGGGATTTGTGATGGCGCGAAGATAAGCGGCCCAAATTTCGCTTTCATCTTGAACAAGAATATGCTTCAGTTTCAATCCGGATAAGGAAGCAAGTTGTTTTTTGAGAAACTCGGCCTTTGTGGAAGCGTTCACATTACGCCCATTGAATTTCTCTCCAAAGGCACCAAAAGCCTTTTCTAACCCTCCTTGCGTTACCTCAACTCCTAAATCCCGAAACTCCTTCAATTCTAGATCAGTCCGATCAGCACTGTGAATTACGAGTTTAAGCTTGCTTCCTTGCGTCAGATGAGACAAGGCCAACAATCCTTTTCTTAATGAGCCAGTTTTTTCTTTAATTTCATTGTAATCAAAAAATAAAGAGGCGGGAATATCCTGAGATTTTGAAATCAATTTTAGAAAATCAGCATTGATGGCTATTGGAGACGATTGGCGCACTTCGGAGCGGCGAGGTTTAATTTTTTGAGAAATAAAAATACTTCCAAGTGAGGAAGATTCGGGCATCTCAAAATCAAGCTTATCGCCGCGTCGTGTGATTGTAGCATTAGAAAGTATTTGCTGTTTCGTTCCAAATCCTGAAACCGATATTGTTTCTCCATCGTGTAATAGCGGCGACCATTCTTGCGGATTGCCTTTGTGATCCAAAAGCCATAACCGTTCCTCCTTAAACAAGGCGATTAATCCCATATTCTTCGCAAACGTTTTCTCATCAAAGTAAATAAGATACAAATCTTTTATAGGAACCCGGTAAATATACCTATGTCCACCAGTGTTAGGAACCAATTCACGAAGCTCAACGAGCGGGGCTCGCCCTGCCGCATAAAGCAGCTTGTTAGACAAAGAATAAAAAGCTTTACGCCATGCAACCAATTGACGCATCTGCTCCTGTTGCTTAGGTTCATTTAGTTTGCTCCAGGCAATATGGACTCCGTCTAAGAAATAGTTTTCAAATAACGCCTCAATGTTCCAAACATCCCGTTGTTTAGCATTGAACACTCCAAAAAAATGGTCAACATGATCCTGATAAAGAGAATTCTTTTTGGGTTTTCCAAAATAAATACCAAAATCATCGGTGGCGATCGCATAAATTACCTTTGCTTCTAGGTTGGTCAATATTTCAAAACCCTTAGCCCATTTAGGCAAATTAAAATCATTAATACCAAAATCACCTCCCCCGAATGGCTTGCGTTTTTGCTCTTGAAGTGTTCTTGCTCTCGCCTGTTTATCTTGCTCATCTGCTACAGCTTGAGCTGTAATATTGTCTCGGTAGGTCCGTATGAGTGAATCTAAGAGTTCCTGATTTTCGGCTATAGGCCCCTTCATCTTTCTCCATCTTTCAATCAAAACAGAAAATTCTTCACTAGACGTAACCCCGAAGGCAGATAAGGAATTAGAATATATTTCTCTTGCCGCTGTCTCAAGGTCCTTTCTCTTTCGAATGATCAACATCATAAAATCTCGGTCGATTTTGATTTCTTGTCCCTCAAAGCCTACGTCATAAGGCAGCCGGCCTTTCCGATCTTGACCAAAATTGGAAAAGAGAATTTCTTTAAAAAAATCTTCGTTTGGACTTCTATCTTTATAAATACTTCGAAGAGCGAGTTCAAAGACGGATACCAAAGAAAGGTCGGCCTTAAACCGGTTGATTAATTGGGCAACATCCGCGCCGAGGACATTAGCAGAAGCGGCTGGATCGGAACCTGTGCCCGTATTCAAATATATATGAACATCGATTATTTTCTGATCATCCTTACGTTGGGTTATTTCGATCTTCCATGACCTATCAATAAAAGCAAATTTATCGGCAATGCTAAAAGCTGGCTCTTTAAGTGGTAATTCTAAGTTTAGGCCGTCCCGAACCATTTTCCAAATCGAAGAAATAACCAAACTATTGACTCCATATGCGCTGACATTTTTTTCGCCTAATTTTGTCAAATGAATATTTTTTAGCTTAAATTCATTTCGCATCTCAGAGCGAATGGCTTCTTTCAATTCTTGGGGAAAAACTGACATTTCGAGAAGATAAGAACGAGGATCAGCAATAACTTCAACTGCACGTCCCGCAGGAGCAGCGGTTCGGACATACGAAGGCGGCTCAAAGGAAAGCCGACCAACAGACATCAGTTCCTGATAATATCGCTGATGGACTTCGCTGATAGCCGTGATTTTGGGCGACATGGTAACATAAGAAATATGTTTCCGTTTTAGGATTTCTTGAAGTCTATGCTTGTGAAATCCACCGAAAACCATGACAGCCAGCTTTTCATCGGGTGAAGCTAAGAATGTATCAAGGCTTCTTATAACGAGTTGATCTCTTGTCTCGGCAATCTCGTAAAATCGCATGGCATTCTGAATGTTTTGCTCCCACCGTTTGGATAGGACGATTGACTTGCCAGTCATCTCAACAATGGAGCGCGCAAAGTTCTCAGTGTTCAATTCCCGAAGGGTTGTTTTTACCAGTTCATATTCGTCATGAGAGAGCCGAATATCGCTGAGGCGTCTTAGGAGGCCAACACTTTTATAGTGTTGAAATACTCTTCGGTCTCTTTTGTTTTTGAGAAAGTGATCGGCAATACGATTTTCCAAAAGATCGATTTCTCGGAACAAAATTTTTGAATCCATTTCTTTGGCGATCTGAATCGCTTTCTGATCTTTTTCGCTCTCAGCGCGAAGAAGCAGATTGATATGCGTAGGAATCGCAAGTGAAGGATTTAATGCCGCCATACGTTTGAGGTACGTCAACAAGTCCAGTTTGCCGTCATCAAACCGTTCTTTCAGCTTCATCCATTCCTTGAGTTCTTTCGGGAAATGCTGATCTGCCAGCCGTTTGATCTCTCTGCTTATTGCATCCAACTCTTTTTGCGTCTCAGCTTTGTGTTTGGCTGATCGCTGATATTGTTTAATATTCTCAAGGTGAAGTTTGATGCTGTCGGCTCCAATCAGATTGAAATCCTTTTTGCGGTTGACGTGAGCGTATTCGGCTCCACCGAGCCTGAGCTTGTCCATGAGAAAGTAAGAAATTTTTTCTTTAAGGGCGGGGTCTTTGATGAAACTGAAATATTGGTCTGTTGGGACTGTTCCTTCATAGCCTTCCTCAAAAACAGTTTTCACGCCGTAATGCTCAACAAGGTAGCCGATAATCTTTGCAATATTTTCCTGGGCTTCCAGCGAATCGTGGGCGTCTTGAATGTAGATGATGGTTTTGTCCGATTTTCCTGAAAATGATTCTTCAATTTTGCCGAACCTTTCAGGAATGGAGATTGCTTCATATGCCTTTGGCGAATTCGCAACGAGGGGAGGCTGAGCGACATTTATGAGAAACGTCGAGAGAATAAAAATCGCCGGCACTTTTTTAAAAAGGGAGAGTTTCATCTGATTGAATGGCAAGAGGTTATCTTGCGTTTTGATAAAATATACTCGATGATTTTCAGGTCAACAAACGGTATGAGTGTGGATGGCGCACCCTTTTCGGCGTTGCCATATATTGCTATATCTTGAATCAGGTGATTTCTTCGGGGACGGGAAGGCTTTCGCTGGGGGCGACATTCAACCAGCCGAGGGCAGCTAGATTTCTAATGGTAAGGGCAATTTTTTCAGGATTGAGCGGCGGTTTCCTGCGCTGTTTCCATGCAAGCACAGCTTTCAGTACATCTTCTTCCGAAACGTTGCCATTGTTTTTTTTGTGAAGTTCCTGTGCGGCAAAAAGCACGGTCGCGACGATTTCGGCTTTCTCCGTATCGTTTACCCGCATGAATAAATCTGTAATCTTTTCCAAAACAGAATCCCAGTTTTTTAATTGATCGCCATAGGCTTTTCGAGCATCCGTGAATGTCGGGCCAATTTTTACCGAAAACATTCGCCCTAAATGTTCCTCATAAATGAGTCCGTTATTTACCAAACCCGTTATCACTCGTTTTAATTCTGGCGCAAACGGGCCGAAACTTCCACGCTGATATTGCAAATCAGTCGGCAAACCTTCTTCCGTTGCCACATAAGCAATTTTTTGGAAAATAGTGCGGCTTACGGGCCAGTGATATTTTTGGTTTTCGATACGGCTCAGAATTTCAACCAACGCCACCCATGCTGGCTTGATGTGTTCTGATTTCTGTGCTGCGCTATGGCCGTTGCCATTATTGGCATACAAGGCTTCTTCCTCGAGAAATTCGATTTCAAGTTCTTCATGAGAAGTTCCGTACGGCGCAAATAGTTCAATAGGAATGCCAAGCTGATTTAAATGGCGGTACATAGTTGGCCCGACAATATGCCATTCCAACTGGCCCTGCCCGCATCCAAGAGGTGGCACGGCAAGGGATGTAATTCCCCATTGTTTGTAATTGCGGGCTAAAAATTGAAGGCCACGGATAATATCGTCAAGACGTGCAACGGATCGCCAATGATCTTTTGTGGGAAAATTCAAAATCCACGGTGTGGATGCTTTGTAAAGATAGGGCGTGCCCAATTTTACTTCGCCCCGTTCACACCGGCGCAAATAATCCTCGTACATTTCGGGAAATTGCTTTTTGAATTCCAAAGCAAGGCCCTTGCCCATGACACCGACACAATTCACGGTGTTGACAATAGTCTGGGCTTTTGAACTAAAAATGTTTCCGACAAGAACTTTGATCATAAAATTTAATCCTTGAAAAACAGATGAGCGTCTACATCCACTGCGAGACCGCCTGTTGTTTTAACAACCTTACTCTTTACATCCATATTCGGCACATAAAAGCCAAGAATAAAGCGGGTTTCAACTTTATCAGGGACAAGAACTTCAGCACACTTGACTCGTCTTTTAACATGCCGGTCTATCGGGTCGTCATCGATCCAGCTTTCGGCAAAAACCAAATCTTTGCTGATCTTGTGAAGACCCGTGGGAGAGGGCCAAAATGCCGTGTACCCGCTGGCTGCATTACCGTCTGCAATGACTACCCCTGGTAAATCTAACACATCCATAGCGACCCTCACAACAACAAGTTCTGCGCTTTTCCTTTTATACATCATGGGGTTTCTGGCGCAGACGTAAAGATTGGCATAATCGTGAAGAGGACGGCCGCTGGGAACCACTTTCTTGGCTCGTATTTTTTGTACGTCCTCCAACGCGACCGACTCTGCTTTGATGCCCATTCGTTTCAAATTAGAATTTGAGAGTATGCCGTGCTGGAGGATCAAGGCAAGATTTGACAGAGGTGCAATGTAGTGAAGTTCTGTAAGGTCGGCTCGATTCATCCAACGAATCCTTTTCCTTTTGGGATATCTTAATTACTCCGCGATCCAATACCAAGCCGCCGATGCGTCAAAACCGGAAACAAGCGGCGGAGATTCTTCAGCTTTCCTAAATCCAGCCGGGCGAAAATCCATCCTTCATGCCAACGATCGCCGCGGGCAAGCACTTTACCCCACGGGTCGATGATCAAACTTGTCCCAAAACTCCGCACCCCCGAGGCCGGATTTTTCCCCGCCTGAGCCGGCGCGATGATAAAAACCTGATTTTCAATCGCCCTGGCGGCAAGCAAAGTTTCCCAATGGGCTTTGCCCGTAATGTAGGTAAAATTGGAGGGAACAAAAATAATCTTTGCTCCTTTAAAGGCCAATTGACGGTAAAGTTCGGGAAAACGTAAATCGTAACAAATCGTAAGGCCTGCTTTGATTTTTCCGAGGGAGGCAGTCACAACTTTCTTCCCGCTTAAAATATGAGTAGATTCTTTAACCTTGATTTGCTTGGTCCCAATATCAAAAAGATGAATTTTCCGGTAACGGGCCAAAACTTTTCCCTGAGGCGAAAGAAGAACAGACGTATTCCAATATTTATTCTTCTTTTTTGAAGGTTCGATCAAACTGCCCAAAAGAATAAAAACCTTGCGGCGGCGCGCATAGTCCTGAAACTGTCGGATGATGGAAGTAAATTGCGAAGCGATTTTCGAAAGGTCTTTGGACGAACCGCGCCAGCTGAAATTTTCAGGAAGGGCAAGAAGGCGCGCCTTCTTCGGCGATGATTTTAAATGGTGGAAGATACGCTCGAGATTTTTCTGTAAGTTTGAACCGGCATTAACCTGCAGGCAGGCGACATTAATGCCATTCATTTAAATCCCAATCAAAGGGAAGGTAAGCAACTTTATAATTTCTTTCTTCGAGATAAGCAATTTTTTCCGTATCGTTAAGGTAATGAGCTAAAAAAGAAAGCACCGCCAATTCGTGTTTGGAAAATTTCTCATCCGGCTCGAAACGCCCAAAATCAAGCAGGAAATCAGCCACATGCCATTTAAAGACGCTTGAAATATGGATTTTTTTCTCCCCGGGAACGATTTTGTTGATTTCGGAATCGTTGACAAATTCCCGGGCCGCCACAAAAAGCTGTCCTTCGACCTTGGCCCCCGTAAAGGCTTCCCGGCGAAGCCGTGGCGAACTCTTGGCGCCGGTAAAAAGAACGGCGTGAATTTTTTCATCGCGGAAAGTCCCGATCAGCCCGTTTTTCAGAATATGATTCAGGCTGTAATTTCTTTGGGCAATGGCGATATCTTGATTTTCCCAAACGCCGACAATACTTTGAATACTTTTTACCGGGTAGGCGTTGGCAACGGCCCGAATCACTCCCGCATGATAGACATTGAGCAATAAGGCGAGTTTTTCTTCGCGCGGCCAGTGGTCCTGGAAATCCAAAACATCGACTTGGGCAACCCCGTCAAGATATTCATTCAAAAGCGAAGGGTCTTCCTTGACCGCCTTGTAATTAATTTCCCCCTTTTCATTCACAAACTTTTGAAGGAATTTTTCCCAAGAGGAATGATCAAAAGGCTGATCCAGACAGTAGGCGGAAGGCGGCTGAAACAAAGAAAGTAAGACAAAAAACAAAACGGGTAAAAAAAAGATTTTACGATTCATCGATGGGGAAAGCCGGAAATGGGCTGGATTAAAACTGTATTCCGTGCCGTCTTAAAAAATCCAAATCAGCCCGGCTCAGTTTCTGCGAAATGTCGCCTTCTGAACCTTCAGCGGCGTCCATCCATTCTTCCTCAAGGTCGTCCCAATCCTCAAGGTCTTCGGGAAGAGGAGTTACGTTAAGGACGTAAAAATTAAAATTCACGCCGCCTTTGTCTTTGAGAGAAGAACCGAATTCGGAAAGTTTATTTTTGGGAAAGTGATTGGACATCATTTTGTTTAAAAGCTGAATCAGCTGTTTCATCATTTGATCAAAATTATGATTGGCTTCCATCAAAGACCCTCCTTGGGGGTAGTCCCGAGCAATGCGGGCATATTGTGCGGCAAAGAGAAACTAAAGTAAATAATTTTTCCATTCCGGTCTACGAAAACGGTTGCGGGCAGCCCGTCCAATCCAAACCGCTCGGCAACAACACCGTTTTGATCCATCAAAACAGGATAATGAATTCCCTGCTCTTTGACGAACGCGGCGATTTTTGATTTTTCCTCGCGAAAATTGATGCCTAAAATCTTCAATCCGGCCGCTTCATACTCGTCATTCCACTTATTCAGCGTAGGGATTTCGGTAATGCAGGAGGGACACCAGGTCGCCCAAAAAACGAGGAGGACAGGATGTTCCTTGAGGACTTCCGATAAGACAACTTCTTTTCCTTCCTCTGAAAGAGACGGCAGCCGGAAATCGGGAGCGGTTTGAATCGTATTTCGCTTTTCACAGCCGCTGGCAAGAATAAGAAGGAGCAGCGGCAAAAGCGGCCAGGCCCCTTTCCTATTCATTAATGTTCCAAATAGGCTTGGGCGGACAAAGCCGCTTCACACCCTTCCCCGCAGGCAGAAACAAGTTGTTTGACGGCCCCGGCACGAATTTCACCGGCGGCAAAGACTCCCTCCACCGAAGTCTTTAAAGACGCGTCTGCTTTGACATACCCATGATCATCCAACTCCACGAACCCTTTGAGAAAGGCGGTATTCGGCTCGTGACCGATAAAAACAAAAACCCCGTCGGTTTTAAAATCGCGCACCTCTTGGGTTTTGACATTTTTGAGCGTCACCCCTTCAACCTTTTTATCTCCCTGAATTTTTTCAACCACCGTATCCCAAACAAATTGGATTTTCGGATTCTGCTTGGCCCTTTCTTGCAAAATCGGACTGGCGCGCAATTTGTCGCGGCGATGAATCACCGACACCTTATTGGCAAATCGCGTAAGAAAGAGCCCTTCCTGCATGGCGGAATCCCCTCCGCCCACCACGATGATCTCTTTTTCTTTAAAGAAAGCGCCGTCACAAGTAGCGCAATAAGAAACCCCTCGTCCGGTCAATTCTTTTTCGCGGACAACTCCCAACGTGCGGAACGATGCCCCGGCCGCCAGAATAATGGCGCGCGACGTGTAAGTCTCGGAAGACGTTTTTATTTCGAAGGAGCCGGACGGATTTTTGGCAATTGATTTGACTTCTTCATAAGCGATCTGCGTGCCGTAGCGCTTTGCCTGTTCTTCCATGCGCTGAGAAATTTCTCCCCCCGTGATCCCTTCCGGAAATCCGGGATAATTTTCTACGATATCCGTGAGGGCAATTTGTCCGCCGGGAACGAGTTTTTCTAAAAGGAGGGTGCTGAGTTTGGCTCGGGAAGTATACAACGCGGCCGTAAGACCCGCGCCGCCTCCGCCGATAATCGCAACGTCGAATTGATTCATATTAAAATTCGGTAACGCTGGCAGCGCCCATCACTTCTTCGGTGACAAAAACGGGGACTTCGGCGCGCAGGGCCAAAGCCACGCTGTCGGAAGGACGCGCATCCACCATGACTTCCTTGCTGCCGTTTTGGAGATGAAGCTTGGCATAAAAGGTATTGTTCTGCAATTTATCAATCACTACTTTTTCGAGTTTGGCACCCAGACTTTGAATTACTTCCAAAAGCAAATCATGGGTCAAAGGCCGGGGGGGTTTGATGCCGCTCAGTTTAAGTTTGATGGCATTGACTTCGGCAATGCCGATCACCACCGGAAGATAACGATTCCCGTCTTTTTCACGGAAAATGATGACCTGCTCATTGCGGGTTTCATCGACTTTAATCTTATTCAAGACCAGTTCAATCATGACCTTTAATCTGCAATTTCCCCATCGCCCGCAGGCTGAAAAACCGTTCCTTCGGTCTTGCCGTTGAGAATTCTAAATTTGGAGGGTTTGTCTTTTTTGTTGATTTGCTCCATCAAATGGCGCTCCGTCTGCTTCGCCTCGATAATTTCCTTTTCCAGGGATTCCTGCTCCATCAAAATGGCCCGCATGCTTTCTTCGCGCCCTCTGATTTCCGCTTCGATTTTTTCCTGATCCGTGACGAGTTTTTTGAGCCTTGATTCTTTATCCGCAAGCTGGCTCATAAGCTGCATTCTCTTCTGAACGGCTTCGCGCTGTTCAATCTGGTGATTGACTTCACGGACTTGACGGCGAAGCGACTCGAGCTCCCTTTCTTTACTTTCGAACAACTTGTTCTTACCTTCAAACAGGCGCTCTTGCTCTTGATAGGCGTGGCGGCTTTCGTTTAATTCTTTTTCCAAATCAAGCGCCCGGAGTTCCCATTGACGGGCCTCGCGATTTTTCAACTCAAGATCTTGCGTCCAACGCGAAATTTTTTTCTCAAGATCTTTAAGATGCTCTTCTATTTTCAGCCTCTGCGATTTTTCTTCCTGGAAGGCGGCCTTTGCATTTTCCGCTTCCTGGACAAAACTTTGATATTTACTCCGCCATGAATTAGCTTGTTCGCTTTGATCCTTCAGCCCTTGTTCAAGGATTTTCCGATGCGTCTCAAAACTTTGAATTTGCTCCGTCATTTCGTCGGCTTTATTTTTCCACGAAGTGACCTCTTCGTTTAAGCCGGATAATTTCCGCTCCAAAAGGGCATGCACATTATGATATTCCTTTTCAAGCGCCTGATATTTTTCTGTTTGCTGACGGAGGGACAGTTCCAAATCGTGGCGTAGTTTTTCAAAGCCCTCGATTTTACGGTTGGCCTGACCCAGTTTTTCCTCTAAGAGAACTCGAGCTTGCCGGTATTCTTCTTTAAGCCCTTCGTATTTTTCTTCCGCATTATTCAGGAGGGCCTGAAAATCATGGGTTTCCTTTTCGCGCTTTCTCGCAAGTTCGTCTTGAGACGTTTTTGTCTGCTCAAAAAAAGCGCGTTCCTTTTGAATCTTGTCCAATTCACGGCGCATATGATCAAGCTCCTGGCGGAGCCGTACGACTTCTGCTTGATACGAAGTGCTTTCGCGCTTCCACCGGTCCGCATCCCGGATCAAACGTTCGCGTTCTTCTTGGGAAGAGGAAGAAAAAGATTCTCTTTCCTCACGAACCGGCATTTTATCCGCCGCATTCATGCTGAGCGATTGGATTTCCTGCAATGCTTCCTCCACCGCCAATTCCTCGGCCGGGGCCTCTTCCCTTCCGGCTTTTACCTCTTTCCAGTCTTCAAGAAAAGAAAGGCTGGGCGGATCGGGCCAAACGGTGCGGTAACATTTGCGTTTATGAAAAATATCGTTGGTGAGCATAATTTCTGCGCCGCTGGACTGGAAATAATGTTTTACCCGGACCGCGTCATCCCGGGTCAGATTATCGAGCAATATAATAGGCGTGTTCGAAACTAAATCGGAGGCTTCATCTTGAGAAAGCGAAAAAGCGGCAGAAATTTTTTGGGCAACGCGTTTTTTATCAAGTTCACTGCGGAGCGGATTTAAAATAATGGACCAATTTTTTTCATCCCCCTGAATTTTTTTTTGACCGAGAAGCATAGATTTAAACACCTGAGATACTCACCCGGAGCTTTAGTGGCGAGCCTTTCTTTGACGGTAAGATTTTTTGCCGGCTCGGGAAAACCGCCGGCCCAGCGCCCTCGCAAATGAAGGAGGGTTAAGAAGCCGTATTAAAGCGTGATCCTGTTAGCAACCTCATAAACTACCGGCATTTCCCAGTATTCTCCCATAAGCACTTTAAGGATACCCACCAAAGAGAGAATGCCGAAAACTACGAACGCCACGGTAAAAATAAGATCCCCGAGCGCGGGAACCGCCTTTAAAATACTCGCCGCAACTTCCAAAATAAATAAAACCAAACCTTGTTTGCCGTGAAACTGCGCAAATTTATTTCCTTTTTTGAGCAGAAGAGGGACAAAACATAAAACACTTAAGTAGCCGATGGCAGCAAAAAACTTGCCGTCCTGAATTTCAGGATCCTGAGGGGTCGTGGGACTACTTTCGTTTGAAGGGTTCATCTAGTTCTCCTATGAAAGACGGTTTATTATATGGATAAGAAAGCCCGCGTCAAGGCTGCTGAGACGGCCGGCGGTGGAAGATAAACTCCTCCACCGGCTTATCCCCAATCAAGTGTTCCTGAATCACCTTTTCCATCTTTTCCGGGGTCAAATGATGATACCAAACCCCGTCGGGATAAACTACTGCAAGGGGCCCGCCCTGGCAAATGCCAAAACAATGGGCTTGGCTTCGTTGAATACGCTCGGGGCCGTCATGCAGACTCAGTTCTTTGAGGCGGTCTTTAAGCCCTTGATAAACCGCCGCGGAGGTTTCGGGAGCACAGCGCGGCCCCGTACAGACTAAAATGTGTTTTTTATAAGGACGCATCGGGGGTTTGGGGCTTGAATCCGTCATGGGGTTTTGGACCTTCCTAAAAGAAGTGATTTTGCCTTTTCATCCACGAGTTCCAGCATTAAAGGGTGGTCCGATAACGGACCCGCATAATGAAAATCGATATGGCGATGTTTTTCTTTGGCTTCCTGAATATAGCGCGGAATATCTTCTTTGACATGCCGTCCCGGAAAAAGCATCATGGGAATCACGAAAATCTCTTCGGCCCCTTGTTCGATACAACTCCCAATAGCAGCCGGGATGCCGGGTTCGGCAAGCTCCAGATAGGCCGGCTGAACATAGCGGCCGGGAAACCGGCTTTTGAGATGGCCCGTGAACTCTTCAAAAGCTTGATTGCTTTCCTTTTCACGGCTTCCGTGGGCAATTAGAAGATAAGCTGAACGCATGAATCGGTAGCATAGCGCAAAAATACGGCAAAAACGAGTAAAATCCAGGAAGCGGCGAGCATTAATTTTAAGCTTCGCGCAATGTCCTCAAGATGAAAATCCTTTTTAGGGAAACCGAGTAATGGCTTTTCGACTTTCCTCCCCTCATAAATATTCACCCCGCCGAGTTGAAGACCCAGAGCGCCGGCCCATGCGGCTTGAGGAATGGCACTAGGCCCATAAGAAGCGGCTATACCGTCATGCCAACCGGTGTAAAGAGCTTCGCGCATCCGAGCGTTGACGCATAAAGTCCCCAGACTGACGGCATAATAAGAAATCCATGCGGGAATTATATTCATCAAAGTATCCAGCTTCGCCGCAAAAAATCCGAATTCCCGGTATTTTTCATTTTGATGACCGATCATGGAATCAAGTGTGTTCACGGCTTTATACGCAAGGGCCAGAGGCGCGCCTCCTAAGGCCGCAAAAAAAAGCGGTGCCGCGATGCCGTCCAATACACTTTCTGAAATGGCTTCTACCGTCCCGCGTATGATTTCCCTTTCGGATAATTGCGAAGTGTCACGCCCTACAATGCGCGCCAAATCCTTGCGGGCCTTGTCATAATCCCGGGCCAAAAGATCTTTATAAATACGAAGTCCTTCCTGATGAAGATCGCGAATGGAAAGCGAAGAATAAATTCCGAAAACACTTGCCGCCCATCCCAGCATAAAATGAATTTTACCAAGCCCCGCGATGATCCAGCCTGAAAGCACCAGCACAAAAAGAGGAAAAAAAATGGCGAGAATCAGTCCGCCGAGTTTCCTGTCGCGCACGGAAGCCCGCAAAAAGTCTTCCAGCTTGGCAATGGCGGCTCCCATGAGCCGGATGGGATGAAAGGGATAAACCGGATCGCCGAGAATTAAATCAAGGACAAAGGCAGTGATAATTGAAGACATTCTTGCAGTTCGTTCAAATCCAAATGATCCGCCAGAAGACGGGCGAGACGGTTGTAATGAATTTCTTTTAAATCCCCGGCGGAAAGGGCGAGTACATTTTCAGAGCTCTGTTTGCCGCAGGCTTTGCCAAGCGCATTCAAAAAACTGCGGCGAAAAGAAGGAGAATCGAAAATTCCATGAATATAAGTCCCGGCGGCCCTCCCGGAAGAATGGACTGAGATTGCTTCGGTCATTGCGAGGAGGCCGGAGGCCGAAGAAGCAATCTCGGTGGTTTTGCCCATATGAATTTCATAGCCTTCGATCATTCCTTGCACGGATGCCCCAAAGAGTTTCAAATGAACCGGCTCTGTGATGCGTCGCAAAACTTTTTCGGGGAAAAACTCGGTTCTCATTTTAAAAAGCCCCAAACCTTTTATGGCTTTATTCTGAGACTCGATGCCTTGGGGATCGATGATTTCCTCCCCCAACATTTGAAAACCGCCGCAAATGCCGAATACTTTTCCGCCATTTTCATAATAAGTTTTGATCTTTTCTTCAAAGCCGGATTTCCTCAAATATTCCAAATCCCCCAGGGTGGATTTGGTGCCGGGGAGAATAAGAAGATCGGGATTCCCCAATTGTCTCGCCAGCGAGACAATTCGCAAACGCACTCCCGGTTCCTGACGGAGGATTTCAAAATCTGTGAAATTGGAGATTCTCGGAAGTTGAACGACGGCAATGTCTAACTCAAAAGGGGCCAGGTCCCTTGGTGCCAGGCTCCTTTTGGTGTTTTCTCTTTCAAGCGAAACGCCGTCTTCGGCATCAATCCAGAGTTCGCGGTCATAAGGAATTATTCCCCAGATTTTCTTGCCGGTTTTTTCTTGCAGGATTTTGATTCCGTCCTCAAAAAGCGAACGGTCGCCGCGAAATTTATTGATGATTAGGCCGGCAATTCTCGCCCTTTCATTTTCGGAAAGCAAATCAATCGTTCCGATCATGGAAGCAAAAATGCCGCCCGTATCAATATCCCCTACCAGCAAACAGCGGGCATCCGCCATTTCCGCCATTTTCATATTCACAATATCGTTTTCTTTGAGATTGATTTCCGCGCAGGAGCCGGCGCCTTCCATCACAATGATTTCATATTGTGACGCCAATCTTTCATAAGAATCCCGTACCACTTCCGCCATTTTTGCTTTCATCGCATAATAACCCTGCGCCTCGAAATGACCGATGGCTTTGCCTTGCACAATCACTTGCGAGCCGTTGTCTTGTGACGGTTTAAGCAAAATCGGATTCATATCCGTGTGCGGCTCAACACGCGCACATTCAGCCTGAACCACTTGCGCCCGTCCCATTTCTCCGCCATCTTTGGTCACAAAGGAATTATTGGACATATTCTGTGCCTTAAAAGGCGCCACGCGATATCCCGCGTCGGAAAGAAGACGGCAAAAACCCGCGGCAATCACGGATTTGCCGACATGCGAAGCCGTTCCAAGAATCATCAATGCTTTTGCTTTCATGGGATAATCTCTGCCAGCCGGGGATTGGTTCTAAGACGGGCCCATTCTTTCAAAGCCTCGATCAAAACTTCATTTTCATGACGCAGACGAACGGAAGCCCGGAAATAAGAATTATCCAGCCCCGTATAATCCACGACTTCACGAACATAAATTCCTTTGCGGCCCAGAAAATCGGGCAAGGCCGTAAGGGCTGTTTCATTTTTTATAAGCGGCGGCAGGATTTTCACCAGAAAAAAATTAGCAAGACTGGGATAAGCACGAAATTCGCGTAAGCCATTAATTTTTTCAGCGAATACCACGGATTCTTCGCGAAACCATTCAAAACTTTTGCGCCGGAACTCCATATCCTGAAGGGCGGCGATCGAAAGACGCTGGGCCAGCCGGTTACAAGACCACATTTCCTGCCGGGATTGCATTTTTTCGATTAAGCGGCGCGCGCCAAGTCCAAAACCGGAACGTATGCCGGCCAAGGCATAAAATTTAGTAAGCGATTTCGCCACGAGGAAATAACTATTGTCTTTAATTTCACTAGCGACGGAAATCTCAGGTGTCCAATCGCTGAAGGCTTCATCTACAATCACAAAAACATTTTGCCGGCGGGCCTCGGAAATAAGCTCAAGCAGCTCTTCGCGTTTCAAGGCCGTCCCGGTCGGGCTGTTGGGATGACCGATCACGATTAAATCGGTTCCTCTCAGGGTATTTAAAATTTCCGGCAGGCGAAATTCAAATTGATCTCCTTCTCGGAGGAGGACATTACGGACTTCCGTTCCCCGCTGATTTAAAAGCTCGCGGTATTCGGAAAAACAGGGCTCGATCAAAACCGCACGCCGGGGAGCCAAGGTTTGTATGGCAAGCGCCAATACCGCCAGAGAACCGTTCGCGGCAATCACATTTTCAGGAAAGACCGGAAAATGCCGGGCAATTTCACGGCGCATGTCTTCGGCCTTGGGATCGGGATAATTCTCCAGCTCCGCCATTAACTTCGGGTAAAGAAGCGCTACGGAATTCGGAATTCCATAAGGATTAATATTACTCGAGAAATCGAGAATTTCATTTTCAGGTTTGCCGAATTTCCGGGAAAAATTTTTAAAATCGCCGCCGTGCATATCCTATCCTCCAAAAGGGGCCAGGCACCTCGGTGCCAGGCTCCGTCTACTTAAAGTAGAACCGCCAAAAAATAAATCATTAGCTCCGTCATTTCGCTGGCCGCTCCGATCAAATCTCCGGTGATTCCTCCAAGACGCTGATAAAAAATCCAGCCGATCAACGCGGAGAATAAAACAAGCCCCACGAATAAAACAAGTCCGAGCCCTTGAAGCCAAACCGTCATCAAAAATAAAAAAATACTGGCTCCGGTCAATTCCCGCACCCCTACCTTTTGCGCGACTTCCTTGGCGAGTCCTTGCGAAGGGTTTGCCGGGGGAAGAAAAAAACACAACACCACTTGAACCCAACGCGAAGATGCCAGGGCCATTAAGAAAACCATTTCTTTTGAAGGAAGTTCCAGAAGCATTTGATATTTAGCAAGAAGCAAAAGAACGATTCCCGCGGCCCCAAAAGTCCCAATATGGGAATCTTTCATAATGCGCAAAATGTCTTCTTTATTTTTTCCGCCGCCGAAACCATCCACAAAATCGGCAAAACCGTCCAGGTGAAGCCCGCCGCTTAAAAAAATGGGGGTCGTGAGCAAAATCAGGATTGTAAGGCTCGCCGGCAAATAGCTTTGAAAGAGAAAATAAATCCCGAGCGTCACGGCTCCGATGAGAAGCCCGGCAAGCGGGAAGAAAAACATGGAACGGGCCAATGAGGAAGAAGAAAAGGAGCCTGGCACCGAGGGGCCTGGCCCCTTTTGGGGAATGGGAATAATCGTCAGAAAACGCAGGGCTTCGAAAAAATCAGCGATGAGTGACATAAGAAGGAATAAGAAGGGCCCTTAACCCGGCGATGGCTTCGGCGGTTCTTGGGCCGAAATTAGAAAAAATTTTTCCGTTCACAAGTTCAATTCTGATTTTTGAAAAAATCCGGTACTTACGAAACCCTTTGATGTGATACTTTTTAAAAGCAAAGGGATCCCCCGCCAAGAGAAGGATTTCCGGTTCTTTGTCGAGCATATCTTCGATCTCTACGGGAAATTCGCGTACCGGGTCTTCGCGAAAAACGTTCAGTCCCCCGCTCGACTCGACCAGCCTTGAAATATAAGTATCAAAATTAACCGTGACATAAGGCTGATGCCAAAGCAACACAACAGTCCGAACCGGCGGCTGGCTTTCCAATGCCTTTTTGGAGATTTCGCATTCACGTTTGATATTTTCAATCATACGGCCCGCTTCTTCCGTTTTTCCGAACTGGCGGCCCAAGGCCCAAACACTGTCTTTCACGGCTTCGATCGATTTGGCTTCGTAAGAAAGAACTCGGCATTTTTTTTGAATCTCGGTAATTTCCGCCGAACGATTTTCTTTTTTGTCGGACAAAACAAAATCGGGATTGAGGGCTAGGATTTCGGAGATTTTAAGCGCTTTGGGGGAACCAATCCGTACCGCCCCCGGAGATTTTTCATCAGGACAAAAATCCGTAATTCCCACCAGACTATTTTCCAAATCCAAGGCCTGAAGGGTTTCGGTGAATGAGGGGCTAAGAGAGACAATACGCATTAAATTTTATCTTGGCAAACCGGAGGGATATCCCGTTCGCCGGGAATCATGAAAGTGCCAATTTCGGTCACCCCATTTAAAATTCTTCGAAGCATATAATAAATTCCTTTGCCAAATCCTGTAAAAAACCCCGCGGCTCCTTTGACTTCCATGTCATCACCCATGCGACAGGGAATTTCTGCAGGACTGGTGATCACATTCACCAACCCCCGGCCAAATTTGGTTCCGATTTGCCCCATATAATCCCCCGTTGTTCCTTCTCCGGCGATGGCCCAAGGAGAAATAAGTAAAACGAATAGTGTTGCGATAACAATAATACGAAGATTGAGTTGTTGCATAAGACTCCTTTGTTATCGTTATTAGGGTTTCGGGGGAGTTAAAATTAGCACAAGAGAGCAGGATTGTAAACGCTCAAAAACCCGACCGGAACCTGACACAGACAGCCGTGCAATCATCATGGAGAGGAAGCCCTTTTTGAAAAGTATGCAAATCCTGAAAAAGGTGATCCATCAACTCCTCACAAGGAATACCGGCACAATCTTCGATAAGCTTTCTGATACGCTCAAGACCAAACTCCCGGCCTTTTTCGTTGCGGGCTTCTTTAATGCCGTCGCTGATCAAGAAAAAATAATCTCCCGGTTCGAAAGGCATTTCAGCCGTCTTATAAGCGGCGTCCGTAAAAAGGCCGAGCGGTTTGCCGACGGGAACCGTGTCGGACAATAAAATACTGGCCTTGCGCAGACGATGCCGGTAAAAAATCATGGGCATATGGGCAGCGTTCGTCACCCAAAGTTTTCGTTTCTTCGTATTCGTGACAACATAAATCAAAGTCAAAAACATGCCGGTGTTATGCGCCATGTCGCGCGTTAAAATGGCATTGAGCAAACGGCAAAGCTCTCCGGGTTCAAGATCGGATTTATTTTCACGCCTGAAATCGCTGATGGCGCGCGCCATATAAATCGCGGCCGGGACTCCTTTACCGGAAACATCGCCCACACAAATCCCGAAATTCCCGTCGCCGAAATCCGTCCAATCATAAAGATCCCCGCCTACCTGCCGCGCAAAACGGTATTCCACGTCGATATCCAGATTTTCCACGACGGGCATCGTACGAGGCAAAAAAGTTTCCTGAATGCGCGCGGCGGTGCCGAGTTCCTGATCCATTAATTCCCCGCGAAAGCGGATTTCGATGGCTTCGACAAAAAGAACGAGAATATAAATCAGGCCCATCGTAATCAAAGGAACAAAGAAAGGAAAAATCCACCCGGTAAAATAAAAGGCGCTGAAATTGAAGGCCGCGTACCCTCCCGTAAGTCCCAAAATAGAAAAAATTCCTAAATTGGGAGATGCCATTTTGGCGCTCCAGCAAGCGGCTAAAGCGAGGGACAAAAGCATCAAAAGATTCAGGTAACGGTTCGTGGAACGAAGGTACTGTTTGCTCAAAAGGGTGTGAAGAGCGCTGGCCTGGATAAAAATTTCCGGCTCCCCGGAAGAAAACGGGATTTTTTGCAGATCGGAGTCTCCCGCCGTTGTTTTTCCCACGAGCACAATGCGATTTTCGAAAAGTCTTTGCATGAAAGATTCTTCACCATGTTCGGCAGCCTTTACAACGCGGGAAAAGGACACCCTTTGAAACGATGAAGCAGGCCCGGGATAATGAATCCAGAAACTACTCAGAGGATCGATTGGAATTTGCTCAAGCCAGTGCCGGAAATTTTCTTCATCCATCCCCTGATTAGAGGCCGCAAGCACGGAGACGGGGTAATAAGCGGCTTCCTCTGATTTGACAAAAAGTTTTGAGCGGCGGATTTTGCCGTCACGGTCGATGGGAAGATTAAGAAATCCTGTGGCCCGGGCGGATTCCTGCAAAAGCGGAATAGGGAAAAAAGCCTGAAAAGGTTCTTCGGAATAATAATAGAAAGGAAGAATGACATTTCCCGCTTTCTCGATCGCCGTGGCAAGCTCCTTGTCTTCCTCTCGCGCGGAACTTTCCTGCGTTAAAAGCACGTTATAAATTACCAGGCGAGGTTTGTATTTCCCGATTTCATTCAAGAATTCAGTGTGGATTTTTCGCGGCCAAGGCCAGGCCCCGAGATTTTCGACGCTGGTTTCGTCCATTTCCACCACCACAATGTCCTGATAGGCGGGTTTGGGTCCGCGAACGAGAAACCGCAAATCCAAGGCTTCAAGCTCATTGAAATCCACGAAATGAAATTGGTGAAAGACAAAAATCGCGAGGGCGATACTAACCGCGAGAACGTAATGGCGGTAAAGAGAAGTTTTAAGGGACTTCGGCATTAAAAGCTGAATTACCCTTTGCGAAGAAGACGCCAAGGCCGGAACTTCAAATCATGAGTCATGTCTCTGAGATTGGCCGATGTCTGTTCCATATTGATGATGATTTTGGCGATGTCTTCTTCATGCCCCTTCACGAGGCCGTTGATTCGTTCCGTCAAGGGATTAAGGCTGGTCGTCAGCTCATCCATACGATCGGCAAGTTTGTTGGCTTTTTGAATCAAAAGATACATGGGAACGGGATCGGTGCCTTGAAGGATGGCTTCGGTTTTCAAAGCCGGCGAATCCAGGGTTCCGGGCGTAATCTCCACGAATTTTTCTCCCATAAGTCCCAACGTATCGATAAAGGCATCGCTATCTTCACGGATAACCGTTTCCACCGGCACCAGGACACTGACAAGTACCTGTTTTTCCTGATCCGGCTGAACCTCGATTTTATTCACCCTGCCGACTTCATTGCCGGCAAAAAAGACGGGGGCGTCTTTTTTCAAACCGCTGATATAACCAAAGCGTATGTGATACTCCGAGGTCGGGCCTTTGGAAAAATTTCCCACCATAAAAGTAAGGCCGATTAAAAGAATTAACGACACCGTGACCAAAGCACCTGATTTGATTTCCTGGGATGAGTAGGACATGATTTCTCCTTTTAGACTTAAGTTTCTAACAGCCCTTTGAGATAGGCATCGCTGGTTTGTTTCAAAGGAATCGCCCCTTCCGGCTCCCCTTTGATGAATTGTTGAACGTAAGAATCTTTGGAATTGGCAATGGACTCGCTGGTTCCGACTTCCAGAACTTTACCTTTATGCAAGAGAATGATTTTATCCGCAATGCGGAAGGCGCTTTTCATTTCATGGGTCACAACCACGGAAGTAATTTTCAATTTCCGGCTGAGATCGAGAATAAGCTGATCAATCATGCTGGTGGTGATGGGGTCAAGCCCGGCGCCCGGCTCATCATAAAAAACAATTTTCGGATCAAGCGCGATGGCGCGCGCAAGCCCCACTCTTTTTTTCATGCCTCCGGAAATTTGATAAGGCATAAAATTTTCAAAACCCGTCAAACCGACAAGTTCTAATTTGACTTTCACAATAATATTCACGATTTCATCGGAAAGGTCCGTATGTTCTCTCAACGGAAGCGCGACATTTTCTCCCACGGTCATGGAATTAAAAAGGGCGGCGCTTTGAAAAAGCATGCCGAATTTATGACGCACCTCGTTGAGTTCTTTTTCTCCCATGCCAACGATATTTTTCCCATCAATCCAGACCTCCCCTTCACTGGGCGTTAAAAGCCCCACCAAATGCCGGAGCAAAGTGCTTTTGCCGCAGCCGGAACCTCCCATAATCACGGTGATTTTTTCGGCCGGAATTTCGATGTTCAGGCCGTCAAGCACCGTCCGGTCGCCGAATCGCTTCACCAGATTTTTGACTTCAATTATGTTTTCCATATTTTAAACCCCAAAAGGGGCCAGGCCCCTCGGTGCCAGGCTTCTTTTACTTCTAAGCGGGAAGGGCGTAATAAAAGATGGCCGTGGCAAGACAGTCCACGACGATAATGAGCACGATCGATATCACAACCGCCTGAGTCGTCGCCTTACCCACCCCTTCAGCCCCACCCTCCACAGAAAGTCCTTGATGACAGCTTACAAGCGCAATCAAAAGGGCGAACACCCCGCTTTTCGCAAGTCCCGTGTAAATATCTTTAAGCACCATCGCATCAAAATTTTTGGCTAGATAAACGTAGGGATTAATTCCCACACTGAAAGTTCCGATCAAAAATCCCCCGAGCATTCCCACGACATCCGTGATAATCGTCAGACACGGAAGCATGACTATCAAAGCCAGGCAGCGGGGAACCACCAAATGACGAATGGGATTAAGGCCAATCGTGATCAAGGCATCCACTTCTTCCTGAACTTTCATGGTTCCAAGTTCGGCCGCCATACGTGCGCCGATGCGTCCCGAAATAACAATCGCCGCCACCAGAGGCCCGAGTTCCCGCGTGACGGAAACGCTGACAAGGCTTCCCGTATACATGACCGCGCCGAATTGCTTCAATTGATAGGCTGCCTGAAGGGCAAGCACCATTCCGACGGAAGACCCCACCAGGGCCACTATGCCCAGCGAATCAAATCCCATCAAAACCATTTGATGGAAAATATGAGAGCGTTTTAAAACTTTTTTTTGGGTTAAGCCAAGTCCCAAAGTTTGCACGACGGAAACGAAAAGGTCGAATAACCTCCCCACACCCGCCAGCAGAAAAAAGAATGTCTCGCCCACTCTACCGAAAAAATCGCGCATGCTTTATTTGCTCCCCAAAAGGGTGACTCCCTCTTCTTCGGAAGAAACGAAAAGAAAAATCTCATCCAGTTTCGCGATCTCGAAAACACTGCGCACCCTCGTTTCGAGTTCCGCAAGAACCAGGCGCGTATTGCTTTTTTTGCTTTTCTGAAGCGCCTCGACAAAAGTCGCAAGGCCGGAGCTGTCGATATAGCTTACTTTTTTCAAATTCACGAGAATCTTTTTGGTTTGCTTTTCGATCGACTTCAAAAGCTCCTCGCGGAGTTTCGGAGAATTGTGGAAATCCAGCTCTCCCACCAATTCAATGACGTGAATGTCTTCTTTTTGCCTTTGATTGATTTTCATAGAGCACCTTTCATGAGATATTTTTTATTTTCATTATTTTTTATACTTCGTCAAAAGAAGGCGGTTTTCTCCTTCTTCCGGAGTGCTGTATTCCGATTTGTCCGTCAATTTTTTGATCAGATAAAGCCCCAACCCCCCCGGCTTTTTAGGCGGTAGTTCAGGGGGCGGAATTTTGGACGGGTCAAATTTTTTTCCGAAATTCCGCACCTCGATTTCAATCCGGTCCTGAAAATCCCGCAAAACAATATCGATCTTCCCGGATTTCCCGTCATAAGCGTGGCGGATAATATTGGTCAGCGCCTCATCCATCGCTAACACCACTTCTCCCGCCCCTTTTTCGTACAGCCCTATTTCATGCAGGGCGAGTTCGAGTTGCTCGCGAAAGGGCTTTAATTGATCGGAGTTGGATGTGAGATGAAATTCTTTTTCCATGATTTGACCTGAGCCATATTCCGGGCAATGTCCGGTGAAAAACAAAAATGCAAATGCTGATAACTCGCAATTAATCTTTCGTCGAAAAATCCTTCGCGGCGTTCGCCCAGCTCATAAACCGCCGGGACCTTTCCTTCTTCGTCCCAGGAAGAATAATGAAACTCATGGGACCTGAGTACCATGCCTTTTGGGAAAATAAAACTTTCACCCAAGGTTCGAAACTCATGATAGCCGAAATTTTGCAGCTTGCCCGTCATGCGCACTTTGCCGGGAATGAGCCCTGCCATCTGAAATTCTTCGCCTTCGGAATTGATCAAGGCCTCGGCTAAAAGCATTAAGCCGCCGCATTCGGCGTAAATAAAACCGCCTTCGCGGTAAAAATTCCGTAATGCTTCCAGCATTCTATGATTTTTTGAAAGGGTCTCGGCATGAATTTCCGGGAAACCTCCCCCTAAATACAAAAGATCGGCATCCGGAAGACTTGTATCTTTAAGTGGGGAAAAAAAGATAAGTTCAGCTCCTTCTTTTTTCAAGAGATCAAAATTGTCTTCATAATAAAAGGAAAACGCCTCGTCATACGCGACGCCGATTCTTGCTCCACCGCTTAAAGCATCGTCATTGCGAGGAGCCCCGGTGGGGCGACGAAGCAACCCCTCTTTTAAAGCGAGATTGCTTCGCCCTGCGGGCTCGCAATGACAAATCTTCAAAAAACGATTCCAATCAAAACGCGTTTCCAGTAAAGAAGCAGCCCTTTCCGTTTTTTCCAGTTTTCCTTGAACTTCCCCGGCCGTCACAAGCCCCAAATGCCTTTCTCCAATCGCCAGGGATTCTTCTTTAGGCAAATAGCCGAGGCACGGAATACCGGTTTTTTCTTCAATCGCACGTTTAAGCCAGTTAAAATGGCTTTCACTGCCAACGCGATTAATCAAAATACCGGATAATTTTAAATCCGAATCGAATTTTTGAAAACCAAGGACCAAAGCCGCGGCACTCGTTGCCATGCCGGAACCATCCATCACCAAAAAAACCGGAAGATTCAAAAGCTTGGCCATTTGTGCCGTACTTCCGATCTCACCCGTTGCGCCTTTACCGTCATAAAGGCCCATCACTCCTTCAACGATAGCGACGTCAGCATCTGCCGTATGATCCGAGAAGGTTTGTTTGACGGTATTTTCAGAAAGAAGAAAAAGATCCAAATTGCGGCTGCGGCGGGGATGGCAAACCACATGATGAAAACCGGGGTCAATATAATCAGGCCCGATTTTGAAAGGCTGAACGGTTAATCCCTTTCTTTTTGCAAGGGCCATTAAGGCCAGGGACCAGGTGGTTTTGCCGGCTCCCGAATGGGTTCCGGCAATCACGCAGCCATGAAATTCAGGATTTGACATTGGCAACCCGGGCGTCTTCAAAAGTAGAAACTTCGTGATAAATTTTTACCGCCGCATCAAAAAGATTCATGGCCAGTGCCGCGCCGCTGGCTTCCCCGAGCCGCATCTTGAGATTCAGCATGGGATGAACTTCCAATTTTTCCAGAATCAGGGCATGGCCCCGCTCTTCGGATTGATGGGCAAAGAAAAGATAATCTTTTATATTTTCATTCAGTGAAATCGCAACAAAGGCCGAGGCCGAAACAATCCAGCCGTCGATAATCACAGGCAAACTCAAATGGGCCGAAGCCAGAATGGCGCCGGTAAGCGCCGCCAGCTCATAACCGCCGAGCCGCTGCAAAATAGCCAAGGGATTCGTCAACAATGCGCGGTGCTTTTCAATCGCCTTCTCGATCACATACACCTTACGATGACGCGCCTCCACACTGAGTCCTGTCCCGCATCCGGTAACCGAATCAACCGGAAAATCCGTAAGCGCGGCAATCACCGCACTGGCCGCCGTCGTGTTTCCGATTCCCATTTCCCCAAGACCGATCAGCTGAACCCCTTCTTCTTTCAATTGATGAATTAAATCCCATCCCACGGCGAGCGCACGCGATAATTCTTCTTGGGTCATCGCAGGCTCATCCACCATATTGCGTGTGGAGCGGCGGATTTTTGCAGAAACCAACCGGTCATGTTTCTTAAAATCCTCGCCGTCCACGCCCACATCGATGACTTGAACCTCCGCTTTGGCATGACGGGCCAAGGCATTGACCGTGGCACCGCCGTTTAAAAAATTGAGCACCATCGCTTGAGTCACTTCACGCGGGTAAAGGCTGACCCCTTCGGCTTCCACGCCATGATCGGCGGCAAAAATCAAAATCCGTTTGCTTTCGATTTCAGGGCGGTCTGTTTTTTGAATGGCGGCCAAACGGGTGATCATTTCCTCGATCACTCCGAGACTTCCCTGAGGTCTTGTCTGATCATTCAAATGCCGTTGGGCCCGGATTTTCCATTCCGGATCCAAAGAAGTAATGGTTTTAAAACGATCGGTCCAATTTTGCATGATTTTCACATTCCTTAAGGGTTTGAGGAATCCCGCTTACCATCAAAATCACTTCATCACTTAACCCGGCCGCTTCTTGATTCAAAGCGCCGAGTTGATCAACAAAATGACGGTTCAGTGGATTTTCTCCGACAATTCCCCATCCTGTTTCGTTGCTGACAAGAATAATAGAAGAAGGCTTGGTTTCCAAGACTTCCATAAAAAGCCGGATTTCATTTTTGATTTTCAGATTGTCTCGGCCAAAATGATAGATGAGATTATTTACCCAAAGGGTCAGGCAATCGATGAGGATTAATGGCGCATGCTGAGCCGCTTCCTTAACGGCTTTCGCAAGATAAAGCGGCTCTTCGAGCGTTAAAAATTCACCGGCACGTTCCGCCTGATGTTTGGCAATGCGCCGTTTCATTTCTTCATCTAAAGGTTGGGCCGTCGCTAAAAAGACTTTCGGACCGCTAAAACGCTGCTCGGCAAGATCGAGGGCAAAGCGGCTTTTCCCGCTGCGAATGCCGCCGGTAACAAAAGTAATCGTATTCATCGCCAAGCTTCCCGGCCTTTGCCTTTACTTTTGATTTTCCCAAGCGAAGGAGTGAAATTAAGAAGAGAAAGTTGATTAAAACCGGAAAAAGAATTTAAAACCGATACAGAGGCAGGATCGACCCTCATCATCCATAACGAACGAAGGGGTAATTTTAAGGCTTCCATAAGCATCATTTTGATCGAACCGCCGTGAGCCACAATCGCCACTGTTTTATTTTTATGGCGTTTCAAAATCCTATAAAAAAATCGAGAAATTCTTTTTTTAAAATCACTGATTTTTTCTCCGCCGGTAGGGCGAACCCACTCGCCCCGGCTCCAACGAATAAAAGCAGGATTTCTTTCTTTCCATAACTGGGTCCCGGTTTTGCCTTCCCAGGAACCAAAATCAATTTCATTGATTCCCGCTTCGGCCACCGGTGTTCTGCGAATTGCCTTTGCGACGATAGCCGCCGATTGTTTGGCACGCAGAAGCGCCGAGGAATAAAAAAAATCGACAGGCATTCCCTTCATCCAATCCGCCACGGTTTGAATGTCTTTTCTGCCTTTATCATTGAGAGGAATATCCGTATCGCCTTGATACCGTTTTTCGCGCGTCCATGCCGTTTCGCCGTGGCGAATCAAAATAAGCCGGGTCATTCCTTCACGTGCTAAAAACCTTGTGCTTTGAGTTTTTTAAGCGTCAGCCGGGATTTTGCCTTTGCGCCGGCCGGTAAATTCGCGAGATTTTTTAAATAACGGCTGGTCAAATCGATTTCGAGATTCAAAATATCGCCTTCTTTTTTTAATCCCAGCGTTGTTTTCCGAAGGGTAAGCGGGATAATGGCTACGTTAAAAGTGTTGGCGCGAACAGCCTGCACGGTAAGGCTAATGCCATCAATAGCGATCGAACCTTTTACCGCGAGCGACTGAATTATATCGGCCTCGGCCTGGATCTGCAAGGCGTAGTTGGCTCCCCGTTTTTGTATTTTCTGAAGACGGCCCACACCGTCCACATGCCCGGTCACAAAATGGCCGCCGATCTGATCTCCAACACGCAGAGACCTTTCCAGATTCACTTTGTCTCCAGCCTCAAGCCGCCCTAATGTCGTTGTACGCAGGGTTGCGTCAACTACGTCTGCTTCAAAAGTTTTACCCGCAAATTTAACCACGGTGAGGCATACGCCATCGACCGCAATACTTTCTCCGGTTTTGAGCCCCTTTTCTTTATCCCGGAAACGAAAGGCAAAGTGAATTTGTCCGCTCTGCTTTTTTTTGCCAGTGACAGTCCCTTGATTTTGGATAATGCCGGTAAACATATTAGTTTTTAAAACTCAGTTCAAAAAGCCAATCCTCTCCTAACGGAGAAACAGATTGCACATGACAAGGAATGGCTCGATTGGGATTGAGTACCCCTTCTCCTTCCACCGAAGTCTTGGCCGACTTTCCTCCGATGATTTTGGGAGCCACAATCCAATAAGCCTTATCCACAAGACCTTCGCGCAGAAGTGACCACACCGTTTCACCGCCGCCCTCGACCAGAATTTTTGCCACCCCAAGCGAGGAACATTTTTTCAGTAAATCCTTCAAATCAAGCCGGCCTTTTTTTTCGGCGACGGGCAAAAGAACGCCTCTTGCCTTTTTCCCGAAGGCTTTCATTTTTTTCTCCGGAATAGCTCGAATTGTTAATTGATCGCCTTGAAAAATTCTGGCGCGCGGCGAAGCCTCAAGACGAGGGTCCATCACAATACGCCAGGGTTTACCGGGCAGAAGATTTTTGATTTTAAATCTCGGGCTGAGTTTGGGATTGTCGATCAACAGCGTATTTTTTCCGATCAAGATGGCATCGTGTTCGGCCCTCAACCGGTGGACAAATTGCCGCGCAGGCGGAGAAGAAATCCAGCGGGAACTGCCGTTTGCGGCCGCGATTTTTCCATCCAAGGATTGGGCCATTTTAACCGTGACAAAGGGAAGGCCGGTTTTCGTCCATTTGAAGAACGATTCGTTTTGCCTTGCTACTTCCTCCGCCAAAATACCGATCGTGACTTTGACACCGCTTTTTCGAAGGGCCTTAACCCCTTTGCCATGATTTTTGGAGTTTGGATCATAAGCCCCGATGACAACATGCCGGATTCCGGCTTTGACAATGGCAGCAACACAAGGCGGCGTTTTTCCCCAGGTGGAACAGGGCTCCAGCGTGACATAAAGCGTTGCCCCGTGTGCCAACTTTGCGGCACGGCGAAGCGCATGAACTTCGGCGTGAGGTTCTCCATATTTTTCATGATACCCCTCGCCCGCTTTTTTCCCGTTTCGAATCACGCAGGCCCCGACCATAGGATTCGGGCTGACGCTGCAACGTCCCTTTTCGGCAAGTTTTAAGGCTTGCCGCATCCAGTATTCGTGGGAAGAATTTTTCATGCCGGGTTGGATTTTTTAATATTTTCGGAGTGACTGATTTTATCCAGAACGCCGTTGACAAATTTTCCGGATTCTTCCTGAGAAAATTTCTTGGCAATATTCACGGCTTCATTGATCGTCACTTTAGGAGGAATATCCGAAGCATATAAAAGTTCATAGGTGGCAAAGCGCAAAATATTGCGATCAATGACGGCCATACGCCCAAGCCCCCAATTTTCCGTATAACGAGTAATGATTTCATCAATATCTGGTAGATGCTCCACGGTTCCCATCACCAGCTGACGGGTAAAATCTTTGGTTTCATCCAAAAATCCCGGATGCTGCTCCCAGAAAGAAACCAGAATTTCATCAAGCGGGCTGTCATTCATTTCCCTTTGATAAAGAATTTGAATGGCGCATTCCCTTGCCTGAGTTCTTTTACGCATGACGTTTTCGCTTGGAAAAAGAGGATAATTGCCGGCTGAGATCGGCGATTTCGATAGCGGCAAGCGCCGCTTGTTCTCCCTTATTGCCGGCTTTAAGGCCGGCACGATCGATGGCTTGCTCGAGATTATCTGCTGTGATGACTCCGGTAGCAATGGGAACACCTTTTTCAAGGGCGGCTTGGGAAATCCCGCGCGTTACTTCATTGGATACACATTCAAAATGATAAGTTCCGCCGCGCAGCACACAGGCCAGCGCAATGAGGGCATCGAATTTCCCCGTCTGGGAAAGTTTGCAGCAAAAAAACGGAATTTCGAGCGCCCCGGGCGTCCAAACTATTTTGATTTTTTTCTTCGAAACACCGGCTTGTTCCAAAGTTTCCAGGGCACTATCCAGCAACCTTTGGGTGATGAATTGATTGAAACGGGAAACCACAATTCCAAAATGTTTGCCGTTTGTTTGAAGGCGTCCCCGGTGTGTGGTCATAACACCTTAGAGATCGAAGATATGGCCTAATTTTTCCTTCTTCGCCTTCAGGTATTTTGCATTGTGAGGATGCTGAGGGGTGGAAAGAGAAATGCGTTCGACCACGTGAAGCCCGTGGCCTTCGAGGCCTACAATTTTTCGCGGATTATTGCTGATGAGACGAAGCTCGGCGAGTCCGAGATCTTTCAAAATCTGAGCCCCGATACCGTATTCGCGAAGATCCGGCTTGAAACCAAGCTCGACATTCGCCTCAACCGTATCAAGTCCCTGATCTTGAAGGGAGTAAGCCTTGAGTTTATTGGCAAGCCCAATGCCGCGGCCTTCCTGGCGCATGTACAAAATGACACCGGCTCCGGCTTTTTCGATTGCCTCCATGGAAGCAATCAACTGATCTTGGCAATCACAACGAAGGGATCCTAGAACATCTCCCGTAAAACATTCCGAATGAACACGAACCAGTGTCGGCTGGGGACCGATTTGTCCTTTAACCAAAGCCACATGTTCACTGCCATCCGTAAGAGAGCGATAAAGTTTTACGTCCCACGAACCAAAAACGCTGGGGATTTTGGCCTCGCTGATTCTTTCCACCATTTTGTCAAAACGCCGGCGATATTCGATTAAATCCCGTATGGTTCCAACTTTAAGGCTGTGCTTTTTAGCAAAAATCATAAGATCGGGAAGTCTTGCCATGGTTCCATCGTCATTGACGATTTCACAAATAACTCCCGCGGATTCCCTTCCCGCCAGCCGTGCCAAATCCACCGCAGCTTCCGTATGGCCGGCGCGGGTCAATACCCCGCCTTTTTTTGCTTTCAGAGGGAAAATATGCCCCGGAGAAACAAGATCCGAAGCCCCCCGTTTAGGATCGGCCAAAATTTCTATGGTACGGGAACGGTCATAAGCTGAAATCCCCGTGGTAATTCCAAGACGGGCATCGACGGAAATGGTGAATGCGGTTTTCATGGGGTCTTTGGAAGTCATGATCATTTCTTTTAATCCGAGGGCTTCAATACGCTCTTCAATCATGGGAACACAAATTAAACCGCGGGCATGTTTCATCAAAAAATTGACTTTTTCGGGGGTAACAGCGGAGGCGGCAAATATGATGTCGCCTTCATTCTCGCGGGTCTCGTCGTCGGCCATAATCACCATATGGCCGGCACGGATTTCTGCAATAATTTCTTCTATAGTATCGAATGTCATATTTTCCTCGGGGAAGAAAAGGTATCGTAGCAACATCATAGGGATTTGTCAAATACCCCTCGAATTGGAACTTTTCTTTCGAAAACCTCTAAAAATAGTCCTAAGTTATTTTATCTATTAGGGTTATGGATTTGAGATTTGCCCGCTCCTAAGTTTGACAATCAAGTGGCACGTGTTATCTTTACAAATAGGAAGCAGTGCAAGTTCTTTAAAATGACGGGGATTCTGACAAAGGCAAACTCCGGGTAACCGGAGGACGCAAAGCCACAGGCCCGAATTCGTTAGCAGTCGAATGGGCGGCTGGGTTGCCAAATCCGACGATTTGGCCGAATCAGGACCCTCCTTGAGTCTCGAGGAGAGGATTCGGCATGAAAAAAACCATCGCGACCCTATGGGTTTTCGCGGCAAGCTTCGTTCTTGTAACTTCAGTAATGATGGCTGAAGCGAACGCCCAGATTCTTGACCGACCCCTCTCCTTTCGAGAACTCACTCACGAGTTACAAACCCCTGAAGACGTTGCCCATTTTATGTGGCGTCATTTCCGATTTGAAACCGACCGGGCAAATTTCGGGCAGGAAGAATATTGGCAATCCCCTCAAGAATTCCTTGCAAACGGCAAAGGGGATTGTGAAGACTTTGCTGTCTTTGCCCAAGAGATTCTGAAATCAAAAGGCATTCCTGCTTTTGTGCTGAATATTTATGGAAGCGGCGGCTATGCCCATACGATCTGCGTCTTTAAAGAAAACGGCCGCTATAGCGCTATCGATGGATCTCGAGTCTTGAATTTCCGGTCCAAAAGCATTAATGAATTAGTTTCAAATATTTATCCCTTCTGGAAAAAAGGAGCTGTTGTCACTGCAAATCATCATTCCGCGCAGGGAGAAATCATTGCCCAGTTTGCCAAACAAGCTAAAGCCCGCCGTCATTTGACAATGTCCGCTTAAGATTTAGCCGTCCCGATCAATCGCTTCAATAAGGTAAAAGCTGTTTTCATTAAAATCGCAAGGTCCAAATTAAAACTCCGGTGTTCAATATAATAAAGGTCATAATCCATGTTTTCATGGATTAAAAGCCTTTTACGGTCATCGCTAATCTGCCAGAGTCCTGTAATTCCCGGTTTGACGGACAATCGCTCTTTCTCAAGTGGCCCATATTTTTCGACAATAAAAGGCATTTCCGGACGAGGCCCGACAAGACTCATATCACCGGAAAATACAAGAAAAAGCTGCGGCAATTCATCAAGACCGGTTCTCCTGAGAAAAGCTCCAAAGGGAATGGTGTTGGATGTGCTCGGTTCTGATTCTCTTAATTCAGGAGAAATTTCATCCTGATGTTGTTTTTTGGATTTGAGGGTGCGGAATTTTATCATCATGAATTTTTTTCCATTCAACCCAATCCTGATTTGCCGGAAAAAAACCGGCTTCCCAGCCAAGGCACGAACCAATACAACGATTGAAAGCATAAGGGGAGAAATCAGAATGATTAAAAAGAATGAAATGGCTATATCAAGCAAACGCTTGATCAGGGCATACGAACGTTGGCCAAAACCTTCCCGGAAACCCACCAAAGGAATTCCTCCGATATTCATAAGTTCCGCTCTCTCGACATGAAATTGATAAAGGGACGGAATCACCCAGCATTGAATGCCAAGCCGCCGGCAAAGCTGGAAAATTTCGATCACTCTTTCTTCTGGAAGCTTACGATAGGCCACAAAAAGAAGTGAGATGTTTTTCTTTTTCACTAAATTTTTAAAATCATCCAATTTTCCTAAAATCGGAGTTCGTTCCGGCTTTTTGTGAAGCTGCTGGACTTCGTCATCCAAATAACCAAGGACCCTTATGCCGAGTTTGGGAGATTGCTGAATCCATCTTTCGAGACGCTGCCCTTGATGTCCTGCTCCATAAATCAGGGCATGACGGACACCAATCCCCTTTTGATTAAAAACCATAAACAACCTTCGGAAAAAAAATCTCTCCGCGGTCACGATCAGGATGGCAATAAAGATCGAATAAGTAATCGCAAGACGGGAGAAGTGGATTTGACGGTAAAAAAATGAAGCGGCAAATCCCAAAAAATAAATAATCCAAATGGCTTTTAAAATTAAACTTTGTTCTTCCACGCCAAGAATCCCTGACTCTGCTTTATAAAGTCCGACGGCCGAGAAAACAGCAACCCCTAAAAAAGGAAGGGTCCAGCAAATAACGGCGAAGGCCTGAAACGGTTGGTAATTGCCATGCCAAGGAAACGCGATCCATAACCAATAGCCGGCAAGCAAAGCCAATTCGAGCGCCAAAAAATCTGCCAGTGCCGTAAACGCAGTTTTAACTAGTGCAGAAGGAAAAAATCTCTTCATGATCCACCTTTATCTTTTTGATATTTGAGATAGCCGTAAAGCCATGCCGAAGATACCGTTTGGACCAAGGCGGTAGACATTGCGATGCCTACGACTCCAAAACGGAGCATCAAAACATAGTTCATGAGAATATTCAGGATTAATTCGGCGCAAGCTTGAAGAAAATAAAATTTCGAATGCTTGATGACGATGATCGCGCGCCCAAAAAGAAGCCGCAGGACGCCCGGGCAAAAACTGATCGCATACCATCCGAAAATAGCCGTTAATACCTGTCTTTCTTCGCCGGATAAATTTCGCGTTCCATAGACGATCCCTACTAAAGGCTGTCTGAAAAAACAAAGAAGCCCCGCTAAAAAAAACGACACCACAAATCCAATCCCGATATCCCGTCTAAGTTTGGGCCAAAAATCATGCCGCTTGTCATAGTAAGTCTTAGACCAATCCGTCAGAAATACTTGTAAAAATGCTGTCGCGAAAAGAATGTAAGGGATTTGCAAAAGACGGTCCGCATAACTTAAAAGCGTCACATGGCCTATCCCCGTCCATGAGGCAAACCATTGATCGGAAACAAATATCAAACTCAAAGCCAATACCGCCAGCATTTGAAGAAACCCTTCGCGGAAAAACCCGGCAACCAAAGATTTCGTTCGTTGCCATTCCAACCTCCACTTCCACGAAGTCAGCCGGACAAGCAAAAGAAACGTGACGGCCCATCGCACCAGCTCCCCAAAACTAAAACCGACAGACAAGGCATGAACCCCGAGCCATTGATTGACAAAAAACAAAAAGGAAATCACGACGATCGAACGGATGAACGGGGAAACGGCAGAGATCCAAAAAATGTCGCGCGCAAATAAGATACTGTGAATCGATGCCATCCAAACATTAAAAAAAAGCATCGGAAGCAAACACATGAATATCTGTGCCACCAAATCAATCGAAAAAGTTTCCAGCCCGCTCCCCCATTGCAGAAGCGGCCGTAATCCCACAGCAATTAAAACAGACAAGAAAGTCATGGGTCCCAGACTTACCGCTAAAACACTATTGGCAAATCCCGTAACAAGCCGGTCGTCCTTGTGATGCTCCACCAAAAAGGGAATCAGTGCAGATTCGAAAAGGTGAACAAAAATCCCGATCAGGGCAAAAATCAGGTTGTAGGCAAGAAAAAAAGAGTCGGTCTGCCAACTTGCGCCATAGATCATGGCAATAAAAAAAGGAATGACCAAACCTCCGGAGCGTCCGAGAAGCGTGAAAATGGAGATCGAAAGAAAAGGGCGCTTAAATTGAATGCCGAAGGGCAGAGATATTTTTTTCATTTTTTTCTCAATCGTTCACAAAAAACCCGCATAAAAAAGAGCGGATTGCCAATCACATGACGGGCAAAAAGCCGTTTCGGTTCTTGCGTCATCCGGAAAAACCATTCTAATTCGTGCCGCACCATCCAGTCCGGAGATGTTTTAATCCTTCCCGCCGTAAACTCAATGGTGGACCCAGCCGGCATGAAGACATGGGCGTCTATTTTTTGCCAATTCTCTTGGATCCATTTTTCCTGAAGCGGCATTCCTAATCCTACAATGAGGATATCCGGCTTCAAACGATTAATTTCTCGAATCATGGCTTCATTGCCCGGCCCTTCTTTAGGAAAGTCATTATCATGGACTCCTTTAATCTCGATGCCTGGAAAGCGTGCATTCACCCTCCGGCGTGCCTCTTCGGGGACCCCCGGCCTTCCCCCTAAGAAATAAAGAGAAAGGTGATTTTGATGGCAATATTCCGCCAGCCGCCAGACCCATCTGCCCAAACTAATTTTGATGGGAGGTTTCTGGCCTAACATCCTTACCCCCCACCGAATCCCGTCGCTATCACAGTAAACAAGTTGAGCTTGGTTGAAAAAATCGCGAAACCAGGGATATTTAAAGCTGTAATTAGCGGCATGAATATTCAATGTCGGCAGTAGAGCCTTTTTCTTTTGGAGGATGACCTCCTTGATATAACTAAGCAGCTCTTCTTCAGTTACAGGGTGAAGCGGTAAATCCAGGATTTTAAGGGCTCCTGATTTGGGCGCGGCAAGAGGATAAGAACTATTTTCACCGGACATTTTTCTCCTTTTAGACTTACTTTTCAAAAATCAAAGGTTCTTTTAAAAATCGTCCAAATAAAAAAATACATGACACAATGACAAAATAGGTATAAGCGGTAAAAGGCAGGGCGTCGAGAGTGTCTGTTAAAAACCAAATACTTGCCCCGAAGTAACTCGTTCCTAGATAACGCCAAATAAACAGGGAATTCGCTTCCTGGGCAAAACTCTTTTGGCCGTACCAATGAATTCCCACGGCAAGTTGAAAGCCGATAAAAAGTGCCAACCCCATAACTCCAGTAACAAGAAGCAATCCGACATAAGTAGAATGGGAACCCAGCGACATCATCAAATATTCATCGCGTCCTTCCCGCAGACGCACTCCGATTCCAAATAAAATATTTGTATTTTTGACAACATCGATGGCTTGCTCATAAATTTCAAAACGATTGATCGTGCTTTGATGCCGGAGTTTTAAAATCCAATCCATGCCGCTATAAATCAAATTGGATGCCAGCAATACTGAAATTGAAAAAAGCACGACCCAGAGAAATTTCCGTTTCTGTTCCAAAAACCGGACAAAGGCAAAAGCCACGATGAATGCACACCAAACCGTCCGCGAAAGCGAGAAAATCACAGGCACAGCCGTCAACAATCCAAAAAACCAAGCTCCAGCGTATTTTTTTTCAATGGCATAAGCGGCGAAAGCAAGCGGTGTGATCATCAATAGAAATCCTCCAAGCGCGGTATGAACTTGGCTATAAATCGCAAGCCGCGGAAGCCTTGTCATAAGCCAATCCGAACTTGTAATTCGAATCGTGAGCAGTTCTCTGAAAAATGGGTATTTGTCCAAAGCAGGAAACAAACGCCCCAAAAGTGAGTGGGTTTCTAATGCCTCATGTCCCACAAGCCAAAGCACTAAAAAAAAGATAGCGATCCCCCCCGTAAGCATGCAAAGGATACGGGAAATTCTAAAAAGATTCAAAAAAATAGGACCTTCGCCGTGGTAGATTGTAACCATGAGCAGGAATCCCATTCCAAAAACAAAATAATTATTGAGAGAGGCCATGACCCGTTGCGCCGGATAATTCCCCAAATTAATCAGAATGGAAAAAAGATAGGAAATCAGAAACAGCGCGAACCACAATAGCGGCTTCGGAATGATCAACGGCCTGTCTTTCAGAATAATGGTTATGATCAATTTCGTAAAAGCAAAAACGGCTGTCATCTGATAAACAAAAATATTGAGTCCGGTCAGCCACCAAACCGGAGTTAAAAGCAGCGTGAGGAGAATGTCCGTTTCGAATCGCGTATTCAGATAAGGGAAAATAGTTTTATTCATAGATTCGAAGAAATTAATTTTTGATAGAGGCGATGATACTTTTCAATCATATCCTGAAATAAAAACCGCTCTTTCCAATCTTCAAACGCCTGGCGGGCAAACCGGGTAATCTCCTCCGGATGGTCCAGCCAATGTTCGAGAGCTTCGGCCAACCTAGCAGGATTTTTTAAAGGCACGAGAAGACCGTTTCTTCCGTTCTCAACCACTTCACGCGTACCAGGGATGTCCGTTGCGATGACGGTTTTTCCTGCAGCGAAAGCCTCAATCACCACAAGCGGCATCCCTTCATAAAGGGAAGGCAAGATCAAAAAATCGCTAAGCGCCAGAAGCTCCGGCGTTTGCGGCAAAAATCCTAAAAATTCGAATTGGGGATTTAAATTCCGGCGCGTGACTTTTTGTTGAAGAAAAGGCTTGAGTTTCCCTTCCCCGGCAATCAAAACCTTCAACCGCTTTCGGTATTCGGGTTTCATCCGCTCCACGGCCTCGATCAAGTCCCGATGACCTTTCTGCTCTTCAAGCCTGCCCAGAAACAGAACCGTCATTTGCCCGGGAAGCTTAGGAAATCTTTGTTGAAGCTGTTGAAGGATTTGAAGATCGGGGGGGCGCAACGATACCGCATTAGAAATTGTCATTACCCTGTCAGATGGAATTTTGAAATATTCAATTAAGTTATCCCGGACCGAGTGGGAAACCGCCGTTGCAAAATGGCCGTATCGGAAAAGCCATCGTTTGTTGCGCCGGAATAAATGTTCCGTATGAAGAACGGTCTGTTTTTTTTTAAAAAGTAAATCCAAAAGAAAAGTAGGGTAACGGTGATGAGAATGAATGAGATCCGGCTGAAAATTCCGGATTGTTTCTTTTAGATTCGTTAGGGTCTTTAAAATTTTAGCCTTCGACCAAAAAATCTCCGTGACGGCAATCCCCGCTTTTTTGAACTCCTCCGCCAGCCGGCTTTGATTGACCGCACAGGCCACTTCTTCATGAAAGGTATTTTTCAGGCCGAGGGCAATATCGAGGACCACTTGTTCCGCACCTCCCATACCGCAATCCGGATCACTTAAATGTGTCAAAAGAATTTTCATCCTTATCCCGCCTTGCCGTCCTTCATGAACCGTGCTCTATTTCAAGCGTCCCCAATTCTAGAATGGGACCGGACTGCGTGGGGTCTTTTACCCCATTCAAAAGCTCCGCTTCGACCCACCGCCATCCTCCTGAAGTTTTGAAATTTAAATCCGCCTTTGATCCGGAAGCGTAAATGCCTCCGACAATGTTCTCCTTTTTTTGGTCCCAAATTCGGACCAAAAGATAAGGCAGCGCCCCTTCAGCATCCGGAAAACTTTGAAATGAAAAATGAAGCGTGGTTTTTCCTGGTTTAAAGTTGGCCATAACCCCCAAGCGGCCGTTCTGATTCAATTTTCCGCCCGCAAGTTTTTCCCCAGAAGCCCATCCGGTCCAATCTTGACTGCTACGGGAAAGCGTCACAACCTCGGATATTTTTTTACGAATGGCCTTCCGGTAAGGCGTGGGCCAACTCAAAAAAAGAAAAAGCTCGCGAAGATCCAGCTCTTTTTCTTGAAGCGTAGGAATTAAGGCCGCCATGGCCTCTTCCCGCAATCCGGATTTCCAATAAGCCGCTGCCAGATACCGGCGCCGGAACCGATAAGCCGCATTATCCGGAACATGTTCTAAGAAGTCTTTGGCCTTGTTAAAATCTGCGGTATAAAACGCATAAAGTCCTTGAAGATAAGGATCGGGAACGTTTTTCATTAATTTTCTAAAATCAGGCTTAAGTTGTCCCAGCGGATCTTCTTCGTTTTCCAATATTTCTTTCACGGTTTCCAGATAGTCATCAGGCAGTTTGTTTAAGGCATGTTGGCAAATCAAAATTCCGGCTTTGGCCGGAGTCAATAGCTTGTTTGTCCAATAAGTCTTTTCAAACGCCTCCAAAGCCCTTATAAAATCCTTCCGAGCAAGCCATACTTGTGCTTTCGCAAGACGTTTTTTGTATGTCTTTTTGTTGATTTCTAAAAATTCGGAATAGACTTGGTTTCGGTATTCCCATAAATGATGCTGATCCATAAATCGAAGAAGATTTGCGTAAGAAGCCTCTTCGGGCGGCGTCACCTCTTTTAGAAAGCTGAAATCTGAAAATCGATTCCAAAGAAAGTTATAAGCCGGTTCCAAATGCGGTGAAACCTGTTCCGGATAATAGGAAGAAATGCTATTTTTAATTTGCCGGAGAGCTTGTTGTTTTTTCTCAGGTGTTAACCATAAGTTCTCGGCAGAAAGAAGCATGACAGCCGTCATGTATTCCATCCAAGGGCTTCCTGGTTCTTGAACCTTGGCTTGGTCTATCCAGGTTTCGATTTTGCTCCACTCCTCAGAGGTCAAAGTTCTCGACGATTTACGGGCAAGTTCAAGCTGACTTTGCGCCAAATAAAACGTTGCGTGGCCAAAATAAGGCAATTTTTGATTTAGTTTTTTAAAATAATCCTGTCCCTTTTCGATCCAAACACTATTTTCTTTATCAATTCCTAAAGTCAAAGCGCTTTGGCCTAATTCATAAAGCGTGTCAGGGTTTTCAGGATCCCATCGGTGCGCTTTTTCTAACAAAGAAAAGGCCAAGTCGAGTTTTTGATCCTTCAAAAGCATTTCCCCTTGATAGAGCCAAACTCCCGCCCAAGCCTTTTGGAGGCTAAGCAAAAGAAACCCCAGTGCAAAGAGCCTGACAAAAGATTGAAAGACCGGATAAGCTTTCATGACTGCTTTCCAGAATCTGATGTCAAATTGAGAAGTTTAAAAACCATGCCGTTAAGACTTATCCAAAGGAACATATTGGCAGGAATTGAAAAATTAAAATCGGTAACGGCATGAAAAAGCAATGACAAAGTTGAAACTGATGCTCCCCAAACCAGAGCGGAGGAAGAAGCCGCAGACTTTATCCCCTTAGAAACAGAAAGAATATAAAAACTCGAAAACGAAAAAACAAGGACCAAAAAACCAGGCAGCCCCAATTCTATGGCAAGTTCCAAATAATCGTTATGGGCATGCGCCCAGCCCATGAGCAATTTTTTCGATTGATACGCGGGAAAAATCCATTCAAAACTTCCTAGTCCTATTCCCTGCCAAAGATGATCCGTTAGCATTCGAAGGGCATCCTGCCAAACCAAAAATCTCCCGCCTTCCCAGTTTTCGAGAGAACCTTTTAGAGCATCCAACCTTGAAAACAAAGGCTGGAACCCAAAAAAAAATCCGAGCCCGCCGGCCAGACAAACAAAAAGGGCAAAAACGAAAGCCGTTTTGGATAATTTTTTGAAGAGAAAAGGAAGAGAAATGAAAAAGGAAAGAAAAAAACTTAAAATCCCCATCCGGGACCCCGTATAAAAAAAAGCCGTGAAGACAAGTACGGAAGAAAGCCTCAGCAGGAGGCTATAAAAATAGTTACGGTTCCTAAAAAAATGCAGTCCCAGCCCTAAGTGAATTCCCAAGCACAGTTCCAGAAGGCCGGCAAAATGATTCCGGTTAAAATAAGTGCCTGTGACAAAACCCAAATAATGCTCTTTGGCCTTCCATAAAATTTTTTCATGACGGGCGAGCACTTCGAACAAACCGTAAGCGGATTCCAAGACTCCGGTGAGAACAAGAACAGCCATAAGGAATATGATCGAATGTTCAGGCAGTAGCTGGATAAGAAGAAAAACGGTTGCAAATGCCGTCCATTTTACCAGTTCGGTTCCCGTCGCATAGACGTTCAAAGAAATAAACGTCCCTTGAAACGCTATCCAGAGAAAAAGCAACCCCATGGGAACAGAAAAAAAAAAGGGAAGTTTCCCTAAAGAAGTCACGGCCTGCGGATAAAAAAACAAAAGAAAAAAAATGAGCGCACACAGCGACATCGATCCCCAGGGGTAAACACAACCAAAACAGAAGGGGGCAAAAAAGATAGCCAGGCAAAGGCCGGTTCTTAAAAGGGTCAAGCGATCGGTATTCACTTTACCACTTCACGGTCACCGTATCCGTAGTAGTAATATTGCTGATAATAGTAGTCTTTCTCTTTAACGCTCACGCCATTAATGACCACTCCCAATTCCTGAATGTGCGGATCACTGAAACGTTTTTTGAGGTTCTTCAAATGCCTGCGGTCCGTACCATGGTATTTGGCAATCACCACGACCGAATCAACATATTCGCTTAAAATCGCTACGTCCGCGACCGCAAGATACGGGGGACTATCGATGACAATGATGTCATAAACCTGCTTCAAATTTTCCAGCAATTCCTTCATCGTCTTGGAACCAAGAATCTCCGCAGGATGGGGAGATTGAGGGCCGCAGGCAAGAAAATCCAAACCCAGTCCTCCGGCATTCCGGTACACGGCTTGCTCAAAAGAAAGGCTTTTTTCCAGGACATCCGCAATGCCTTTTTCGGGAGAAATATTCAGAAGTTTGTGAAGTTTCGGTTTGCGTAAATCCGCTTCGAGAAGAACCACCTTTAAATGATTTTGTTGAAACGCCACGGCAAGATTTAAAGCAATGGTACTCTTTCCTTCATAAGGATTAGGGCTTGTAATCAAAAGGGTGCGGCAGCCGGAGATTTTACGAAGTTTAAAAAGAAGCGCCGTCCGTAGCGCACGGACAGACTCCGCGGCGGGTGAATGCTGGCTGGCATCAAAAAAAATTTTCCGTTTTTGCACTTCCTTGCCGTCATCGGCCGGAATAATTCCCAAAAGGTCCAATCCAAGTCCTTTTTCAATATCCTCAGGTACTTTAATAGAAGAATCCAAATACTCCAAAAAAAAGGCCAAAAAAATCCCCCCCATAAAACCAAAAAAAAGTCCGATCAGCAGATTAAGGACAGGTTTTGGCCGGTAAGGGCGTGTTGGCGGTTCCGCTTTGTCGACAACGATAATATTGCTCGCTTGGCTTTTGGCTTCACTCGTGGTTTCTTCCATACGTTTGAGAAGCGATTCGTAAATTTGCCGGGCGCTTTCAGCTTCTCTTTCAAGCTCCTGATACCCAATAGCATCTTGGCCGAGTAAAAGAAGCCTGTCTTCTTCGGCTTTGATTTTTTCTTCAAGTCCCGCGATTTGAGAATGAATATGGATTCGTTTCGGATGCGCAGGCAAATATCGTTTTGAAAGCTTGGATTCTTCCGCTTGAATTTTCACGAGTTCGAATTTGGCTTCTTCCAGGAATCTGCTTCCTTCCCTGATAGAAGGAATATTGAGCAGGCCTTTTTCCTCTTTATACTTTTGAAGATTTTTGTCCGCCACCGCCACTTTGTCTTTGAGTTCGATAAGCTGGCTCGCAATAAGACCCGTGGCCTGGCTCGACATGGCGAATCTGTCCTGCAAATTACGTTCAATATAAAGCTGTACCAATCGGTTGGTTAATTCCATGGAACGCTTAGGATCCAGATGGCTGACACTGACCTCGACTAAGCGGGAATTACGCACCGGTTCAACCCTCAACATTTTACGGATCAAAATTTCTTCCGGAGAACGTTCTGCGATGCCTTGGGCAAACCAGGAAGGCATCCAAGTTTGGCTGCGCAGAAAACTTTGGACTCCCCCCCGCAGAAGCTGCTGGAAAAAAGGGTCCTGCGTAAGGTTTTCTTTTTGGATCAAAGACTTGGCCAAGGAACGGCTTTTGAACATTTGGTGCTGCGTTTGATAATACTCCGTCACCGATGCATCCATGGCCATCACTTCTTTAAAATCCGTAATATTGGGATTATTACGCTCAATCAGAATTGTGGAAGAAGCGCGGAAAATGACTTTTTCAAAATAAGTCACGCCAAGTGTCAGGGTAATAGCCAAAATCAAAAAAACAAAAATGGCGAGTTGCCTTTTACGCAGGATATAAAGGTAATCGCGCAAATGGACTTCATAATGTTCGGGAACAATATTCATGATGGCTTAAAAAAAACTCCTAGGCACAATGACACGGTCATTGGCCCGAAGCTCCTTATCTTGCGAAGAATCCCCTTTTTTGGTCAGTTTTTCGATATCCACTTCATACGTGACTTCACTGCCATCCTGTTGGCGGACAATTTTTACTTTGGAAGGATTGGCTACTTCGGTAAAGCCTCCCGCGAGGGTAATCGCTTCAAAAACCGTAATTTTTCCAAAAATGGGAAATGAACCAGGTTTTTTCACTTCTCCAAAAACATAAATGCTGGAAAATTCTTTTACGAACACGGTCACATGGGGATTGACCAAATATTTGGCGGCCAATAAATCAGTCAGTTCTTTTTCCAACTCACCGACGGCCAGATGGACGGCTTTGACGGATCCCAGAAGAGGAAACGAAATGGTCCCATCGGTCAGGACGCGGACTTCTTTCGTAAGATCCGGCTCGTCATAAACCTCGACTTCCAACAGATCCCCTACGCCGATATGATAATTTTCAGCCGCAGGTCCAGTCCTCTTGTCCTCCGCATAACCGCGACAGACCCCCAGCAGAAAGACCGCCAGCAATCCTAGGATGATAGCTATTTTTGATGTTTTCATTGTTTCCTAACGTTAACGGCCATTCCGGGGAAAAAATCAAGCTGGGACAGTCAAACAACTAACGAGTTTTTTAATAGCTCAGGACGGTAGTCAATGAAAACTGATTGTCGGTAAAATCTTGGGAGGAAAAATTGGAATTGCGCCTCAAGTAAAGATAGGCAATTTCTAACTCAATCCAGTCTTGCATCTTATAACGAAGGCCGACATCGGCCCCGCCGTGATGATCGCGCCGAAAGGCGGTATGACCGTCAACCGTGGTGTTTTCACCATAGCGATGGCGGTAATATTTCAAACTGGAAAATAAGGTCCATTTAGGCTGAAACTCATATTCTGCTCCCAGGCTGAAGAGATGTTCGTTGTAAAAATTAACGTCCTGAAACGTGGCCTCAACCGGCTGGCGGCGGAATGAAGCTTTGAGGGTTATGTTGGGCCGCAGTTTATATTCCAGCGCGATACTCCCTACCCATGAATTGAAATCAGCCCTCGACGAACCATCATTTCGTGTCGACTCCGCGTAATTTCTAAACTGGGTTCCGACCCGCAATTTGGCAGTGAGATTCGGTATGATTTCGCCGTCAAATCCCGTACGCACTTGGTTAAAATTCCCTTTGCGCCGGAAATCATCATCATAATCAATCTGGGCAAATTGATATTCCAAAAGTGCTTTTAAGCGCGCGAAGAGGTCATAATAAAAAACCCCCGTCCATTCTACAATTTGAAAATCAAACGGGTCATCAATTTGCCGCCTGAAGTCCCTCACAAAATGGCGGAAACCGCCTTCAAAGGTGGCCCGTTTCCAGCGATAACCGGCCTTGGGATAAATCGATTGATCGAAACGCGGAATGCGGCCGGTGAAGGTCGTGCCCGCGCGGGATGACGTTTCTGCGAAATTTTCAAGGACATTAACATACCAAGAAGGAAAATTGAAATCGGCGAGGGTAAAAAAATTCTGGTTCTGGTCTTTCTGCTGGCCATGACGAGATTTTGAGAAGATTTCGAAATCGGCTTGATACCCCGCAGAAACTTGGCTCTTGCCAATGGGGAGTTCCACAATCGCCCCCGGCTGAATATTAAAAATCACATCTTCCCGCTCATCCTGAGGCTCATACAAAATATTGTCGTCATAAGTAATTTTATTTCTCAAAATGGGATGAAACCTCACCGGCCCAGCATGAAGCCTTGTCGGCAAAGGCCTAAGGGAGCGTTTTTCTCCGAATTCTTCAATGGCGTCAAGAAGCTGAAAATCAGCATAAACACGGCGGGGAAAAAAAGGCAGAAAAAGAATAAGAAGCAAAATAAAAGCCAATAATCTCGACTTCAAAATCACTGCGAAGGACTAGATTGAAGACTCCGGCTATCAACCGGAGTGATTTGTGCAAGATCCCCACCCGCCGGCGAACTTCCTTCAGGTTCTCCAGCACCGGTTGGCGGAGCATCTTTCTTTTTGGCGGGACCAATCGGATGTTCCGTCCCTTCGGGAAGGACGATTTCTTTATTTGTTTCGTCGATCAGCGTTACCGATCCTTTCAAAATTTTAAGAAGCCCTGATTCGCTGCTGCAAACAAGACTTGCTGATGCGCCTTTGCTAACAACCGCCGTTTGATTATGACAAGTCAAACTGATGGATTCTCCTTCTCCGGTCGCCACTGTAAAACTTCCATTCAAGACTTCGATAACGGAATCAGAAGAAACATTAGGCAGAGGCTCGCCAGGATTGATCAAATTGACTTCACCGCTCGCTGAAGTCACCACCAGGGTACCTTGAAAATCAGGCCCGAGGGCTATGTCCGCAAAAACTGAAAAAGGAAGGAAAGCCGATAAGAAAACAGTTCCCATCAAAATTTTTCTCTTAAAGATTTTCATGGAATCTCCCTTTTCCTTAAATCGTAACAACCGGCACAAAATTAAAATCGCCCCACTCCACGTTTAATTTTTCTCCAACATGACGGCCCACAGCTACCAGCGCGAGCGATCGGATCTTGGCCCGGTCCACTCCGTCAAATAAGCCGGGAATGATTTTCCAGCGTTTAGCCGCGGCGGTTACATTGATAAGCCGGACCTGGTCTTTTTTGCCATTAATATCGGTCACTTCGAGAAATACTTCATTAATTCCCGTCCCGCCGTTATTCAGCTCTATCACAATGCCATCCGGGAAAACCGTATTGAGATCAATCGTCTCGATATCCGTGGTTGTTAGCTTATCATTATCATTTGTGGCCGGATTATCATAATCGATAACGATACCGCCAAAAGAGTCCGGCACGTCCTTGCCGTTTACTTTTCCGCCCTTGTTGAATAAATTAAACGTTATCTCCGTACTCGTTATGGAGGTCTGTTTCACATCCACGCTGCTCCAGTCCTGCAAATCAGGATCTGACTGGGGCTGCGTCCCGGGAGCGCGCCGGTCCGTATTATTGCTCTGGAATCCCGTCAAATCGGGACGTACTAACACATCTTTTCCATTTACATCCTTTTTAGTAGCCTGCGGCACTTTCGTAATCGCGGGGTTCGACGCATCACTATCAACCGAAGGTGTAAAACTAAAATCGCCCCATTCCACAATCAATTTTTCTCCGACATGACGGCCCACAGCTACCAGCGCGAGTGATCGGACCTTGGTCCGGTCCACTTCATCAAATTGACCTGTCAAAATTTTCCAACGCCGATTCGTCCCATCAATACCCACGAGCCTTGCCCGGTCCTTTTTGCCCGTAATGTCGGTGGCTTCTAAAAACACTTCTGTGAGTCCTGTACCGCCATTACTAAGCTCTATCACAATGCCATCCGGGAAAGCCGTATTGAGATCAATCGTTTCGATAACGCCGCCGGTCGTCTTCGGGTCATCGTAATCAAAAAACACTCCGCCAAAAGAGTCCGGTACATCCTTGCCGTTTACTTTTCCGCCCTTGTTGAATAAATTAAAAGTGATTTCAGCACCCGATATGGACGTCTGTTTTACCTCCACGTTGCTCCAATCTTGCAAATCAGTATCTGACTGGAACGCAGTCCCGGGAGCGCGCCTATCCGTGTTATTGCTCTGGAATCCCGTCAAATCAGGGCGCACTAAATTCGTATTGCCCGCATCATCCTTGCGTCCCGCCTGCGGCACTTTCGTAATTGCAGGATTCGTCGCATCCGCAACAACCCCGGGCACAAAACTAAAATTGCCCCAATCCACATTCAGCTTCTGTCCAACATGACGCCCTTCGGCTCCAAGCACCAGCGTCTTGATCTTCGTCACATCCACTTCATCAAATCGTCCCACAGGCACATTCCATCTCTTGCCGGTCCCTTCAATTCCCGTTAACTTCACTCGGTCTTTCTTGCCCGTAATGTCCGTCACTTCAAAAAATACTTCTGTCAGCCCCGTCCCGCCGTGATCGAGCCCAAACACAATCCCATTCGGAAATAATGCATTAAGATCAATCGTCTCGATAACGCCGCCGGTTGTCTTCGGATCATCGTAATCTATAAATACTCCCCCAAAGGATGCCGGCACCGTGTCATTTCCCACCTTATTGCCGCCGGTATTAAATAAATTAAAATCAATCGTCGCAAAGGTCTCAGAGACCATCGTCACATCCACTTTGCTCCAGTCCTGCAAATT
>JACPXK010000032.1 GCA_016196565.1 Candidatus Omnitrophota bacterium | reverse complement strand
GGTTCACCGCAGTTTTATCTATAGGCTGAGGGATCGCCGGAGAAGCAGAAACGCTGTTGGTTGAAAAGACCAAGAACGTGATAAAGGCCGCAAGGCGGAGGAGTTTTTTATTCATGATTCTCCCCCCTGGCGGAAATAATTCAAGATGTCCTGCTCGAGAAAGCGCCACTGCCGGCCAAATTTGGCGGCCCTCAGTTTTCCCTGCTGGGCAAGCACATAAATCGTAGCCACAGGAATTCTGACCAGTTCGCTTACTTCTTTAATGGTCAAAACACGCGGAAGGACTGGCGCGGAGTCCTCCCGCTTAGCGGCATTTTCGGTATTGTGTTCTATTGAGGTTAATTGCGGTTTATTCATGAGTTGGAAAAATATGCCTGACAAACGGGCTTTTTTCAACCTTTTATCAAGCTTTGGGTTTAGAGAAATGAGACGATGATTGGGCTTGAAAAGAAAAGAAGATAGAAACTAGAGTTTGTTAGAAGTTGTTATTTTGTAGAGAGGAATTCTGGACATATTCATAGGAACTGTCCACAAGGCAGGGCTCGTAGCCAGCCTCGCGAATCATATGCTCGAGTTCTTCACGGCTTAAATCGATAGGAGTTTCGGAGCCGGCATCGTGCACGATTTTCTCATTGAGATTGGTACCTCCCAGATCATCCACTCCGAAAGAAAGCGCCACCTGTCCCATTTTAAGGCCGGTCGTAATCCAGTGGGCCTTGATATGAGGAACATTATCGAAGAGAAGACGGGAAACGGCGTAGACTTTAAGGTCGAGAAATCCGCCGGCTTCGCCCAGTTTTCCCATGGGGGTGTTCTCCGCATTATAGGAAAGAGGAATGAAGGAATAAAATCCGTGGGTTTTGTCCTGAACCTCACGAAGCCGCAGCACATGGTCCACGCGGTCTTCATCATTTTCGATATGGCCGTAAAGCATGGTGGCATTGGTGCGAAGCCCGATTTCATGGGCAAGAGTGTGGATTTCAAGCCAGGTATCGGCCGTGATTTTGTCTTTGCAAATGCGTTTGCGGGTTTCGGGGCGGAAAATTTCCGCGCCTCCGCCGGGCAAACCGTCAAGTCCCGCGGCTTTAAGCGAAACAAGCACCTCGCGGTAAGTCATATCGGAGCGACCCGCAATATCATCAATCTCCGGGGCGGTGAGGGCTTTAATGTAAAGATGTCGTTTGTCATTCTGAGTCCCGAAGGGACGAAGAATCTCGCGAGATCCTTCGCTTCGCTCAGGATGACGCTCTTGTTCAACCTCTCTAATTTTTTGAATCATTTCTATATAGTAATCCAATCCAAGATTTGGATTGTGCCCGCCCACAATATGCACTTCGTTAATCTGCCATTTTTCGATAGCTTCTCGGACCTTTTGCTGAATTTCTTCGGTGCTGAAGGTATAGCCGCCTTCTTCCCCGGGACGGCGCGCGAAAGCGCAGAAAAGACAGCGCAAAGTGCAGACATTGGTGTGATTGAGATGCAAATTGACGGAATAAAAGACGCGGTTTGAATTTATTCGCCGGCGAATAATTTGGGCTAACGTTCCAAGCGCGACAAGGTCGTTGGTTTGATAAAGCTGAAGGCCGTCTTCAAAACTCAGACGCTCACCTGCTTGTATCTTTTCGTGTATGGAATTAAGAGAGCCGAAATCGGATAGAGAATTCACGACTATTCCGGTTTTTTATTGCGGTTTTCGATTTCCTTAAAAAGCTGATCCACAAGTTCGGATTCATTCACCACGCGGTGCTGCTTGCCGTCGATATAAATCATGCCTTTATCTTTACCGCCCGTGATTCCGAAATCGGATTCATGCGCTTCGCCGGGACCGTTGACCACACAGCCAAGCACCGAAATCGTCATGGGGTCTTTTAATTTCATGGCGCGGCTTTCGACTTCATCAGCCAGTTTAAACACATCCACTTCGGCGCGGCCGCAGCTCGGGCATGAAATCACGCGCACGCCTTTACGAAGGCCGACGGCTTCCAGAATCATTTTGGCCACTTTGATTTCTTCCACGGATTCCGCGGTAAGGGAAATACGGACCGTATCGCCGATACCTTCCATTAAGAGAGCGCCGACACCGATGGCGTTATAAACACTGCCGCGCAGCAGCGTGCCGGCTTCGGTGACGCCAAGATGAAGCGGATAATCAAAGGTTTTGCTCGCCAGACGATAAGCACTCACCATGGTCGGCACATCCGAGGCTTTAAGGGAAATAATAATGTCGTGAAAATCCAGTTCTTCTAAAATTGCCACGTGGCGTTTGGCGCTTTCCACCAGGGCTTCGGGCGTGGGCCCGTATTTTTCCATCAAATCTTTTTCCAGCGACCCCCCGTTGACGCCGATGCGAATGGGCACGCCGTTTTTCTTGGCCTTTTGAACAATTTCGACCGTGCGCTCTCTTTTGCCGATATTGCCGGGATTAAGACGGAGTTTATCCACGCCCTCATCAAGGGCGATTAAAGCAAAACGATGATTAAAATGAATGTCGGCCACAAGCGGAATTTTGATTCGGGATTTTATTTTTCCAAGCGCGCGGGCGTCTTCTTCCGTGGGACAAGCCACTCGCACAAGTTCGCATCCGGCTTCGGCAAGTTGTGCAATTTGATCGACCGTCGCATCCACATCACGCGTATGCGTGGTGGTCATGGATTGAATCACTACCGGCGAGTCGCCGCCGATCGTGAGAGAGCCGACTTTTACACTTCTGGTTTTTTTGCGCTCGCTCATACGATGGTCATCATTCTTTCAATGGGTTTGCGCGCCCTGTCGGCAAGCTCTTTGGGCACTTTCACTTCGTATTCCAGATTTTCCAGGGAATGCACGATTTTTTCCAGGGTATTCATCTTCATATAATGGCAAACCGCCTGGGGACTGGCCGGGATAAAACTTTTTTCTGGATTGTCTTTTTGCATCCGGTGCAAAATGCCGGTTTCGGTGGCGATGATGAATTCCTTGGCCTGCGAATCTTTCACATAGCGAATCATGCCTTCGGTGGAAAGGATGCGGTCGGCAAGGTGCATGGATTTGGTCAGGCAGCCGCATTCGGGATGCATTAAAAATTCCGCCTTCGGATGCTGGGCGCGGATTTTTTCAATCTCAGAAGATTGAATCATCACATGCGTCGGACAATACCCTTTCCAAAGCTCGATATTCTGGCGGCCGGTTTGCTGTTTCACATAAGTTCCCAAAAAGAAATCCGGCACAAAAAGAATTTCCTTATCTGCAGAAATACTTTTCACCACTTCGACGGCATTCGAAGACGTGCAGCAATAATCGCATTCGGCCTTCACCGCCGCGGAGGTATTCACATAGCAAACCACAAGTCCTTCGGGGTGCTCGGCCTTCCAGCGGCGGATATCTTCGGGACGAATCATATCGGCCAAAGAACATCCCGCTTCGATATCGGGCACAATCACTTTTTTATCGGGGCAAAGAATGCTGGCGGTTTCGGCCATAAAATGAACGCCGGAAAATAAAATCACTTCGGCGTCGGTTTTGGTGGCTTCCTGGGCTAGACGAAGGGAATCCCCGGTAAAATCGGCAATGTCCTGAATTTCTCCCACTTGATAATTGTGGGCCAGGATAATGGCCTTTCTTTCCTTTTTAAGCGCCGCGATTTCTTCCTGAATGGTGTTGTAGAGATGATTAGGCATTGAGTATTTTCTGTGTTCTCTCTTCTTTCTTGGTTTGACGTTCGGCCTGATATTCTTTTCCGAGCTTCGTGAGTTCCTGCGATAAATGCATGGAACAAAATTTAGGGCCGCACATCGAACAAAATTCGGCTTCCTTGAAATAATCGTCCACCAAGGTTTCATCGTGAAGCGCTTGGGCATGTTCGGGGTCAAGGGAAAGCTCGAACTGTTTTTTCCAATCGAAAGTGAACCGGGCTTTGGAAAGCGCGTCGTCGCGGTCACGCGCGCCCGGACGGTGGCGGGCCACGTCAGCCGCATGGGCGGCAATTTTATACGCGATCACGCCTTGCTTCACGTCGTCAAGATTGGGAAGTCCGAGATGTTCGCGCGGAGTCACGTAGCAAAGCATGGCGGCACCGGCTTGTCCGGCAATGGCCGCACCGATCGCGGAAGTAATATGATCGTAACCCGGAGCAATATCAGTCGTCAGCGGTCCCAGCACATAAAACGGGGCTTCGTGGCAAACTTCAATCTGCTTTTGAATATTCATCGGGATTTGATCCATGGGAATATGACCGGGGCCTTCCACCATGACTTGAACATCTTGTTCCCAGGCTTTCAGTGTCAATTCCCCGAGGGTATGAAGTTCGGCAAATTGCGCGGCATCGCTTGCATCCGCCAGACAACCTGGACGCATACCGTCGCCAAGGCTGATCGTGACATCATATTTTTTACAAATTTCCAAGAGTTGATCGTAATGCGTATACATAAAATTTTGTTTGTGATGCCTGAGACACCACTGCGCATGAATGGCACCGCCCCGGCTGACAATGCCGGTGATACGGTTGGCTACAAGAGGCAAATGCTCGCGCAAAACACCGGCATGAATGGTCATATAATCCACGCCCTGTTTGGCTTGATATTCAATGACTTCCAGCATAAGTTCCGGCGTCAAATCCTCCGGTTTGCCATTGACGGCTTCAAGCGCTTGATAAATGGGAACGGTCCCGACCGGAACAGCGCTTGCCTCAATAATAGCCTGGCGGGTTTCATTGAGATCGCGGCCGGTGGAAAGGTCCATCACCGTATCGGCCCCGAATTTCACGGCCATTTTTAATTTTTCGATTTCTTTGCCAATGTCGGAGGTCACCGCGGAATTTCCGATATTGGCGTTGATTTTGCAAAGCGAATTGATGCCGATGGCCATCGGTTCAAGACCCCGGTGATTAATATTGGCGGGAATGACCATGCGGCCCCGGGCCACTTCAGAGCGGACAAATTCCGGCTTTAAATTTTCTCGCTTGGCAACATATTCCATTTCTTCGGTAATAACGCCCTGGCGCGCATAATGCATTTGCGATGTGTTTTTATTGCCCGACCGTTTAGCAACCCAAGAGTCCCGCAATTTCATATTTGGCCTTTCTTTATACTTCGTCATCCTGAGCGACCCTAAAGGACCACTTCGTGGAGCGAAGGATCTAGTATTAGATTCTTCGCACTTGCTCCCATTGAAAAATTGATTGGAAGCAAGTACTAGAATGACGTTTGGGTAGGACTGAAAAAATAGACTTTACATAATACATTACGCTGATGGATTTGTCTAGACGCCGTAAGTTGAGTGTCAACGCAATTTAGAAATGTCCTATTTTTGGCAAAATAGAAATGTCCGCTTTTGCTTGTCTCATCCAAGCATAGGCCTTAAAATTTCTTTCTTTGTAAGGATGGCTCATAGGGGGCTTCCAGCGCTTTCTGGGTTGAATAATTTTTGAAACGCTTTCTTGCTTGGGCCTAAGCTCAAGCCGGCGATAAGGAAGCTCTTTGCCCTCGTAAATAAGATAAATTTTATCGTCCAATCGCTCTTGCACCATCACTTCTTTGGGCTTTCGGCCATTCCAAACCTCTAAAATCTGATAAAACTGATTGCCGTGGCGAATCGTATTGTCATTACGCACTGCACGTTTAGTTTGAATCGATAAAATCTCTTCCAGCTTCACCCTTTTAGGTACCTGCCGGTGCACATTGACCTCACTTCGTGCCTTGACCGCAAATCGCCGGTTATAGACCGGCAAATACCGCTCTAAAAATCGATTTGCTTCTTCTTTGGTTTTGATTTTCTCCAGTCTCATTTCTTTGATTAACCGGTCCTGAAATGTCCCAAACAGTCTCTCGATTCGGCCTTTGGCTTGCGGCGAATAAGCAGGGATTAATTTGACTCCAAGCTCTTCTAAGGCCCTGCCAAATTCCGTAACGGTTTTCTGTCTGCCTTCTAATTCGTCTTCAAGCTTGAGCCTGCCGTTATTGGGCTGATAAGTCGTATGGCGGTCCATATAAAGGCTCATCGGCAATCCGTACTCCTTCACATACCCGCAAAAACTATCCATTGCAGGCATAATCCCTTCGTAATCATAAAATCTTCCAAACACACGCCCGGTCGCATCGTCAATATATCCCATGATCACTAACTTTGGCCCTCGTCCTTCCAGCCAATCATG
>JACPXK010000037.1 GCA_016196565.1 Candidatus Omnitrophota bacterium | reverse complement strand
GAAACGCGCGTATGACCTGTAACGATTGCGGATAAGATTTAATTCCCGGCGGCCATTCGCCGGCATAAAAACCGTAATAAAGATAAATCAGCGGTTCATTAATGGTGACCCAAAACCGCACATAACGCCCGAAAGCGCGCACCGCTTTTTCCACATAACGGTTAAAGTAAAAGGACGATTTTTCACCCAGCCATCCCCCGTTTTGATTGAACCAAACCGGATTGGTGAAATGATGAAGCGTGACCACCGGCTCAATGTGACGCGCTTTGAGTTCTTTGAAAATTTCCTCATAATGTTTGAAGGCATCTTCATTCCATTGATTTTCCTGCGGTTCTAAGCGGCTCCATTCCAGGCTGAAACGGTGGGCATTGTGGCCAAGGCGGGAAATTAATTCGATATCTTCACGGAAAAGATCGTATTGATTGCAGGCAAGGCCGGAAGGTTCTTTGAATTTACCTTGCGTTTCCCACTCCCACCAATCGTTCGCGCAGTTATTGCCTTCGACTTGATGGGAACTTGTGGCAGCGCCCCACAAAAAAGGAAAGCTTTGAGAGGTCGGTTCAGCCATTCCGATTATTTGGCGAGTTTAATGCGGTTGGGCGGCCACCAGATAAAGACCGCTTTTCCTATAATATCCTTGCGCGGAACAAACCCCCAATTGCGGCTGTCAGAGGATTGGTCAGAATTGTCCCCCAGCGCAAAATAACTTCCGGCCGGAACTTCAAAGACCTGACCCTTTTGACCATAGGGCCAATCATCACGATTGTAATAATAGTGTCCCGCAAAAGGGGCATCTTCAATCATGCGGCCGTTCACAATCAATTTCCCTTCCCGGATTTCCAGTTTATCGCCGGGGAGACCGGCAAGACGTTTGACAAAATCCTTCTTTGGATCAAGAGGATATTTGAAGACAATAATATCGCCGGGTTTGGGGGGATTAAACCGGTAAGAAATTTTATCCACGAAAATACGGTCGCCCACCATGAATGTGGGAATCATCGAGCCCGTAGGAATTTTATAAGGACCCAGGAAAAACGTACGGATGAAAATAGCCAAAACCAGGGCCACCACAAAAGGCTCTCCCCAGTTTTTCCATTTTTCATAAAGCCATTCGCGGCGGTGGGCACGGAACTCCTGCCATTCTTGTCCAATTTTATGGCGGTAAAGAATCGCGGCCGCCAAAACCGCAAGAATTCCCCAGACTAAAAAATCATTGTTCCGGATAAAAAAGCGGATGTCCGCCATGAACGTACTCATTCATCCACCCGTAAAATGGAAATGAAGGCTTCCTGCGGCAAATCGATTTTACCAATCCGCTTCATGCGCTTTTTTCCTTCTTTTTGCTTGTCCCACAATTTTCTTTTTCGCGTAATATCGCCGCCGTAACATTTTCCCGTCACGTCTTTGCGCATGGCCCCGATAGAGTCCCGCGCGATAATTTTGCTTCCGATGGCGGCCTGAATCACCACTTCATAAAGCTGGCGTTCTATCACCTCTTTTAATTTTGCAACCAGGGAAACACCGCGATGATAAGCCCGTTCGCGAAAAACAATACTGGATAAAGCATCGACCGGTTCGCCGTTAATTAAAATATCAAGTTTTACGAGATCCGCCGGCCGATGACCGATAAAATCGTAATTGAGCGATCCATACCCCGACGTAAGGGACTTAATTTTATCATAAAAGTCCAAAACCACCTCGGCAAAGGGAAGCTCATAATGAAGGATTACACGGGTTGGATCCAAATATTCAGTGCTCTTGTAAATACCGCGGCGGTCCTGGCTGAGCTTCATCATAGACCCAAGACAGGAGGCCGGAATCATGATTGTCGCTTTGATATAAGGCTCTTCAATTTTTTCGATTTGCTGAACCGGCGGTAATTTGCTCGGACTGTCCAGTTCAAACGTTTCTCTTTGAGTCGTCGTGACCCGGTAAACTACATTCGGCGCCGTAATCAAAAGATCGAGGCCAAATTCGCGCTCAAGCCTCTCTTTGGCAATATCCATATGAAGAAGGCCCAAGAATCCGCAGCGAAAACCAAATCCGAGTGAGGCCGAAGTCTCGGGCTCAAAAACAAATGAGGAGTCATTGAGTCTTAATTTCCCAAGCGCATCACGCAGCAGCGTGAAATCTTTGGTGCTGATCGGATAAAGTCCGCAAAAAACCATGGGCTTTGCCTCGTGATATCCCGGAAGAGGCTCCTCGGCCGGCCGGCTCGTCAAAGTGACCGTATCTCCGATTTTAACTTCACGAATTTCTTTGATATTGGCGGCAATATAACCGACTTCTCCCATTCCCATGGAATCAATCGGTTCGGGATGAGGATTGAGAATCCCCAGTTCAAGGACCTCGTGGTTTCCGCCCGCCTGCATCATGCTGATTTTATCTCCTTTGCGAACCGAACCGTCCATGATCCGAATATAAGCAATGATTCCCTGATAGACATCGTATTTGGAATCAAAAATAAGGGCTTTTAACGGGGCTTCAGGATTTCCTTTGGGCGATGGAATTCTATCGATAAGGGCCTGCAGAATTTCCGGTATGCCGGCTCCGCTTTTAGCGCTGGATAAAATGATTTCACTTTCTTTCACCCCGAGAAAATCCACGATTTCTTGGCGCACTTTATCCGGATACGCGGTAGGTAAATCAATTTTGGTCACGACCGGGATAATGGCGAGATTTCTTTCCATGGCCAAATAAAGATTCGCCACGGTTTGAGCCTGAATTCCCTGTCCCGCATCCACCAAAAGCAAAACCCCTTCGCAAGCCGCGAGGCTTTTGGAGACTTCATAAGTGAAATCGACGTGGCCGGGCGTATCAATTAAGTTGAGAATATAGCCGCGATGCTTAATCCGGACGGCGCGGGCTTTAATGGTAATGCCGCGTTCACGCTCCAAATCCATGTCATCGAGAATTTGCTCGCGGAATTCGCGCTTGGAAATGGCCCCCGTATAAAGAAGAAGGCTGTCGGCAAGTGTAGACTTCCCATGATCAATGTGGGCGATAATGGAAAAATTCCGGATTTTTGAGGGGTCCATAAAAATCAAACGGCCGAACGAAGAGCGCTGATGGCTTGGCTCCTGTCTTTTTCGCCGAAAACGGCAGTGCCGGCCACAAGAATATCCGCACCTGCGGCAAGAGTTACTTTTGCAGTTTCGGCATTAATTCCGCCATCCACAGAAATTTTCCCCGAGAATTTGGAGCGAAGCGTTTTCACCTTTTCCATCATTTCGGGCATAAAAGACTGCCCGCCAAATCCGGGTTCGACGGTCATAATTAAAACCAAATCCAGCTGAGACAAATACGGTTCGATGGTTTTGAGCGGTGTTTTGGGACGAACGGACATGCCTACTTTAGCGCCGGATTTTTTTACGGCCGCGAGAGTTTCGGATATTTTTTGCGTCGCTTCGACGTGAATCGTGATCCAATCAGAACCAGCTTTACGAAAGTCCTCAATATAGCGAAGGGGCTCCTCAATCATTAAATGAACATCGAGCGGAAGCTTGGTCGTTTTTCTTATCCACTTAATTACCGTCGGCCCAATCGTAAGATTCGGCACAAAATGACCGTCCATCACATCCACGTGAATAATGTCGCAGCCGCCTTTTTCCACTGAGGCGATTTCTTCGCCAAGCCGGCTGAAATCGGCGGACAGAATACTGGGCGCAATAAGCGGTTTTTTCTTTTCACTCATAAGCCGAAATCCTGTTCAACTTTTTTGCGAATTTTATCGTCCGCCGGGCCGATCAAACTCAAGTTTAAATTGGCGGTTTTAAAAAGATCATCGGCTACCGCGCGGACATCTTCCGCCGTAACCGCATCGATTTTCTCACAAATTTTCCGGTGATCAGGAAGCTCTTCCTCATAGACGGCCCTCTCCCCGACCCACAAGAGATGCTCCAAAGTATCTTCCAGGGCCATGGTCAGCTGGCTCGTAAAATAATCCTTTGCCCGGTAAAGCTCGTCGTCCTCGATTTTTCCTTTTCGAAGCTTGTCTAATTCCCGCAAAATGATGCCCACGGCTTGCGGGGTTTTTTTCGTCTCCACTCCCGCGGAAACGACGAGAGAACCCGCATCTTCATAAAAGCCCAGACACGATTTAATTTCATAGGCCAATCCGCGTTTTTCCCGGACTTCCTCGAAAAGCCGGCTGGACATATTGGCCCCTAAAATGACGTTTAAGACTCCGAGCTTATAACGATCGGGGTGAACGCGGGAATATCCATGCAGTCCAATGACAAAATGAGTTTGTTCGGTTTGCTTGTCCATAAAAAGAGTGCGCGGTTTGGTTTGACGTGAATCGGATTTTGAGAAAAAAGAAACCGGGTTCCCGGATTTTTTTGGGAAGTGCTTCTCGCACCAATCCATGATCGGATTATGTTCCACCGGACCCGAAATAGAAACCACAACATTTTGCGGCTGATAAAAATGATTTTTGTAATCAACCATGGCCGTACGGCTGATTCCCTGCGCCGTCTCCAGAGTCCCAGCAATGGGACGCCCAAGCGGCTGGCGGGGCCAAAGGAGCTCGCCCATGAGTTCATGCACATGCTGCGCGGGAAGATCACGGTACATTTTGATTTCTTCCAAAATCACGGGCTTTTCTTTTTTGAACTCTGCGGTATCCAGCGTCGCATGATTGACCATATCAGAAAGCACATCCATAGCTTTCCACATATAATTTTTCAAAAGTTTGGCAAAATAACAGGTCACCTCTTCTCCGGTAAAGGCATTCAACATACCGCCCACACCTTCGACTTCTTCTTTAATTTGCCGGGTGGTACGCGTTTTTGTTCCTTTGAAAAGCATATGTTCAAGAAAGTGGGAAACTCCGGAAATTTTTGGTTTTTCGTAACGGGACCCCGCGCGGACCCAAATGGCGACCGCCGTTGTTTCACGGTCCATCATGGGAACGGTGACAACTTTCATTCCATTGGAAAGACAACTTTTTTGATAACTAAACCGCATTTTAACAACTCCTCGCTCAGGATGACGATCTCTTATGGTCCAGATAATTTTGCAAAATACGCTGAGCGGCCAGCTGGTCCCGCATTTCTTTACGCCGGCTATGGCTCACATCCGCATCGAGCATCACGCGCTCAACTTCCAGCGTACTCAACCGCTCATCCCAAAAAATCCATGAAAGTGTGCTGTGGGCCTTCAGCCACTCCACTTCTTCAGTAATTTTTTTGGCAGCCGGCCCGATTTCCCCTTTTAATGTTTTGGGAAGTCCGACAATCACGGTTTCAACTTTATACTCTTTGACCAGCGCCTCGAGCTGTTCCAGCAAATGGCGGCGCCCGCGAATCTGAAGCGTGGTTAAAGGTGTCGCGACGTTAGTGGTTTGATCCGCGATCGCAATCCCCACCCGCTTTTCGCCTAAATCAACCCCGAGAATCATCGGCCCGAAGCTTTAACGGCCCGCACCATTTGCCGGATAAACCGCACCGCTTCATCGGCATTTCCCCGGGATTGCCGAAGCTTTTCAATAATGGCGCTCCCCACAATCACACCGTCGCTAATTCCTGCCAGCGTTTGTGCTTGATGCGGAGTCGAAACTCCAAATCCAATCAGAACCGGTTTTTTGACCTTTCTTTTGATTTGGCGTAAATGCCCGGCGATATCCGAGGGAAGCGCTTTGCGCGCGCCCGTCACGCCCCGCACGGACACATAATAAATAAAACCTTCGGAGGCGCGGCCGATGATTTTCACCCGGTCTTTATCGGAAGTCGGCGCCATTAAAAAAATCTGGGCAAGTCCGGCGCGCCGGCAATCCTTTTGAAAAATGATTTCTTCTTCCGGCGGAAGGTCCGGAATGATGACACCGTCAAAACCGGAATTTTTCGCCGCTTTGACAAAATTCTTCCAGCCATAATGCAAAACCGGATTGGAATAAGTAAAAAACACCAAAGGAACTTTGATTCCTTTTTGCCGGAGATTTTGGACCATATGAAAGGCGTTTTCCATTTGAACGCCCCGGCGCAATGCATATTCCGAAGAGTATTGAATGGTCGGCCCGTCAGCCAGCGGATCGGAAAAAGGAAAACCGAGCTCGATAATATCCACGCCCTCTTTTTCGAATTCTTCGATCAAGCGCTCGGTGGTTTTGAGATTGGGATATCCCAAAGTCAGAAAGGCACAGAAAATTTTTTTGCGTCCTGACCGGACTTTTTGAATTTTTTTGATCAAACGGTTTTTCATTTTATAAATTTCTTGATGGTGTCGATGTCTTTATCCCCCCGGCCGGAAAGACAAATCACGATGGATTCCGTTTTGCGTGTTTTGGGGATGAGATGTTTCAAATAGCCGATGGCATGCGAAGGCTCGAGAGCCGGCATAATCCCTTCCGCATGGGTCAAAAGCTGAAAGCCTTCCAGCGCTTCCTGGTCTGTGGCGGTTTCGTAACGCACACGTCCGGCATCCTTTAAATAAGAATGTTCCGGCCCAACCGAGGGATAATCCAACCCGGCTGATATGGAATGGGCGAGCTCCACCTGGCCGTCTTTATTTTGTAAAAGATAACTTTTCATGCCGTGCAAAATGCCGGGTGTCCCTTTGGTGAGCGAAGCCGCATGCTGGCGCGTGTGAACTCCATGGCCCGCCGCTTCCACACCGATCAACCGGACCCGGCTGTCTTTTAAAAACGGATGAAAAAATCCGATGGCATTGCTGCCTCCGCCCACGCAGGCCAAAAGATAATTCGGCAGGCGTTTTTTCTCTTTCACAAAATAATTCCGCGTTTCATTGCCGATGACGGACTGAAAATCGCGCACCATTGAAGGATAAGGATGAGGCCCCACCGCGGATCCCAAAAGATAATGCGTTGTTTCGACATTCGTCACCCAATCACGAATAGCTTCATTGGTGGCATCTTTAAGTGTTTTGGACCCGGAATAAACCGGCCGCACCTCGGCACCGAGAAGTTTCATTTTATAAACATTCAGGGCCTGACGTTCAATGTCCAAAGCCCCCATATAAACAACGCATTTAAGCCCGAAAACACAGGCCGCGGTTGCCGAAGCCACGCCGTGTTGTCCGGCCCCGGTCTCGGCCACAATACGTTTTTTCCCCAGCCGCTTGGCCAAAAGTCCCTGCGCCAGCGTGTTATTAATTTTATGCGCACCGGTATGGCAAAGGTCTTCACGCTTCAAATAAATTTTAGCGCGGCCAAAATGTTCGGTAAGGTTTTTCGCTTCATAAACCGGCGTGGGCCGGCCGGCGAAATTGTGCAAATAATTCCAAAGTTCCGCGTGGAATTTTTTGTCTTTTTTAAGTTTTTGATAGGCAGAGGTCAATTCTTTGAGCGCGCCCATCAAAGTTTCCGGAACATAACGCCCTCCGTAAACTCCGAAATGCCCTAGAGCGTCAGCCTGAAATTTTTTCATACACGGACCTCTTTAATTTGTTCATTCGAAACCCATCCTGTTTCACCATTCACGAGAAGGATACGGCTCCACTCACTGCGGCGTTCTACCACATAAAGGCGCAGCCCTTCTCCAAGCCGGAAAGCGATTTGGTCTCCTTCGGAAGGCCCGTATCGCACCTCGGCGGATTTGGCCACCACCACACCATCACGCATGACACGGCTTTCCACATGCTTTGAAACCGCGATAAGAATAAAGAAAAAAAGCAAAATAGTAAAAACCTTGCGCCAGGTCCCCCACGGCAGGCCGCGGCGTAAAAACAGGACAAAGGCCCAGCTCGCCATCAATAGGAAATAGGCGGCAATGGCCAAAAGATAAATTTCTTTTTCAGTCAATGTTTCGAGAATTTTTTCCGCCGCTTTCAAATACCAGTTTCTTTTATCTTCGATCCGGTATTCCAAAAGGCTGCGGGCATAATTTAAATTATAGACAATATCCGCGTTGCGCGGCTCAATCATGCGGGCACGTTCATACGCCAGAATGGCCTCTCCCACCGAGCCTTGACGGTAAAGGCTGTTGCCCAAATTGTAAAAAATCTCAGAGCTTCCAGGATGTTTTTCAGAAAGAGTCCGGTAAACCGAAGCCGCCTCGTCAATTTTCCCGGAACGATAGCTTTCATTGGCTTTTTGGAATTGGGCCGCATCTTCGCTCGTCCAAGCAAAAGCTGGAATCGTGAAAAAATAAATGGCAAAAAACAAACTTGTCATCCTGAGCGACCCTAAAGGGCTGCTTCGTTGAGCGAAGGATCTCGCTAGATCCTTCGGCCTTTCAGGCTTCAGGATGACAGGTTGTTTGTCTATTTCTCGTATCATTTCTTCATTTTCTCCACACGCGCGATGGTTTCGCGCAAAAGCCGCAAAGCATCGTTCCGATGCTCCACCAAAACCGCACCTTTTCCAAACCGGTGCTCATCACAAATGCGGTAAAACTCGAGAATATTCGTATGAAGCGGATCTTCCGGGCCTAAAGTCCGCATCAACTGGGCTTCGAGTTCATTGCGCGTCATTCCATAAGCCGACAAATTGAATTTGTCCGACAAATATTGGGAAAGGATTTTCTCGATTTGATCAAAAAATTGCGCCGTGGCCTTGGGGTCTTTAGAACGCTCGAAAACTTTTAACCGGCGCATTCCTATTTCGGCCTGGGATTTTGCCAGGCGATTTCGCCGGAGCCCTTCATCTTTGGCGAAAATCCTTTCCGTGCGGTCCCGTGATACACCCAGCAAAACCAGCAAAGTCAAAAGCACATCAAGCGCGATCAATCCGTAATAAAAAGCATTAAGGATACGCGCGCCTTTCTCAGAAGGAATATTTTCGTGAATATAACGAATATCGCGTTTTTCCACCTGAATGTTTTTTTTGAAAATTTCCTGCTGGCTCAGCGCTGCAGGCATTTGAAAAGTCTGGGCCGAAGGTTCCACTTTCAGATTATAAACAGGGGTCCTAAGTGTGGCGTATTGCGCCCGGGCCGGATTAAAAAAAGAGAATTCAATACTGGGAATTTTCTTTTCGCCCGCTTCAAGCGGAATAAAAACGATTTCAAAGACTTTGCGCCCTCCGATCACATTGCCGGTTTTAAAAAGCTGCGAAGAGGTGTCGGAATCATACACTTTGAATCCGGCGATTTCCGGCAAAACAGGCTTGGTCAAAGTTTCTATATTTCCTTCGCCTTCGATCACAATTTTCATGGTCACAGGTTCATTTTGTTTGACTATCTCCTTGTCCGCAGTGGATGAAAGGCGGAAATTCCCCACCGCCCCGTCAAAACTGGCCGGTTTTCCCGCCTCGGGAAAGGGTTTTACGGTAATATGAATGACTGGAGGTTTGAGCAATCGATTCTGCCGCTGGGCAAAAAAACTTCCGCCGCTGAAAAAACTATCATTAAAAAATTCATCGAAAACCCCGGAACTTTGGGGTTCTTCGCGAATCGACGCCTTGAGAGTGCCGGGATTAATCGTGTATTCCGCAGCCGTGGTCGGAAAGAGGGCTACTTTTTTGATGTCGGCTTTGACATAACGCTTGCCTGCCATCCTTACGGTCTCGCGCGGAATTTCGCGGTCCATGGGAAATTCCTCAATCCAAAATCCGCTGGTCTGCGGTTCCTCCTGAAATCCTTCATAGCGTGTGTCATAGCGGGTGTAAAGCGAGTAAGTCAAAAGAATTTGTTCATTGGGATAAACGGAAGTTTTATCCACCCACGCCTTCACAAAAATATTCTCATCGTCCGGCTGAAAAGTCATGGGAGGTTCCTGGACCGGAGCCTGGGTTCGGGGAATAAGCGGGGCGGGGACGGAGGGAGCGCTTGTGACCTGGCTTCTTCCTCCGCCGGCGACTTCGACGTCGACCGGATCGGTGCGAAAAACTTTTCCGTCCACAGAAACTTCAATGGAGGGGACCGTATAACGGCCCGCAGCACGAGGAATCAGCACATAACTGAATTCCATGGTGGATGTGGAAACGCCGTTGATAAAGGTAAGCCGTGAGGAACGGCCGGCATAATAGGTGTCGATATCTTTCAAACCGGGCAAACGCGGGGCCTGAATATTTCCCTTGCCGCCATTGATGCGTATATTGAGATGAATTTCTTCGTCAACCTGGGCAGAACGTTTATCAAAATTGGAAGTGACTTGAACGTCCTCTGCATGCAGAGGCAAAACCGCGGGGAAAAGTAAGATTAAAATAAAAAAAAATATTTTTTCCATAGTCCTTTCTATATAGCATGTCATTGCGAGGAGGCGAAGCCGACGAAGCAATCCCGGTTTTGAGATTGCTTCGCCCCTTCGGGGCTCGCAATGACAGATCGGCGAGAAAAAAGAATTTTATAGGAATCATAACATTATGTCAAATAAGGAGTTAAGTGAAGGCTTTTCCCGCTCCAAAATCTCCAGGACATTCTCCAGCCCCTTTTCATTCCGGATTCTGGCATGTAAGGTAAACCCTTGTGCTTCAAAGGATTCGGGAACTTCCAGTTTAACATCCCGCGATTCCCGGGCCAGGGACTGGGAAAAAACCTGAAATTTCTTTTCATACTCAACCAGCCGGGGAAAGCGAAGATAACGGACCGCCGCAAAAAGACTCTCGGCCTTTTGCCTTGAGTCCGTTTGCTCCTGTTTTAAAATTTCCAAGAGACCGCGGCGCCCAAGAAAATCCGAAAGGGCGAGGCGTTCTTTCTTCAGCAAATCATGAAGCCATTCTCCCAGCTTCAAAAGCTGATTCGAAGTCAAAACCGCATGAGAAGCTATCAAATCCGCAAACGCCTTTTGATCTTCCCGTGAAAAACGGGCCAGAATTTGCGAACCCCGGAATGGAAGTTTATTTTTCACCATCAAATCCAAAAGCGATGAATCAAGCCGGGCCGTATCCTGATACTGTTCCAAAATATATTTTTCGGCGGGCAAAGCCAGGGCCGGCAAAATGAGTTCCATCACTTCACGCTCCGGAAGATGAAATTTTTCTTTGGCCTGATGCAAAGTCCAGGCCCGGTCAATCTCGGGCCAGTTTTGATTCCAATTGGAAAGGACCGCCAAAATGAAAGAATCCCCGGGATTTAAGGTTTCTTGAATTTGCAAAACGGAAATTTCCGGAATTCCCGCCTTGCGGGCAGCTTGATATCGATTATGCCCCGAAAGAATCGCGGGATTCGATTCGTGGGTGACAAGAATAGGTGTAAGCAACCCCCTCTTGGCGATTAAATTTTCCAAAAACGTGTTTCCGGGCCGGTAGCGGCAGCAAAACGGAAAATCTTCACGAATCTGATCAATCGCTAAACTTTTGGAAAGGTATTTGCCCATTCTTTTTCAAGCCTTTCAGGAGAAATTTTTAGAATATTGTGAATCACTTCATCCGAATTTTTTCCTTTTCCATATTCCTCGAGCATCTGTTTGACGCGGAACATGCCGTAACGCTTCACAAGATAAGCCACTAATTGATGCGACTGTTCGTAAAAAAGCGCGATACGCAGCGTGTCCGACAAAGAGGTTGTGGCCCTTTCGCTGATCAGCTGATCGATGGGAAAAAGGTTATGGGTTTTAATCGCAGACTCAAAGACAATAGTGTCCTGCAGTTTCACCTTATTTTCCATATATTCAGCCAGGCCTTCATTGAGCCAAGCCGGCGCCGCAGAGCTCGCCATCGCATGCACAAAAGCATGCGTCACTTCATGCGCCGTCAGCGCGCGCAAATCGTCATCTCGAAATCCCACCCGGTTAATCGGCATGCGGATTTTGCCGTCATAAACGCCGGCCACCCAGTGCGGCATATTGGTAATCTTTTTGAAATCGGCCTCATCGTAAAGCAAGACCACCACCTGATGTTTGAAATAATAAGAAAATTCCTTGGAAATATCGCGGTAAGTCCGGCGCAAAAGTTCTCGCAACTGAAAAGCCTCGATATTTTTTTCTTCATTATGATATTTGATCAAAAAATGTTCTCCGCGATAAGTCGACAGCTTTTTCTCAACCGGGGCTTCGGCCGTCATTTTTTCGATTTTATTTTTCAAATCTTCCCGCGGCTGTAAATTGTAGGCGATTTGATAATTGGATTTTGCTTCCGCCAGTTTTTGCTCTTGATAATCAATTTCTCCCAAAAGCTCATAGGCCAGCGAATTCTGATCATCATGGCGCAAGGATTCCTGAATTTCTTTGCGCGCCAAATCATATTCATGCTTGTGAAAATGCGCCACGGCCTGATTGTAAAGGCTGATGGCCAGCGTCGTCTTCGGCATCATGGCCTGGTCCGGATCTTTCAGGAAAAAGCTCATAATCTCCACTTTTTGACGGCGTTCCAGTGCTTCAGCTGCCGGAGATTTTTTTTCCTCTGCGGCAAATGTAGAAGGAAGAAAAATTGTCATGATTACCAGGAAAATTCCGAGTATTGTCATTCCCGCAATCTTTTGGCGGGAATCAAGTGCTTGATCCCCGGCTAAAACTTCCGGGGATGACAGGGTTAAAGTACTCATCTTTTCCATTCGCGGGCCATGCGAACACGTTTGGAAATGGCCGGATGATCATAAAAAAACCATTCATAAACCGGATGCGGATCAGGGTCCGCCAAATTCACGCTTCCCAATTTTTCCATACAGGAAATAAATGTATCCGTATAGGGATAAGCCTCGAGCGCAAAACGGTCCGCGGCACATTCAAGCCAGCGTGAAAATCCATTTTGAACCGGCATCAGGACCAGGCTAAAAATATAGAAAATCAGAAAGAGAACCGGCACGGCCGCGATATCAGAAACTCCGTCAAATCCCAAGCGAACCGCCAATGGGCCCACGGTTTGAAAGGCCAGCCAAAAAAGGCACAGAGAGGCCGCCATGCCAAACGAAAGCTGTTTGAGAATATCGCGATGCTTAAAATGACCGAGCTCATGGGCCACCACAGTTTCAATTTCATCTTCCGTAAAATGACTCAAAAGTGTGTCGCTTAAAACCACACGCCGCGTTTTTCCAATGCCCATAAATGCCGCGTTCGCTTTTTTGGTGGTTTTGCTTAAATTAAGTGAATACACATTTTCCACGGGCATCCCGTAACGGGCCGCAAGATCGAGAATGCGTTTTCGCAAACTCCCCTCCGCGACACGGTCATATTTATAAAAAAGCGGAACAATCCATACGGGGAAAATTTTCCCGAAAAAATAGCTGACGAAAGCATAAGCAATCCAGGCGTAAAACCACCAGCGCGCAGGAAAACTCCAGATCAAGAAATACAATCCCGCCAGAAGAGCAAGCGACAGCGCAAAAGATAAAACTGATTTTTTAGTCCAATCTTTAAGCCAGGCTCCGAAAGTTTGATTGGAAAGGCCGTACCGGTGCTCAAGCACAAAACCACTGTAATAGGAAAAAGGGGCGTCAAAAATCAGCGTATAAAGTGAGAAAAGAAGAAAATAAATAGCGAACATTCCGTAAGGATTTTGGCTAAGTTGCGAAGCAGCTTCCTTTAAGGAGCTCGAAATAGGCGTAAGCGTGGCCGCGGCCAAAATCGCGGGCGTTAAAAAAAGATGAAAAAGCGTGAGACTTTGCTTCTTCCTTTGATAGGCCTTGGCTTTCTCTTTAACTGTTTGACTCATGAGGCGCTCCAAATGTTGTCATTACGGCAAAATGATCGGAAGCCCAAATCCCGGAATCATTCGGCCAATTCATTAGAACTTTCACTGACTGCGGCGGCGGTAAGTGCCTGGCGTCCTTGCGGGAAAAAATATAATCGATGCGGCGGTCCGGCATAGGATGGCTTGATTGACGCGCATAAGGATTATCATTACTCCAGGTCAGCCCGGGGTCATTCGGATGAAGCAGGCTGAAGGTATCGGTAAATCCCCCAGCTTCTATCATGGTGCGGATTTCGGGGCTGAAAGGGACGGAATTAAAATCCCCGGTGACCACGACATCTTTTTTATCCGCTTTGCCGTGAATGAATTCCAAAAGTTCACCCACCTGTTTTTCCCGCACCAATCCTTCATCCAATTGCCAGGACAAATGCGTATTAAAAAGAGCGAAACTTTTTTTCTGCCATTCGATTTCCGCAAAAAGAGCGTAACGCTTGTAATCTTCCGTTGGTGACTGCGTTTTCATGGTCAAGCAGGCCGATTCAAGCACCGGCAGCTGCGACAAAATCATCAGCCCGGAATGTTCAGGGTGGAAAACAAGATAAGCAAACTTGGCCTTTTGTTTGACGTCCTGGGCCCAATCCGGATTGAAAACTTCCTGAAGGCAGACAATGTCCGGTTTAATTTCCTTTAAACTTTCGAGAATGACTTTCCAGCGAAGCTTCCACGGGCCGCGTTCTTGCCAAGTATTGAGAGAAAGAATTTTGAGTGTTTCCATTTTATTTTTCCGCGCGGAGTTCTTTCAGCATTTCAATCATAGTTTGGCGCACGACAGATATGGTCTTAGCCACCGAATCCGCCCCTCCCGTACTCATTTCCACCGGTTTTCCGACAACCAGCCGGAACTCAGTCGTTTTTTCCAAATACCAAGAATGTTTGGGCAAAGCATCACCGGTCCCGTCAATGACAACCGGCAAAACTTCGACATTTTCATCCTGGGCCAGCCGGAAGGCTCCCGGTTTAAAATCGTGAATTTCACCGTCAAGGCT
>JACPXK010000028.1 GCA_016196565.1 Candidatus Omnitrophota bacterium | reverse complement strand
GATTTGGCGACGGTGTTAGCGTTAATGGAAACGCAAAAACAAGCGATTCGCAATACAAGCTTGGAGGCGGGGCAGGCTCTTTTGATGGAAGCGGTGATTCGATCAATCTCCCAAATTCTGATGATTGGAATTTCGGCACAGGGGATTTCACTATTGACTTCCAGGTTCGTTTCAACAGCCCTCCGGCGAATAATGTTACTTTCATTGACAGAAATAATTCCAACGATTTTAGAGTTTCCCGGACGAATGGGATTCTAACCGTTCATTTGGAAGGCACGGATTATGCCATGGGGGCATGGTCTCCTTTGCCGGAAGCTTGGTATCATGTGGCAATTGTAAGACGTGGAAGCACACTGTTCGGATTTATTAACGGCGTTGAACTTGGAAGTACGGACGCTCCAAAAAATATTCAAGGGACCGATGGAATCTATCTCGGTTCCACCTCCATAGACACTCAATATCTCGACGGAATGCTCGATGAATTTAGAATTTCAAAAAGCATTGCCCGCTGGACTTCGAATTTTATTCCGCCCACCGTAGAATACATTCCGGATGCTAATACCAAACTGCTGCTTCATATGAATGGTTTTAAATATGACGAACAATCGGCCGCCTATACCGTCGATGCGCAAGGCAATACTACGGCAACGACCACTGATTCCCTCGGCCTTGTGCATCAGGAAATCAAAGATTCCGAAGGCCGCATCACTTTTACAAAAGATAGAAAAGTGGAACCCAATTCCGGTTTTGGCAGCGTGACGCCCAACGGGGACGCCAAAATCATCAATTCTCAAGCCAAGCTGGGAATCGGTTCGGTTTCGCTGGATGGAAACGGCGATTATCTTTCGATAACGCCTTCGGACGATCAAAACTTCGGAAGCGGGGATTTCACGCTGGACGGCTGGATTAATTTAAACACCACGGGAACGCGCCAGGAAATTTATCATCAAAGATTTCCGACCAATAATATTTTCGGGGCTTATGTCTCTCCGGAAAATAAACTGGTCTTTCACGCTGAAGTGAACGGAAGCGAGTGGGCGACGGTCACGGGGTCCGCGGTGCTTCAGGCCGGACAATGGTATCACGTCGCGGTGATTAGAAATGGTTCGGCGCTTAAGCTGTATGTGAATGGAGCAGAAGCAGGAAGCAAAAGCGTTTCAGGAAGTGTGGCCTCGGGCACGTGGCGGGCCTTGATTGGGGCCGAAGTGGCCTCGAACCCGGCCCTGCAGGGAAGTTATTTCAACGGAAAAATCGATGAGTTCCGGGTTTCCAAAGGCGTTGCGCGCTGGGCCTCGAATTTTATTCCGCCTGTTCAGGAATACACGACCGATGATCAAACCAAACTTCTTCTTCATATGAATGGTTATAAGTATCAGACTCAGAATTTTATCTACGACACCAAGATTGTCGATGGAAATACAACCACAACGGTCAGTGATTCCATCGGGATTTTGCGCCAGGAAACCAAAGATTCTGGGGGACGCACTATTTATCTAAAAGAACGGAAAAATGGTATTTATGAAGAACAATGGACAGAATATACAACCGTGGCGGGTGAGAAAATCAAAAAGGTTTTTGAGGGGATTAATGTCCCGCAGCCGGCTGCTGCCGACCGGATTTTAGTTTCCGAAGAACATTCCGATCTTCAGGGAAATTTGATTTCCAAAAAAGAGCGTACCTCTCCGATGAATGCGGCGCGCGGGAAATCCGTCAAAACCTCAAGTGAATATAATGCCGCCTACGGAGCCTTCCATGTTGTGGATGGCGTTCATTCGGAACCGGGCCTGTGGTTCGCGTCATCCATGGGAAAGGATGAATGGGCGGAAGTGGATTTGGGGAAAATTCAAAGCATTTCTAAAATTGTGCTGGATACAATTTGGAATGGGGACAGTTATGTTTCCGATTTCACGGTTAAAATTTCCAAAGATGGTTCAACCTGGCAAACCATTACAATCCAAAATGGACTTACCGCAGGTAAATTATGGAGCTTTGAAATTCCGGATACCGAAGCGCGTTATGTCAGGGTTGAGGGCATTCGGGGGAAAAACGGGAATTCGCCTTATTACGGATTCCTGCGCGAGCTCGAGGTTTACACCAGCGAACTTCGTGCCGTGACCACGCAGGAAATCCGCGATTCTCAGGGAAAACTCATCCGCAAAATCGAAACCTTCAAAGAACCGGAAGAACTTTCCCTTGGCAAAACGGCCAAGGTGACTTCGGCGAATAATACTTCGACTAACGCTCCCTCAAAGGCCTTGGACAGTGATGCAAACACCTTCTGGCTGGCTTCGGACGCGGTCAAAGAAAACGCGTTTGATATCGATTTTGGATCTGCCGCCGCCCCCTGCGGGGACTGCTTCGCCGAAGTTACTCAAATTCGCGTGCTTGCTCAGAGTGATTCCAATCATTTGAAATCCTTCCGGGTTTTGACTTCACCCGACGGCGTGAACTGGCAGACGGCCGCCGCCCTTTCCGGCGGGACCGCTTCCGGCGCGGCAGTCCCCGCGGGGGGCAAAGAATGGATTGTGGACATCACGCCGGTCGAGGCCCGCTACGTGCGCATCGATAAAATGGAGGCCGCTCAAGCCAACGGTAATTTTGCCCGTGACTTTTTAACAGAAGTGCGCGTTTATGGCAATGTCTCCATTACCAAGGAATCCGAATATGACGCT